>JAGNTR010000020.1 GCA_017987415.1 Neisseriaceae bacterium
AGTGACCCATTCGGCCAGCGGCCTAGATCCAGACATCAGTCTAGCGGCGGCCGAGTATCAGGTGCCGCGCGTGGCTCAGGCACGGGCGCTGGATGAAGCTCAGCTACGGGCTTTGATTGCCGAACAGGCAGTGCGATCGACATGGCTATTTGGTGAAAATAGGATTAATGTATTGTTATTAAATGACCGTTTAGATCAGTTAGCGAAGCCTACACCATGATGATGAATCAAACCCTAGACCCCGATCACTTGTTGCACACGTTACAGGCCGATGAGCGCGCCCAAAAGCGGGGTAAGCTGCGGATCTATGTGGGCGCTGTGGCCGGGGTTGGGAAAACCTACGCCATGTTACAGGCGGCCAAAGAGGTTCAGGCGGCTGGGGGAGACGTTTTAGTTGGCGTGGTGGAAACCCACGGGCGAGCGGCGACGATGGCGCAGGCACAAGGTTTGCCAACGCTGCCCAAAAAAACGTGGTTGTTTCACGGTAAGCCCGTGCTGGAATTTGATTTGGATGCTGCCATTTTGGCTCGGCCCGAACTGCTGCTGGTGGATGAACTGGCCCACAGCAACGTGGTGGGATCGCGCCACCCTAAGCGCTGGCAGGATGTGGCCGAACTGTTGGATTTAGGCATCAACGTCTGGACCACTCTGAATGTGCAGCATCTAGACAGCCTGAATGCCGTGGTGGCCCACATTACCGGGGTGGCGATTCACGAAACCGTGCCCGACTCGTTTTTTGATGGTGCCAATGAGATCGTGCTGGTGGACGCCACGGCACAAGAGTTAACCAAGCGTCTACAAGATGGTCACATTTATGCTCAGGCTCAGGCGCAGCGGGCGCATCAGCATTTTTTTAAAAAAGGCAATTTAATCGCCTTGCGTGAGATTGCGCTGCGACGTACGGCTGAATGCATTGAGGCCGACGTGAAAACCCATCGTCAGCGCGAAGCCATTCACAGCGTCTGGCAGACCGATGCAGGCGTGCTGGTGTGTTTAAGCGGGGGGGCTGACGATGAGCATTTGATCCGCAGCGGCGCGCGTTTGGCTGGACAGTTGGGCGGTGAGTGGCATGTGCTGTTTGTCGACACGCCTAGCGGACATAAAGCGGCTCAGGCTCGGCAGGCGGCGGTGACGGCGCAGCTGCGCTTTGCGGCCAGTTTGGGGGCGCAAACAGCTTACACGCAAGGCGAACAGTCTGTGCCGGAGTGGGTTGCCTACGCACGGGCGCATAATCTTGCCCATGTGATGTGTTTAGTTGGATCGTCTCGCTGGCCGTGGCGGCGTAGCGTGGCGCAACAGATTCGCGCTCTGGCGCCTGAGATCAACGTGGTGCACGTTGGCAGCGGCGGGGCCGAGGCATCCAGTAAGGTGGGGCGCCAGGCTATGCCGACGGCGCCTGTGGCTGCGGCTAAGAGCGCTTGGCGCGCGCGCCTATGGCCCTACGGGGTGACGCTGCTGGCCAGCTGTGCCTTGAGTCTGTTGTTGTATCCGCTGGCCGATGTCTTGGACAACGCCAACATCATCATGCTGTTTTTGGTTTTGGTGGTCGCGATGAGCGTGCGCTATGGCCGCAGCGTGGGCATGTTTGCATCGTTCATTACGGTGGCGCTGTTTGACTTTGGCTTTGTGATGCCGCGCCATTCTTTTGCCGTGGGCGATGTGCAGTATGTGATCACGTTCGTGGTGATGCTGGGGGTGGGGCTCTTGACCGGTCAATATGCCTTGTCGCTCAAGCTGCGCGCACGCATGGCCAATCGGCGCGAGCAACGTGCCATTTCGCTGTTTGAGTTTGCCAAAAACCTGTCCGGGCAGTTGGAGTTTGATGAGATCATTCGGCAAAGCCAGGCAATCTTGTTGCAAGAATTTAAAGGTAAAGTGGCCTTTTTGCTGCCTAATCTAGACGAACAATTACAACAGACGCAGCCGGCTGACGGCATTGATTTGCCCATTGCGCAGTGGGCGTATGCTCATCAACAAGAGGCCGGTTTTGGCACCCACACCTTGCCCAAACACCCTTATTTGTATTTGCCGCTCAAGGCCCCCATTCGTATTCGCGGCATTTTGGCGATTGCGCCGGATGATCCACAGTCCTTGTGGTTGCCCGAAAAGCGGCGTCAGCTCGATGTGCTGGCCAGCTTAGTAGCCTTAACCTTGGAACGGATTCACTTTGCCGCCGTGGCCCAACAGGCCACGATGGGGATTGCTTCAGAACAAATGCGCAATACGCTGTTGGCGACGATTTCACACGATTTACGCACGCCGCTGACGGCGCTGATGGCGCAAGCCGAATGGTTGGCTAAAGCCCAGCAAAAGCTGGCGCCAGAGCAAGTGGCCGATAGCCTCAACGCCATTCATGACTGCGCTCAAAGGCTGTATGCCATGGTGTCTAATCTATTGGAAATGGCGCGCCTACAAAGCGCTGAATTTTCTTTACACAAGGAGTGGCATTCAATGGAAGAGCTGGTGGGCAGCGTGACGCGGGCCACCTTGTTTGCCCATCCAGAAGTGGCGTTCCATACCCACATAGCAGCAGATTGCCCGTTGGTGGCCTGTGATGGGGTGTTGATTGAGCGCGTGTTAAGCAATCTGGTGGACAACGCCATTCACTATAGCCCTGCGCCGGCCGAAGTAACCATTGAGGTGAAGGTGTTGGCACAATGCTTGCAGGTGTCGGTCTTGGATCACGGTCAAGGCATACAGCCTGAGCAAGTGGCCGAACTGTTTCAAAAATTTAGCCGCGGCGAAAAAGAAAGCCACAAAGTCGGTACGGGTTTGGGTTTAAGTATTGCCAAAACCATCGTAACCGCTCATGCTGGGCACATTGATGCGGCGTTACGCAGCGACAGTGCTGGCAGCCATTTTTGGTTTACCTTGCCGCTACAGCCAGCACCCAGCCTAGAGTGAAGCATGGACGGACACAAAACCATTTTAATCGTTGAAGACGATCCTCACATTCGCCGTTTTTTGGCTTTGGCCTTAAGCGAAGAAGGCTGGCGCGTGTTTGAGGCCGATGGGGTGAAGCGGGGGCTGATTGAAGCGGCTTCACGCCAGCCAGATTGCGTGATCTTGGATTTGGGCTTGGGCGATGGCGATGGCAAACAGTTCATCAGTGCTTTTAGGCAATGGTCTCATGCACCGTTGATCGTGTTGACGGCGCGCCACGATGAGCCAGAAAAAGTAGCCGCCTTAGACGCGGGCGCCGATGATTACATGACTAAGCCGTTTGGCATTCCCGAATTTTTGGCACGGCTACGGGTACAGACACGGCGGATGCAGCCGCAAGGTTTGCATCAGCCCTTAGTCAGCGGCGATTTGTCTATCGACGTGGTGAATCGGGTGGTGCAAAAAAATGGCCAAAACGTTCACCTAACCCCAACCGAATACGCTTTATTGATTGAATTGGTCAACCATAAGGGCAAGGTGTGTACTCAGCGCCATTTGCTCAACGCGGTGTGGGGCCCTAACTATGTGGAACAGCCGCATTATTTACGCATTTACATGGGGCATTTGCGCCAAAAATTAGAAACCAATCCTGCCATGCCGGTGCATTTAATCACCGAAACAGGCGTTGGCTATCGTTTTGTCTCGATTTAAAGCACCACCCCTTAAGGAGAAAAGGATGTCGACACGACACATTCACATTCGGTTGGCCAACGAGGCTGATCAAGCGGCTTGGTTGCCATTGTGGCAAGGCTACCAAGTATTTTATCGGGCCGATTTAGGCGCTGAGCAGGCTCAGGTGAACTGGCAGCGCTTTATGGACGAGGCCGAGCCCATGTGGGCATTGGTGGCTGAAGCAGATGGGCGCATCGTAGGCTTTACTCATCTCATCGAGCATCGCAGCTGCTGGACGGTGCAAAATTATGGCTATTTACAGGATTTATACGTGGATGAATCTGTACGTGGTCAAGGCGTGGGTCGTGCCCTCATTGAGGCCGCCTATCAATGGGGTAAGGCCCAAAACTGGTCGCGAGTGCATTGGCTGACGGAAGAAACCAACCACACTGCCCAGCTATTGTATGACCGCATTGCCCAAAAAACGGGCTTCATTCAATATAAACACATGCTATAAGCTGATCCAAGGCTTATTGAGCCAACGCCAAAGGCAGACTTTGGCGTTTTTTGTTGGGCCTAGGATCTGTTGGGCTGGTGTGGATCAGAGCCATGGTTGAGCGCTGGGCTGGAAAAACCGTGGTCAAAATGCGTCAACCAGGATAAAGGGGCGTGAGGCGAGGTAGGGTCTGGTTGTGCGAATTGGTTCCCTATTATATTGTTTTTATTTTGATTTAAATCAATGGGATGGGTTGACTGGAACGGCTTTAAAAGACCATACTAAAACTTCCTTTAGTGTGAAAACGACTTAAAAAATCTGTAAAAAGAACGTGTTGAACCGCAGAAAGGCCGTCTATGAATATTGTGCAATGACCAGCGTGATCCTTCAGTCATGACCCATTATTAAATAGGAGCTGCATCATGTTTCCAGAATACCGTGATTTAATTTCTCAACTTAAAAGCACTCAGCCCAGATTCCAATCTCTTTTTGAAAAACATAATGCCTTAGATCATGAAATTGCCCGCATGGAGAAAACCCACGCCGATCATGATCAGATCATGAGGCTGAAAAAAGAGAAGCTTAATTTGAAAGATCAGCTATACGTATTTTTACAAGCGCATGATGTGACCCAAAACTGATTCCCGATTATTGGGCGTAAGCCCCATTGCCAACAACCACACTGAGCTGTGGTTGTTTTTATTTTGGCTGCATAATGTGCATGTGATCAGCCGTTTAGGCATGAATGTCCATCCGAGGCCTTTGCTGAATGGGCCACACTTGTTACCATGCCTGACGCTTGATTGGCTGGGGCTCTGGCTTGATCAGGCATTCGGGCAGTAAAGCCGTTTTGTTAGTCAACCGATGGGCGTGAAGGCTCATCATCGAAGTATGGATTTATGATCAGTGAAATTAAATAAAGTAATAGTGTGGTTGGGGCTATTGGGTTTAATGGCCACGGCTCAGGCTCAAGACATGGCGTGTAGGGTGGTGGGGGTTGCCGATGGCGATACCTTAACCTGTTTAACCGCGGCCAAAAAGCAGGTGAAGGTACGCCTGGGTGAGATTGATGCCCCAGAAAACAAGCAGCCCTTTGGGACGGCGGCTAAAAAAGTGTTGTCCGATGCTGTGTTTGGTAAAGATGTGGTGATTAAAGGGGGCAGTACCGATCGCTATGGCCGTACTTTGGGGATTGTGTACATACAAAATAAAAACGTGAACCTGATGCTGGTGCAAAAAGGCATGGCCTGGGCCTATGTCGAATACGCTAAAGACCCAGCCTACTTGGCCGCTCAGCGTCAGGCAGAAGCCAAGCGCGTGGGGCTGTGGTCGGAGCCTAATCCTATTTATCCTCAGGATTGGCGTAAGGGCTATCGCCTGCAGGATGCGCGCACCCAAGTGGTGCCCAGTGAGCACACGCGCTCACGTGCCAGCAAAGGGCGGGCGCAGCAGGCTAATTTTACCTGTGGCACCAAGCAATACTGTAAGGAGATGAACAGCTGTGAAGAAGCGCGTTATTTCTTAAACGTGTGTCGGGTGAAACGCTTAGATGGCGACGGTGATGGCGTGCCTTGTGAACGGCTGTGCCGAGGCGGCTAAAGCCGGACCAACAAAAAAACCACGCTTCGAAGCGTGGTTTTTTACTGTGCATGGTTTAGGGCAAGAATGGTTTAGGGCAAGAAAGGGTAGTCGGTATAGCCTTTTTCATCACCACCATAAAACGTGGTTGGGTCGGGCTGATTGAGCGGCGCATTGTGGGCAAAACGCTCAACCAAGTCAGGGTTGGCGATGTAGGCCCGACCAAAGGCCACGGCATCGGCAAGGCCGGTGCTCAGTAAGGCTTCGGCCTTGGCTTGGGTGTAGGCGCCGGCGGCAATGATGGGACCGGTGAAGGTCGCCCGTACTTTTTGACGAAAATCGTCGGTATAAGGCTCACCGCCCGCCCAATCCGGTTCGGAAAGATGAACGTAGGCAATTTGGCGCTGATTGAGTTCACTGAGTAAATACAGGGCCGCTTCTTCTTGATCGACGCCGTTTTCAACACCGTTAAAGGGCCCCATGGGCGACAGGCGAATACCGATATGGTCTTTGCCCCAGGCCTTAATGGCCGCATCGACGACTTCTAGGGTAAGGCGGCTGCGGTTTTCGATGCTGCCACCGTATGCGTCGGTGCGCTGATTGGCGCTGGGCGATAGGAATTGGTGCAATAGATAGCCGTGGGCGCCATGCAGCTCTAAAAAGTCAAAGCCTGCGGCTTTGGCCATGCTGCTGGCGTGGGCAAAATCGGCGATGACTTGCTGAATGCCTTCTTGGGTCAGTGCCTGTGGCTCAGAGCAATCCACGCGCGTGGCCAAGCCTTTTTCGTCGCGTAAAGAGGTGCGGCTTTTGGCTGCAATGGCAGAAGGGGCTACGGGTGGTTGCTGCTGTGGCTGTAGCGACGAGTGGGAGATTCGGCCGGTGTGCCAGAACTGAACCGCAATGTGGCCTTTTTTAGCGTGTACCTGGTCGACAATTTTTTGCCAAGCGGCCAGCTGCTCAGGCGAATGTAGGCCTGGTGCGCCGGCATAGCCTTTGGCCTGGGAGGAAATTTGAGTGGCTTCGGTGATGATTAAGCCAGCGCTGGCGCGTTGAGCGTAATAAGTGGCCATTAAGTCGGTAGGCAGATCGCCTGGCTCAATGCTGCGTAAGCGCGTCAGCGGTGCCATGAATACACGGTTGGCTAAAGTGGTCTGACCGATGGTCAGAGGAGAGAGTAATAGGCTCATTAAGGCTCCTTAGGATGACAATGAATCATGAGTTGGGCAATATTACCTCTAGGTTGGGGTAGGTTCTCTAAATTCAATGGGATAGACGGCGACTCTTGCGTGGTGACCTATCTTGGATAGGCATAAAAAAACCAGCCTGGGCTGGTTTTTACATCAGGGCTGAGCATTAGCAGGGGTGCTGGCTTCAGCCTCTGGCATGGGAATGGGGACCGGGTCTGCGGTGGCATCAGGACCACGGCAAACGATGTTGAACATGGATTGATCGGTGCTATTGACTAGGGCGATGGATTCAAACGTGCCGCCGCTGTCTAGGCAGTTCTCGACAACCTGCTGGCAGGCGGCTTGGTCTTCAAAGCCTTGGCAGGCGAGGGTGATTTGATCACCCTCCTGCTCCGTGGCGCCTTCCTCATTCTGGCCTTGGGGTTGGCATGCAGCCAGGCCTAATGAGACAAACAGGCCCAGCAGCCCCAGTCGCCAGGGCGTAGCGCTCATTACTCAGCTGCCTTTTGCAAGATGTAGTGTTCTGCTAACGCGCCCGTAATGGCTTCGCCTTCTTGGTCGCGCATTTCGAGACGGTTTTCAGCCACAAAGTATTGAGTTTTGTCTGCCGCTTCGTCCAAAATCACGATGTTGCCCGCTTGATTCCAGGTAAACTGACCTTTGTCGGTAAAGGTGGTTTCTTCACCGGGCTTCACTTCTTTCAAGTATTCGCTGGTGCGCTCATAGCTGCCGTCATCGTTTAACACTAATTTGGTTTTGATGCCTTCACAGTCGGCGCAAGGCAAGGTGCCTTCATAGGTGCCGGCCCAGTCTAGTGAGGTTTGGGCATTGTGTTCGGTGTCTACTGCTGCCTCGGTGGTGGCTTCTGGCGCCGCTTGGGTTAAAGCTTCGCTAGGGGCTTCGTCGGTAGCGGCACTTTCCTGTGAACACGCACCTAAAATAAACAGGCTGCCCAGTACGGGGATCATGAATTTTTTCATATTGGTTTCCTTTTCGTTCGTTGAAAATGAGGCTGTAATGATTTCATCATACAGCTTTAAGCGTCGGAATATTTAGTGTGACCCTTTTCGAGCTTAAAAATTCAGTCAAAATTTGCGTCAAGCGCCACACGGCTTTCTTAAACCCGAGAAATCGTGGATATAAACGGCGTACATGATGTGAAGTAACCCTGTTTATGCTATAATTTATCACTATCTTATCAAGAAAAATATGCTATGACTGATCAAGTTTTTGCCAAGGAAACCATTGCCATTAGTCTAGAGGAGGAAATGCGTCGCTCCTACCTTGACTATGCAATGAGTGTGATTGTGGGGCGTGCGTTGCCTGATGTACGTGATGGTTTGAAACCCGTACACCGCCGCGTGCTTTTTGCGATGCATAAACTCAATAATGATTGGAATCGGGCGTATAAAAAATCTGCCCGTATCGTCGGCGACGTGATCGGTAAATACCACCCCCACGGTGATTCAGCCGTCTACGACACCATCGTGCGTATGGCCCAAGATTTCTCTATGCGCTATATGCTGGTCGATGGACAAGGTAACTTCGGTTCTGTCGACGGCGACAGCGCCGCTGCCATGCGTTATACCGAAATCAGAATGTCGCGCATTGCGCATGAGCTATTGGCCGACATCGACAAAGAAACCGTAGACTTTGGTCCTAACTACGATGGCTCTGAATACGAACCGTTGATTTTGCCGGCCAAAGTGCCAGGCCTGTTGGTCAACGGCAGCTCCGGCATTGCCGTGGGCATGGCCACCAACATTCCACCACACAATATCAAAGAAACCATCAACGCTTGCTTGGCCTTATTGGCTGATCCTGAGCTGAGCGTCGACGATTTGATCGAACACATTCCGGCTCCAGACTTCCCAACCGGCGCCACCATTTATGGCTTGTCCGGCGTGCGTGAAGGCTACCGCACCGGCCGTGGTCGTGTATTGATGCGCGCCAAAACCCATATTGAGCCAGTAGGCCGGGGTGAAAAAGAAGCCATCATCGTGGATGAAATTCCTTATCAGGTGAACAAGGCCAAGCTGTTGGAGAAAATCAGCGTCTTGGTGAAAGAAAAGCTCATCGAAGGCATTGCAGATTTGCGTGATGAATCCGACAAATCCGGGATGCGTATTTACATCGAGCTTAAGCGCGGTGAAAACGCTGAAGTAGTGCTCAACCAGCTGTACAAAATGACCCAGCTACAGGACAGCTTCGGCATCAATATGGTGGCCTTGGTCGACGGTCAGCCTCGCCTCTTGAACCTCAAGCAGATTCTGCATGAATTCTTGCGCCATCGTCGTGAAGTGGTGACGCGTCGTACCCTGTTTGAACTACGTAAAGCCCGTGACCGCGGTCACGTCTTGGAAGGCTTGGCCGTGGCCTTGTCGAACGTGGATGAAATCATTGCCTTGATTAAATCTAGCGCCACGCCACCTGAAGCCAAAGCCGGTCTATTGGCCAAAGCTTGGCGCTCAGGCTTAGTGGAAGACATGTTGAGCCGCGTTGATTTAACCATGGCTCGCCCAGAAAGCGTGGGCCCAGAGTATGGCCTGAAAGAAGATGGCTATCACTTAAGTGAAATTCAGGCGCAGGCGATCTTGGATTTACGTTTGCAGCGCCTAACCGGCCTTGAGCAAGACAAGATTGTGGCTGAATACAAAGACATCATGGACATCATCATGGATTTGTTAGATATTCTGGCCCGACCTGAACGCGTCAACCAAATCATCAACGATGAGCTGGTGGCGGTTCAGACCCAGTTTGGCGACGAGCGTCGCTCGGAAATCAACCCATTTGGTGGCGACATTGCCGACGAAGATCTGATTCCGCCGCAGGAAATGGTTGTGACGTTGACCCACACCGGCTACATTAAAGCGCAGCCAACCGATGACTATCAGGCTCAGCGCCGTGGTGGCCGTGGTAAACAGGCAGCTGCAACCAAAGAAGAAGATTTTATCGAAACCTTGTTTGTGGCCAATACCCATGACTATCTATTGTGCTTTACCTCTTTAGGTAAATGTCATTGGATTAAGGTGTATAAGCTGCCTCAAGGTGGCCGTAACAGCCGTGGTCGTCCGGTCAACAACGTGTTGGATTTACAAGAAGGTGAAAAAATCAGCGCCATCTTGCCGGTGAAAGAATTCACCGAACACGAATATGTGTTCATGGCGACGGCTTTGGGTACGGTTAAGAAAACCCCGCTGAACGACTTCTCGCGTCCACGCACCGCCGGCATTATTGCCTTGGCCTTGGATGAAGGCGACAGCTTGATTGGCGTGGCCAAGACCAGCGGCCAGCACGACGTGATGATGTTCTCTAGCGCCGGTAAGGCCGTGCGTTTTGATGAAAACGACGTTCGTCCTATGGGCCGTACCGCCCGTGGCGTGCGCGGCATGAATCTGACCGATCCGGATAATCGCGTCATCAGCCTTTTGGTGAGCGATCCGGCCGACGAAAGTGGCGCGCAGGTCTTAACCGCAACTGAAAACGGCTACGGCAAACGCACGCCGGTTGACGATTACCGTAAGGCCAATCGTGGTACCCAAGGGGTGATTGCGATCGACACCGGTGAGCGTAACGGTCAGCTCGTAGCGGCGACTTTAGTGGAAGACTCTGACGACTTGATGCTGATTACTTCTGGCGGTGTTCTGATTCGTACCAAGGTGGATCAAGTACGCGAAACCGGCCGTGCGGCTCTGGGCGTGAAGCTGATTAACCTCGATGAAAACGAACACTTGGTAAGCTTGACCAAGGTGGCGGAGACGGAAGAGGACGAGCTGGACGAAGAGGGCGATGGTGAGGTTTTGGCTGTTGATGCCGTAGCAAGCGAAGACGCCTCTGACAGCGCTGAGACGGCACCTAAAGACGAGGCTGAAGATTAATTGGTTTGATCATTTAAGCTTGGCCCACGATAGACCCTTTTTAGGGTCTATTTTTTTGTCTATTGTTATGATATTGTATTATTATTTATTTTATGGCTGTGTGGCCAAGAGCCAGCATTCTGAAGCATTTTTAAAGCCAGATCAGCGTGTGGTAACGCCACCCAAAAAGGAAGGATGATGATGCACGTGATTGCCGATCAATCCTGGGATCATGCCCTAGACTTAACCGAGGGACAGCTTGCTCAGCTGTGTCGTTTACCCATTGGGGAGAGCTTATTTGAGTGTTTGGTGGTGGATTCGCATTATGGCCTTGAGGCTGAAATCGGCCAGCCTTTTTTAGCGGATGGGCTGGGCCATCATCAGCTTATTATTCAATATGAAGGCGTTTATTACGGCAAGCGCGTGACGGTGAAGCAGGGGGCGTTTCCTTGGGATCGAGGGCAGGACGATGCCTTGCAGCGGCTTTATGGTTTGAGTTTAACCCCAAGCATTAAACAAACGCTGGGCTGTTACGTTTACAACATCCCGCAATGATGTCGCCTCTGCGGCCTAAGCTGGATTAAATAAACCCGCCATGAGCGGGTTTGTTTGGTTTTTGTGATCGATCAGGATAAGATGGGCGTGATCAGGCAGGTTTCTATTAAATTGAATCCATTCGGTTTTAGGAGGCACTATGTTTGAAGTGGCACTGGATGAACAAGGTAATCACTACATCAATATGACGGAGGCGCAGTTGGCTCAGCTGAGCCGCACCGCCGTGGGCGAGACCCTCTTTGGTTGTCAGGTGTTGCGTTCTGACTACATCGGCGGCGCCGTGGGCATTGACCAACCCTTTTTGGCCAATGGCGTGGGCGAGCACGTATTGGTGTTCCAGTATAAGGCGCGGCTGTTTGGCTGCCAAAGCGTGGTGCGCCCAGACGAGTTGCCGTGGGACACGGGCTTTGGCCATATGGTGCATCCGATATACGATCTGAATTTATCGCCTAAATCCCCGTCTTTATTGCTGCAAGGCTACGCGATTAAATCCCCGTCTTAAGGTTTAGCTTCTGGCCACCCGTAACCCACCTGCGACACCTTGTGGGCTAAACATGATCTGCCACAGCTGTAGGTTGCGCGCCCGAAAAGCGCCCGCACAGGCGTGCAGGTAATAGGTAAACATGCGCTCAAAGCGATCACCATAATGGCTGGCTAAACTTGGCCAAGCTGCTTTAAATCGCTGTTGCCAAGCCATCAGGGTGAGGTCGTAGTCGGCACCAAAATTATGCCAGTCCTCCATAACGAAAAGGCCTTCGCTGGCCTGACCGATTTGGGCTAACGAAGGCAGCTTACCGTTTGGGAAAATGTATTTTTCTATCCACGGATCGACGCGCTGGCTGGTGTGGTTGGTGCCGATGCTGTGCAGCAAGAAGAGGCCATCGGCCCTGAGGCAGTGGCGCACACGCTGAAAGAAGGTGCGGTAATTTTTAGGGCCAACGTGTTCAAACATACCCACCGACACCACGCGATCAAACGTCTGCGCTAATGTTCTATAGTCTTGCAATCTAATGTCGACGTCTAGGCCTTGGCAATGGGTTTGGGCCAAGCGCTGCTGCGCTACTGATATGGTGAGGCCGACCACGCTGACACCATAGTGGCGTGCTGCATAGGCGGCGAGCCCACCCCAGCCGCAGCCAATGTCCAATAAGGTTTGGCCTGGCTTCAGGCACAGCTTCTCACAAATTAGGCGTAGCTTATGTTCTTGGGCTTCTTCTAAAGTGCTGGCTCTTAGCCAATAGGCGCAGGAGTATTGGAGATGAGGGTCGAGCATGAGGTTAAATAAATCATTGCCTAAATCATAGTGATGTTTTCCTACCTGCCAAGCACGCCGTAGGGATTGGTGGTTAAATAGGCGCGCGCTTAAGAGGCGTAGGCTATCTTGCCAGCGTAGCGGCATGGCGCATTCTAAATCGTTTCTTAACACACGTTCAAAAAACATGTCTAGGCGCTGGCACTGCCACCAACCATCCATATAGCTTTCACCGAGGCCTAAAGAGCCCTCTTTTAAAATGCGTTCAAATAGCTTGGGATGATGCACTTGCAGGTCAAAAGGCTCAACACCATTGATGGTGATGTCAGCCTGCTGTAGCAGCGTGTGCGCCATCCGATACCAGTGATTTTGAGGGGGCTGTATTGGCTCTAGGCAAGCGGTATTCATGCTCTGTCTCCACTAAGGGTTAGGGGCACCATAGAAGGGCGATGGGTCAGTACAACGGCAGTGGTTGTGCGCTAACCTTAGAATACGCTGCTTAAATGAGCCTGAAAACAGGGCTATCTGTTGATTCTATTGTATGTTTTTGTTTGTTATTGGGGGCGGTGGGCTGTCGCCCTGACGGGTAAACAAAAACGCCAGCCTCAAGGATGGGCTGGCGTTCGGTTTCAATGAGTCAAGCTATTGGGCCGATAGCAATTCTTTGGCGTGTTCCAATGTGGTGTCGGTCACCACTTCGCCGCCGAGCATGCGGGCGATTTCCGCCACCCTTTGCTCAGTGTTGAGAACATGAATCTGGCTCACCGTATGCTCTGCGGTTTCGTGTTTGGTCACCTGCCAATGCTGGTCGCCGCAGGCGGCAACCTGGGGTAGGTGGGTAATGGCCAAAACTTGATAGTGTAGGCCCAAACTTTTTAATGCCTTGCCCACGATTTGCGCCACGCGCCCGCCGATGCCGGTGTCGACTTCGTCAAAAATCAAGGTGGGGACTTTGGTGTATTGGCTGGTGACCACCTGTAGGGCTAGGCTGATGCGCGAGAGCTCACCGCCAGAAGCCACTTTATTCAAGGCCCGCAGCGGCGCCCCCTTATTCATGGCCACCTGATACTCCACTGATTCCAAACCATAGGCTTGAGGGTCGTCTAGCGGATGTAAAGAGATGGCGAACTGGGCGCCCGCCATGGCTAAGTCTTGCATGTGGGCCGTGGTTTCATCGGCCAGTTTTTGCGCCGCTTCGTTGCGTTTCTTGCTCAGCTTTTGGGCGATGGTGTGGTAGGCCTCATAGGCCTGTTCAACCTGTTTTTCTAAGCTGGCCAAATCATTGGCGGCTTCTAAAGTAGCCAATTCATCGCGCAGCTGCTGATATTTCTGCGGCAGAATTTCAGGTTCGATCCGGTATTTGCGCGCAATATTGACCAGCTCGTTGATGCGGGCCTCTTTTTTGGCCAATTCATTGGGATCGATTTCAATTTGGCTGCTGACGTCGCGCATGGCGTGGGCCACCTCGCTCAGTTCGGCCTCAATTGAATTTAAGAGGGCGAGGCTTTCTTCAAATTTGGCGTGTACCTGTACCAGTGGGCTGAGCTTGTTTTGGCATTGGTAGACCATGCGCAGTAAATTCAGCTCGTCCTCGTTTACCAGCTGTTCGACAAAGCCGGCGGCTTCGAGTAGGTCGGCGGCGTGGGCGAGGGTGTGGTGGCTTTGGCTCAGGTCGGCCCATTCGCCGGCGCTGAGGTTCAGCTCCGACAGCTCGTTGATTTGCCAGTTGAGGCGCTCGCGTTCAACTTCGAGTAAGTCGGATTGAGTTCGGGCTTTTTCTAGGGCCTGCTTTTGCTGCTGCCAGCCCTGATAGGCAAGGCGCACGTCTTTGGCGAGGCTTAAATTACCTGAATATTCGTCCAGTAAGGCACGCTGGGTGGCCTCGTTGTTGAGCGAGTGGTGGGCATTTTGGCCGTGAATGTCGATTAACTGCTCGCCGACGGTTTTCAGTTGGGCCAAGGTCACGGTTTGGTCGTTGATGAAGCTGCGGCTGCGGCCTTTGGCGTCGATGATGCGGCGAATGGCCAGCTCAGTCTCACCTTCTTGGATGAGGCCTTGTTCTAGCAACAGCGCTTGCGTGTGGGGCAGCTGGCTGATGTCGAAAAGGGCGGAGAATTGAGCATCTTTGGCACCGTGGCGCACTTGGCTGTAGTCGGCTTTATCGCCCATCAGTAGGCCGAGCGCATCCAAGGTAATGGATTTACCCGCGCCGGTTTCACCGGTTAAAACGGTGAAGCCGGTGTCAAAATCAAGGTGGAGTTTATCCACAATCACAAAGTCAGAAAGCGTAAGCGTCAACAGCATGAATGGTCCTAAACTAAGCGTTCGCCCCAATGAAGTTTTTGGCGTAAGGTGCCGTAATAATTGTAGTCTAGCGGATGGAGAATGCGCAGGCTATTTTGGTAGCGGCGGATGAAAATACGGTCTAATTCATCTAAGTCGTACAGCGATTGGCCGTCAAAGTGGATGCGGGTGTCCAGCCCTTTGGTCAGCAATACTTCGACCTTGCAGGTGTCGGGAATGGCGATCGGTCGATTGTTCATCGACTGCGGGCAAATCGGCACCAGCGCAATGGCGGGTAAAGTAGGGTGCAGAATCGGGCCGCCAGCGGCTAGGGAGTAGGCGGTCGAGCCAGTTGGCGTGGACACAATGAGGCCGTCTGAGCGTTGGGTGTAAACGAATTGACCGTCTACAAACACTTCAAACTCGACCATTTGGCCCATGCCGCTGCGGCTAAACACTACGTCGTTGAGCGCCAGCGAGGTCTTAATGGGTTGGCCTGCGCGCTCAATGGTGGCCTCTAACAGGATGCGCTCTTCGGGCATGAACTCGCCGAGGAACATAGGTTTTAAAACGTCGAGCATGTTCTCGCGCGGAATGTCGGTCATGAAGCCTAGGCGACCTTGGTTGATGCCGATGAGGGGGACTTTATAGGGGGCGATTTTGCGCGCCACCGACAGCAAGGTGCCGTCGCCGCCCAGTACCAAGACGAGGTCGCAGACCTTGCCTAAGGTGTCTTTGTCTACGCTTAAGCATACGTCGGAAACGAAGTCGTTTAAGAAGTCGTTGTCGTGGTCTTTTTCTAGGTAAACCTTAATCCCTTGCGCGCACAAGAAGTCGATCAGCAGACTGACGTCTTCTTTTATATTGGGCGTGTCGGGGCGGGTCACCAAACCGACGTGTTTAAATAAGCTATTCATGGCTCTATTCTAAAGGGTTTTTTCATAGTCTCAAAGTGGCTTTGCTGCAAAAGCCATCAGATCGCCTTGCTTTGCTGGTTTTTACGGCGGCCGGCGCTAGACAATGAATCATAAAGAGACCGCCAAGGCGGTCTCTGTGGTGTTATTCGGCGCTAGGCATCGCGCCAAAATTCGGCAAACTTGGCCTTAGCTTTGACGAATTTTGGCGCCACCACGGCCTGGCAATAGCCGCCTGCCTCAGGGTTCTTCATAAAGTAGCCCTGGTGATATTCCTCAGCCGGGTAAAAGGTGGCCGCTGGTTTGACTGCGGTCACAATCGGACGTTCGTAATGCGGCGCCAGCTCCTCGATGGTGGCTAAGGCCTGAGCCTTTTGGTCGGCATCGGTGTAGTACACGGCACTGCTGTACTGCTTACTGGGCGTGTCGCTGTAGTGGCGTTGATCCACTGCAGTCGGGTCGTGCAGAGCAAACAGGATATTTAATAAGTCTTGGTATTGGATGACTTCTGGGTCGAAGGTCACCTGCACCACTTCGGCATGGTTGGTCTCGCCCGCGCAAACGGCTTCATAGCTGGGGTCAATCGTGTCGCCGTCGCTATAGCCAGAAATAGCGGATTCCACGCCTTTGAGTTGACTGAATACTGCTTCAATACACCAAAAACAGCCTGCTGCAAAAAGTGCTCGTGCCATGATGGTTCCTTTTCAAAGAGGGCGTTTAATCACGCCAAAATTCAGCAAACTTGGCCTTTGCGCGCACAAACTTAGGCGCCACCACGGCTTGGCAATAGCCGCCGCGTTCAGGGTTCTTTAAGAAATAGCCTTGATGGTAGTCTTCTGCGGTATAGAACGTCACCGCAGGTTTGACTTCGGTGACCAAGGGGGCAGGATAGTGTGGCGCTAGGTCGGCCATAGTGGCTAGGATCTGAGCTTTTTGAGCCTCGTCATGATAATACATGGCGCTGCGGTATTGGGTGCCGACGTCGCCGCCCTGGCGGTTAAGCGAGGTCGGATCGTGTAGGGCAAAGACAATGTTTAATAAGTCTTGATATTGAATAATAGTGGGGTCGAAGCTGATCTGAACCGCTTCTGCATGGCCGGTGGCGCCGGTACATACGGCTTCGTAATTGGGGTTAGGGTCGGTGCCGTCAGTATAGCCTGCGACGGCGCTGTGGACGCCTTTAAGCTGGCTAAAAACGGCTTCGATACACCAAAAGCAGCCGGCGGCAAATGTGGCTTGTTCCATATGATTCCCTTGAGTGAATGTGTTTAATCGTTGTGGGCTTTGATCAGAGCAAAGCGTGGCCGTTCTTGGCCGTCTATATTGACGGTTTCGGCGAACATGTCTAAAGGGCGCACCCACAAATCATACTGGCCATAGAGGGTTCGGTAAACCACTAATTCAGCTTCTGTTTCACTGTGGCGGGCGATGCCCAAAACTTCGTAGTGGGCACCTTTGTAATGCTGGTAAATACCGCGTTTGATCATGGGGTTATCTTTAAGTTATGGATTAAGGTAGGGTGGCAATGGCGGCGGTCAGCTTGGCAAAGAGGCCGTCTGCATCCACGTCGGTGATCCAGTTAGCGTTGGCCGGCTGCGGACCTTTTTGCCACCAGTCAACCACGCTGGCACCCATGGTGAAGGTGCCGTGGGTTTCCACGTTGACGGCAACCTTCTTACCGCTGAAGAGCTCAGGGAACACCGCATAAGCGAGGGCGCAGGGGTCATGCAGAGGGCCGCCGTCTAAGCCAAACTGTTGAATGTCGTAGCGCTCATAGCTTTGCAAAATAGCCGCCAGGCGCGGGCCATTGGCATTGCCCAAGGCTTTGAGTGCGTTCATGCGCGGTTGCGTGACGCAGGCTTTGTGGGTCACGTCCAGCGGTAAGATCGTGATCGGCACGCCGCTTTGCAGCACGATTTGGGCTGCGTGAGGATCGACGAAAAAGTTAAATTCGGCGGCAGGCGTGATGTTGCCGGCTTCAAAATACGTGCCGCCCATCAGAACGATCTCTTTAATGCCTTCTGCGCACTCCGGTGCCAAGCTTAAGGCTTGGGCAATATTGGTGAGCGGGCCGATGGGGCAGAGGGTAATGCTGTTGGGTGCCGCCGCGAGTAGGGTTTCGATTAAAAATGGCACGGCATGCAGGCTTTTGAGCGGGGTTTGGGGCTCGTGTAGCGGCACGCCGTCCAGGCCATTTTTGCCGTGAACGTCTTCTGCGGTGACCAGCTTTTCAATTAAAGGCTTGGCCGCTCCGGCGTAAACCGGCGTGTGTGGCTGATTGGCCCAGTCGCAAATAATGCGCGCGTTTTTACTGGTTAGTTCAAGGCCCACGTTACCCGCCACCGTGGTGATGGCGGCGATGTCGGCGAGGTTTTGATTGGCAAAGCCAAAGGCCATTAAAATGGCGGCGGCATCGTCTTGACCAGGGTCAGTGTCGATAATAATGATGGGTTTTTGGGTCATAATGGTGAAAAAGCGGTAAAATCGCTTTCTTTCTTCCTCATGAGCTTGTCAATGCGTTTAATTTTAGCCCCTATGCAAGGTTTAGTCGATGACGTGATGCGCATTTTGTTGACCGACATTGGTGGGTTTGATGCTTGCGTCAGCGAATTTGTGCGCATTACCCACACCGTGCACAGTAAACCGACCTGGCTGAAGCATGCGCCGGAGCTGGCCCACAATAGCCTCACCCCTAGCGGCGTGCCCTGCGTGGTGCAGCTTTTAGGCTCAGATGCCCCCAATATGCTGGCCAATGCGCTCAACGTGGTGGATTATGGCGCCCAGCAGATTGATCTGAACTTTGGTTGCCCAGCCCCTACGGTGAACAAGCATAAAGGTGGCGCGGTGTTGCTCAAAGAGCCTGAAGCCATTTACGACATTGTGCACACGCTTCGTCAAGGTCTGCCCGATCACATCGCGCTGACGGCGAAAATGCGCCTTGGCTATGAGGATAAGGCCTTGGCCATCGAGTGCGCCCAGGCGATCGAGGCGGGCGGTGCAGCTGAGCTGGTGGTGCATGCGCGCACTAAGGTGGAAGGCTATACGCCACCGGCCCATTGGATTTGGATTCGTAAGATTGCGCAGGCCATCAGTATCCCTGTGACGGCTAATGGTGATGTGTTTACCTTGGCCGACTATGTGCAAATCAAGCAAGAAACGGGCTGTGCCAGCGTGATGCTGGGCCGTGGTGCCTTGATGCGGCCTGATTTGGCCCGTCGCATTAAAGCTTATGAGGCGGGTACGCCTATAGATGAAGTGGCCGAGGCCGACTGGGCGCAAATCAACGCGTGGTTGATTGAGTTTGTGCATCTGTGCGTGGCCAAAACCGGCAGCGACAGCAAGTATCCCGCGGCACGGTTTAAGCAATGGCTGGGCATGCTCAAGCTGGTGCATCCCCAGGCGGCGGCGCTCTTTGGCCAGATCAAAACCCTGAAGCAGGCGGAAGACATTTTAGCGGTGCTACAGGCGCAAGCTTAATGGCGGCTAAACTGTTAAAATAAGCGGATCACTCACCACAAGGCGGCAGCATGAAACACATTGCCTCAGCGCAAAACGACACTTTAAAAAACCTGCGTAAATGGCTGAGCCAGACCAAGGCGAGAAAAGCCGATCGAGTCATGGTTTTAGAAGGCATTCATTTGCTCAGTGCCCTATTGGCATCCGGTCAGCGTCCACAGCAGGTGTTTGTACGTGAAGACTGCGTGGGCCACCCCGAAATCTCAGCGTGTCTGTCTCAGCTGCCCAGCGGTACCGCCGTGACGGTGGCGCTTGAGGCTTTTGCCAAGGTAACGGCTTTGACTCATGCGGCAGAAATCATCAGCGTGGTGGCTTGGCCCGAAGCGCTGACGCCGCCGTTGAGTGGTTCGGTCGTGGTGTTGGAAAACGTACAAGACCCAGGCAATATGGGCACCATTTTACGCAGCGCCGCCGCTTCGGGCATTTGCGATGTGCTGTTGAGTCCTGAGTGCGTGGACGTGTATTCACCTAAGGTGTTACGCGCCGGCATGGGCGCTCATTTCTTGGTGCGAATCCACACCGAGGTGGCCCTCTTGCCGTGGCTGGCGGCCTACCAGGGCCGCTCATTAGCGACGGCTTTGGATGCGCGCGCCGTGTCAGTGTATGGCGAAGATTTACGTCAAGACGTGGCCTTGGTGTTTGGTAATGAGGGGGCGGGCGTGAGCGCCGCCACCATGGCGGCGGCCGACCAAACCGTGATCATTCCCATGCTGGGCCAAACTGAATCCCTAAACGTGGCGATGGCCGCCACCGTATGCCTGTTTGAGCGCATGCGCCAAATTCTTTAATCACCACTGCTGGTCGTGAGCAGCAGTGGTCATCTTTTCACAACGAGGTAAGACAAGCATGACAACCATGACTTTTGGGGCCGCCGAGCAAAAAGCGCTCGAAACTTTATTAAATCCACAGGCCATTGCCGGCGACTGCATGCGCGTTGACGAAGTGCAGGCTTTTTTTACCGCCTTGGTATCGGGTCCTGATCCCGTGGTGGTGGCCGATTGGCTCACCGAGATCACGGGCGACGATGCCGGTTTTGACGCCGAAGAAGAGGCGCAAATCGTGGCCTTGGTCGACGCCATGGTGGCCGATCTAAAAACAACCTTGGCCGCTCGCCAGCCGGTGAGTCTGATTTTGTATCCAGACGCCGAGGCCGTGGATGGACTAGACTATTTAAGCTGGAGCAATGCTTATTTATGTGCGCTAGACGTCACCCAAACCGATTGGTTTGAGGCCATTGAGGCGGAAGAGTTTGAAGACTTATTAACCCCCATCATGGCGTTGGCCGGTATGTTTGATGAGCAGCCTGGCCAAGCGGCGCTATTGACGTTTACCGAGCGTGAAATCAAGGTGTTCCAACAGCAGCTGCCTGAAATTGTAGGCATGGTGTATGGCTATTGGCAGCACTTTATGAACCCGGTAAAAACCGTGCGCCGTGAGGGTGATAAGGTGGGCCGTAACGATCCTTGTCCATGCGGCAGCGGCAAGAAATTTAAGGCTTGCTGTAAGCAAAGCCAAGATTAAGCTTAGGCATAAAAAACCCCACGCTCAACCATGATTGAGCGTGGGGTTTTTATTGGCCGCAACTTAGTCCAAAATCACGTGGGGGTAGAAGCGTGATAGGTCTTGCGTGATTAAGCTGTGGTCTTCTCGAATGCACAGGCCGCAGGCTTCATCGCCGACCATCCAGCTGCCGACCAAGGTGTGGCTGTCGCCGAACTTGGGCAAGGGGTAATACTCTTGCACAATATAGCCTTCGGCGCCGTAGGGGCCTTCAGCTTTAGCGAGAGTTTGGCCGCGGTCGATGATTTCGATGTTGGCGCCTTCGCGTGAAAACAGTGGCTTACGTACATAGCGCGACAGCTTGTCTGCCTGCTTGTCGCCCTCAAAATAGGCCGCTAATAAATAAGGATGATAGGGGAAAAGCTGCCACAATAAGGGCAGCAAGGCCTTGTTGGATAAAATGCTTTTCCAAGCGGGCTCAAGCCAACGGGTGGGGGCGTCTTTTAGGTGTGGGGCAAAATCTTCACGCAGCATGAATTCCCACGGATACAGTTTAAACAGCGCGTCTAGATTTTGGTCTTGATAGTCGGTGAACTGGCCCTGGGCATTTAGGCCAATGTCTTCAATAAATAAAAACGGTGCGGCTATGCCGGCCTCTTCGGCGCAGTCTTGCAGGTATTGCACCGTGCCGCGGTCTTCGACCGAGTCAAAGCAAGAGGCGAACGACAGCGTGCTCATACCGTATTGCTGTTTTAAGGTTTTAAAGCGGGCAATCAGCTGTTCTTGAATGCTGTTGAATTGATCAGCTTCACGCGGCAATAGGCCTGTCTCTTGCTGCTCTTCCAGCCACAGCCATTGAAACAGAGCGGTTTCAAACAAAGACGTCGGCGTGTCGGCATTGTACTCCAACAGCTTGGGCGGGCGAATGCCGTCGTAGGCAAAGTCAAAGCGGCCGTATAAAGACGGCTCTTTATTGGCCCAAGAGGTTTTGATCACATCCCAGCTGGCTTCGGGCAGGCCAAACTGGGCCAATAAGGCTTCGCTGTCGACTACTTTTTGCACCGCTTCGAGCGCCATTTGGTGCAGTTCGTTGCTGGCGTCTTCTAATTCGTCAATTTGGCGTAGGGTAAATTGATAGTAAGCGTCTTCACACCAATAGGGCTCACCGTACATGGTGTGAAAGCTAAAGCCAAAGCTTTCCGCTTGCGCACGCCATTCTGGACGTTCGACAATGGGTAATCGATTCATGCCTAGCCCCCGAAGCTGCGACCGCTGCCGCTACGGCTGCCGCCGCTGCGCTGATTGCTGCTGCTCTTATTGCTGGCGGCCGGTGATTGCTTGGCCGCCATTTGGCCAAAGCCGCCGCGCTTGAGGGTTTGGCCAGAGGCCTTGCCAGGCGCTAGGTCGGATGATTTAACCGACATGCTGCGCCCGGAGACGGCAGGGCCGAAGGATTTGCCTTTGGCGTCAAAGAATTGGCCTTTGCCAGCGCCGGCTTTGGGCGTATACAGTGGCTTATTGGCGAACTGATTGGCGCCCATGCCGCCACTCATGCGGCCGAACATATAGGCGGCCATTAAGGGCATCCAGCTCATGCCGCTGCTGGCTTGTTGGGCGACTTCAGTGGTTTGGCCGTCGGCATTGGCCACGGCCGCAGGGGCTTCGGTGCAGCCATCTTTGCCAAACTCTTCCCAGCAAGACACGATGCTGTCGTATTTGGGCGCGGTGGCGGCGGCTTCTTTTTGGGCTTGTTCAAAGGCGGTGGCGCAGGCGGCGGCATCGCTTGGATTGGCGTCAACACACTGTTGGGCGGTTTCGTAAATGGCCACGTTCTCTGTGGTTTCCGGTGCCGATTCGGTACAGGCGGCTAGGCCTAAAAGGCTGGTGACGGCAAGGGCCACTGGCGATAGGGTGGCGTATTTTTTAAATCGGGCTTTGTTGACGTTGGGGGTTCTTTTTAGAGTGCTCATAAGCTTGTGATTGGCCTGAGTGAATGGATTTGGGCTGATTATCGCATGGATTCAGGCGCTTGGCACGGTTTGCCCTGATATTTAGCCTGAAGGCGCTTAGGGCTGGCTGCTTGAGCGAAAATAAATTGCCGCAATAGGCGCTGTGGCTTTGATATGCAGGGCTTTATTGCGTACAATGGCTTAACAATAAAGGATGGGCATGAATGTATTAATCAGTAATGACGATGGCTATTTGTCGAAAGGCATTAAAACCTTGGCCGACGCCGCGGCGACCGTGGCTTCGGTGCGCGTGGTGGCGCCTGATCGCGACCGTAGCGCAGTGAGTAATTCACTCACTTTGGATCGGCCTTTAAGCATTCGTCAAGCCGATAATGGCTATTATTATGTCAACGGCACCCCGACTGATTGCGTTCATCTTGCCCTACACGCCATGGATGATTTTAAACCTGATATGGTGTTTTCTGGCGTGAATCATGGCGCCAATATGGGCGATGACACCCTGTATTCGGGTACCGTTGCGGCAGCGACAGAAGCCTATCTGATCGGCATTCCTGCGGTGGCGTTTTCGCTTAATGATCGCACCGATCGCTATTTAGACACGGCGGCCCATGTGGTGCGGTTATTTGCTGGTTTTTTTAGCAAGCACCTACCGCAGCAGCCGCTGCTGTGGAACATCAATATTCCGCCGGTGGATGTGGCCGACTTAAAAGGCATTAAGGTCACGCGCCTAGGCCGTCGTCACCACATGCAAAGCATCGTGCCAGCCACCAGCCCTAGGGGTGAAACCGTGTATTGGATCGGCCCGCCGGGCGCGGCGGCAGACAAAGAAGAGGGCACAGATTTTCTGGCCAATGAGCAGGGGTATGTCACCGTGACCCCGATTTCGATTGATTTAACTGACCATCATCAGTTGGGTTATTTATCACAAAGCTTATGTACACTCAAACTATGACGCCAATGAGCGGCCATCCTGCCGCCTATGAATTACGTCGCCAGCGGATGGTAGAGCGCTTGATGCGTCAAGGCGTTCGGCATGAGGCGGTGTTGGCGGCCATGAATCAAGTGCCGCGCCACCTGTTCGTGGAAGAGGCGCTGCGTTCGCGCGCCTATGACGACACGTCTTTGCCTTTGGGCTTGGGCCAGACCATCTCGCAGCCGTATACCGTGGGCCGCATGACGGAGCTGCTGCTGGGTCAGCGTGAAACGTTGCCGTCTAAAGTGTTGGAAATTGGCACCGGCTGCGGCTATCAAACGGCGGTGCTGTTGGCCTTAGGTTTGAACGTTTATTCGATAGAGCGGATTCGGGCTTTAAATGAATTGGCCAAACAAAATTTGCGTCAGGCCAAACTTAATCGCGCCCGCTTGGTCTGTTCAGATGGGTACTTAGGTTTGCCGGGGGAGGCACCGTTCGACGCCATCTTGGTGGCGGCCGCGCCGCAAAGCATTCCCCATGAACTATTAATGCAGCTGGCCATAGGCGGGCGCATGGTATTGCCCTTAGAAGAAGAGGGCAAACAGTATTTGTGGCTGATTGAAAAAGAAGCCCGAGGCTATCGTGAAACCTGCATCGAAGAGGCCAATTTCGTGCCTTTGGTGGCAGGTAAGTTGTCATGATGGGTCAATGACGTTTATTATATGACCATCATGGCAAAAATCGATTGATTTTTGCAACAAACCCTTATTAGACATAGAGGTTTTAAGAGATGCGACCACAACAGATAAAGAGAACAGTATTATTCAGCGCCGTTTTGTTGACCACTACCGCGTGTAGCTGGTTGCAACAGCCGCCTGCACCGGTTGAAACGGGCAGCATCGGTGGTGGTACGACAACCCAACAGCCCGTCGTGACCGACCCTTACGGCACTGGCGCGGGCACCACAACGGTAACGCCCGTGGCGCCTCCTGCGACCGGTGGTACCTATACGCCCTCATACGCACCCGTCGACATCAATGCACGCACCCACACCGTGGTACGTGGCGACACGGTGTATAACCTGTCTAAACGATACAATGTGCCCCAAGAGTCGCTTCGTTCTTGGAATAATATGGCCGACAACACCTTGTCTTTGGGCCAGGTTGTGAACGTGAAATCACCAACGGCTCAAGGTGTGACTTCGGTGTCTGTGACGCCAGTAACCACCACGCCGCCAACCACTACAACTACGCCACCTACGACGACTACCCCACCGACTACCACGACGGCGGGTGCCGCGGGTGCGGTTTGGACGGTTGATGGCGTACAGTGGTCTCGACCCACTGAGGGCAATGTGGTGACGCGCTTTACCGCGGCCAATAAGGGCATCATTGTGGCGGGCACCATGGGCCAAGACGTGAAGGCGGCCGCCGACGGTAAAGTGGTGTACAGCGGCAGTGGTTTACGTGCCTACGGCAACTTGATCATCGTGCAGCACAACACCGTGTACTTTACAGCTTACGCCCACAACCAAAGCCTCTTAGCGAAAGAGGGTGCCATGGTGAAACGCGGCCAGGTCATTGCCAAAATGGGCAATAGCGACACCGATTCACCGAAGCTGCGCTTTGAAGTACGACAAAAAGGCCAGCCGGTTGATCCGCTTAAGTTTATTAAATACTAAGTCAATCTGTTTGAAAAGCGCACCCAAGGGTGCGCTTTTTTTATGGGTTAGGGCATGTGAAACAGCGTCAAAAAGGGTTGGCTGTTGGTCAAGATTTGCTCGATAGCGCCTTTTTTTGTCACTTAAGTAACATAGTGTGTTAATTTTTTGTCATTTAGTGGGGCATGATTTGAGCGCGGGTTTTATGACCCGTAAAAAAAGTGATTGCACCATGAAATAAGGCTTAAGTGTTAAGAAACGTTATTTTTTGGAGATTGAAAATGCAGCTGTTTTTTAATTTTTTCATAGATAAGTGTTTTACAAGGATTTTTTATTTCAATTTTTTGTTGACAAAATAAAGGCTTTAGATAAAATGTTAACAAAATAACAAGCACACACATCAAAAGAGAAACCAATGTCCAACAATCCCATTGCTCAGCGCATTGAGGCGCAGTTTGCTTCGATGACGCCTACGTTTAAAAAAGTCGCGACTTATATCTTGGCT
>JAGNTR010000134.1 GCA_017987415.1 Neisseriaceae bacterium
GACAACGGCAATAAAGAGCTGGTGCTGAACTTCTTAACCCCGCACCAAAAATGGGGCATCCACAGCACTTATTCGGATAACTTGCGCATGTTGACGCTGTCTCGCGGTGGCCCTCACGTATGGCTTAGCGAAGGCGACGCCAAAAATGCCGGCATCGAAGACAACGATTGGATTGAGGTGTTTAACGCCAACGGCTCCTTAACCGCCCGCGCCATTGTGAGCCAGCGGATTCCAGACGGCATGACGTTGATGTACCACGCCCAGGAAAAAATCATCAACGTGCCTGGCTCTGAAGTCAGCGGCAAGCGCGGTGGGATTCATAACTCAGTGACCCGTGCGGTGACCAAGCCCACCCACATGATTGGCGGTTACGCTCAGCAATCTTACGGCTTTAACTACTACGGAACCGTAGGCGCCAACCGCGATGAGTTTGTGGTGGTACGGAAAATGAACAAAGTGGATTGGTTAGATACGCCCGCAAAAGCGTAAACCAAGAAGACCATCACCAAAACGAATACTGTAAGGAACACAACATGAAAATCAGAGCCCAAATTGGCATGGTGCTGAACTTAGATAAGTGCATTGGCTGCCATACTTGTTCAGTGACCTGTAAAAACGTTTGGACCAGCCGCGACGGGGTAGAGTACGCCTGGTTTAACAACGTCGAAACCAAACCTGGTGTCGGTTATCCGAAAGAGTGGGAAAACCAAGACAAATGGCAGGGTGGCTGGGAGCGCATGGCCAACGGTAAGTTACGTCCACGCCAGGGCGGTAAATTGAAGATTTTGGCCAATATTTTTGCCAACCCCAATATGCCGCAGATTGACGACTATTACGAGCCGTTTACCTACGATTATGAGCATTTGCAAAATGCCCCGACCATGACCACGCCGCCAACGGCTCGTCCGGTGTCGGTGTTGACCGGCAAGAAAATGGACAAGATTGTCGGTGGCCCAAACTGGGAAGACGACTTGGCCGGTGAGTTTGAAAAACGCAGTAAAGACATGCTGTTTGAGGGCATTCAAAAAGAGATGTACGGCGCTTTTGAACAAACCTTCATGATGTATTTGCCGCGACTGTGTGAGCATTGCTTGAACCCAACCTGCGTGGCTTCGTGTCCTTCTGGTTCGATTTACAAGCGTGAAGACGACGGCATCGTGCTGATTGATCAAGACAAATGTCGTGGCTGGCGCATGTGCGTGTCGGGCTGTCCGTATAAAAAGATTTACTACAACTGGACCAGTGGTAAAGCTGAGAAGTGTACTTTCTGCTACCCCCGTATTGAAGCGGGTATGCCGACCGTGTGTTCCGAGTCATGCGTGGGGCGTATCCGCTACTTAGGGGTGATGCTGTACGACGCCGATAAGATTGAAGAAGCGGCCAGCACCGAAAACCCACAAAACCTGTACGACGAGCAGTTGGGCGTGTTTTTAAACCCGAACGACCCGCGTGTAATCGAAGAAGCCCGTAAACAGGGCATTGACGAAGCTTGGTTGATCGCGGCGCAAAAATCTCCGGTGTACAAAATGGCGATGGAGTGGAAGATTGCCTTCCCATTGCATCCTGAATACCGCACTTTGCCCATGGTTTGGTATGTACCGCCTTTGTCCCCCATCCAGTCTGCCATCGAAAGTGGCCTCGTGGGCGAAAACGGCATCATTCCGAGCGTGGACGAATTGCGTATTCCTTTACGCTACCTAGCCAACCTATTGACCGCCGGTAAGATCGAACCGATTAAAAAGGCTTTGGAAACCATGATTGCCATGCGTCGCTTTAAGCGTGAAGAAAGCGTTCATGGACGTGTCGACGAGAGCCTGTTGACCGGCATTGGCCTGACCGCCGCCCAGGTGGAAGAAATGTATCAAGTGATGGCCATCGCCAACTACGAAGACCGCTTCGTGGTGCCGACCAGCCATAAAGAAATGGTTGAAAACACCTTTGAAGACAAGGCTGGCTGTGGCTTCACCTTTGGTAACGGTTGCAGCAGCGGTGAGTCGGAGGCCAGCCTGTTTGGCAAACGTAAATCAACGCCGATCGTGTTCCACGGCCTGCGTCAAGACCGAGAAGCCAACCGTGAGAAGCGTCGTGGTCATGGGGGAGAGGAACAGGGAGGCCAGTCATGAACTTAATTTTTAAATTGATTTCAACCTTGCTGTGTTACCCCACCGAAACCCAGCAAGAAGCGCTGGGGGATTTACGTACGGCGGTGGCCACTGTGCCAGTGTTGAGAGAGCATGCGTCGGCTTTTAATAAGGTGTTGGATTACTTAGAAAGCCGTGATCTGATCACCCTACAAGAAGAGTATGTGGCCTGTTTTGACCGTAACCGCAGTCATGCGCTGTATCTGTTTGAGCATTTGCATGGGGAAGACCGTGACCGCGGCAGCGCCATGGTGGATTTGCTGGAAGCCTACCGTGGCCATGGTTTTGACATCAGCGCCAATGAGTTGCCGGATTATTTGCCCTTATTATTGGAATTCATGGCTCAGGTAGACGAAACGGTGGCGCTGGGCATGCTGGCAGACGCCATCCACGTCATCAATCACTTGGGCAATAAGCTGCACGCGAATCAAGTGCCTTATGCCCCTTTGTTGACCATCTTGGTGAACCTCAGCCCAACGTGCCCTGAGCCTTTAGTGGAGCCGCCGGTGCGTGACATGGATGAGGCAATGGAGGTGTTTGGCACCAGCGCCGAAGGTGTAGAGCCGTTGATTCGGCCAGGCCTGACCCAAACCGTACAGTTTTACCCTAATCGACCCATGGCTCAGTAGGAGACGCACATGAACACCCTTCATCAATTTTTATTTGGGATTTATCCCTACATTGCCCTGAGTATTTTTTTCTTAGGGAGCCTGATTCGCTTTGATCGTGAGCAGTATTCATGGAAGTCGGAGAGTAGCCAGCTCTTATATCGTGGCCAGCTACGCTTAGGCAATATTTTGTTTCACGTCGGTATTTTGGCGGTGTTTTTTGGCCACTTAGTGGGCCTGTTAACCCCCGTCATCGTTTGGGACACTTTAGGCTTGAGCCATTCGGCCAAGCAAATCATCGCCATGGCCGCAGGCGGCGTGTTTGGGGTGATCGCCCTGATCGGCCTATGCCTATTGCTGCATCGCCGCTTTATGTGTGACCGTCTGGCGGCCAACACCACCTGGCGCGATAAGCTGGTGTTGTTCTGGTTGTTGATCACTTTGCTACTGGGCTTGAGCACAATTTTCATCAGCGCTCAGCACACTGATGGTGAAGAGATGGTGCGCTTGATGAACTGGGCCCAACACATCGTGACCTTCAGAGGCGGCGCGGCTGACTTTATTGTCAATACGTCGATTTTGTTTAAGCTGCACATGCTGATGGGGATGACGCTGTTTGTGATTTTCCCATTCACCCGCTTGGTACACGTTTGGAGCGGCTTTGCCAGCGTCACCTACGTGACCCGTGCTTGGCAGCTGGTGCGTCGCCGTTAAGTAAATGAATCGGTTTTAATTTGCCTCAGGTGCCGTTGTTTGGCTCTGGGGCATTTTTTATGGGCGTGCGTGGTGGACAGACACAAAAAAACGAGTCAGTGACTCGTTGATTAGGCCGCTTCGCGGGCGTGCTGAATCTGGTGTAAGAGGGCAAACAGCTCTTGATGATGCGCTTCAATAACCGCTTCGACGGCATCAAAGTCGAGGGTTTCAAAGGACTTGATGACGGTGTAATGCTCATTAAAGTGGGTGGCCATTTGGGCCAGCCAAGCCTCATATTCTGGATATTGCAAGAGCTGGGCCGAGATGTAAATCGACGGATAGGCGGCGGTAAAAGTGGGGCTGTCACAGAACAAAATCAGGGTGTAGTGACAGAATTCGTTCAGAATATTGATTTTTCTGAGGTCGTCTTTTTCTTCTTCCATGGTGTGCAGCAATGATTTGAATTTGGCTACTAAGGCCGAAAAATCAGTCTTGCTGCGCAGTCGTTGCAGGGCCAGCTTTTCAATAAAATAACGGATATGGTATAGGTCAACGTGTTCTTCGAGAGAATAAGCACGCAAAACGGTGCCTCGGTTCTGAATTTTGGTGGCGAGGCCATCGGTGATCAACATCAGGGTGGCTTCACGTACGGGTGCACGGCTGACGTTCAGTTTGTGAGCGTATTCTTCCTCAATGATTTTGTCTCCAGGGCGCAGGCGTCCTGACATGATGTCGTGCATCATCTCTTGTTTGATGATGGCGGGTAGGGATAATGGGGCTTTTTTTTCAGACATGGTTTTCAATGTGCTTAATAGACTTATAAAGTGGCCGCCTCACCCTTGTGGGGGATCGGTCCATTATTTTTATATAGTGAATAATGAGTATTGTGTTGCGGTGCAGTATGTGATAACAGACTGATTATAGTCGACAACATGGTTATTTTAAGCGAGTCTTGGCAATTGGTCTATTCGTAAATGTCACATCTCGCCTACGACTAAAGTCGTAGTTGACATACGTCAAAATGAGCAGGCCTGATCCGCATTAATTGGTGGATCAATCAACTTCTCACCAATGTTTAAAATTGTCGTGTGGCAGTAAGGTTAAGCCTAGCAAAAATGAATCTGTAGATTGCGCTAGGAGGCGTTATGGCAACGGTTAAATTTAAACAATACTCGGTACTTTTTAGCAGTACCTTGGCATTCACCGTGTGTTTTATGGTATGGACGATGTTTGCCGTCATTGGGGTACCCATTCAACAAGAATTACAGCTAAGCTCGACTCAGTTTGGCCTCTTGGCCGCGATGCCGGTGCTGTCTGGTTCTTTGGTTAGGGTGCCTTTGGGTATTTTGACCGACCGCATAGGCGGTCGTAAAGTGTTTTTTGTGTTAATGCTGTTATGTGTCCCTGGCATCTACGCCATTCAATTTGTGGGCGAGTACTGGCAGCTCTTGGTGGTGGGCTTATTCATGGGCTTGGCCGGCGGTTCTTTTTCAGTTGGCACGCCTTATGTGGCCAAATGGTTCCCAAAAGAGCGCCAAGGTTTGGCGATGGGGATTTTTGGTGCGGGTAACGCCGGCTCCGCCATTAATACCTTAGTGGCGCCCGCCTTGATCGCGATTGGCACCTGGCATTTAGTGCCCACCGTGTATGCGGCCATTATGCTGGGTACGGCCGTCATGTTCTGGTTCTTCAGCTTCCACAATCCTGAACATCTGGTGTCTTCTCAAGTTTCCATCAAAGAACAAATCGCCCTGATGAAAAACCCAGCCGTGTTGCGCTACAGCCAATATTACTCAGTGGTGTTCGGTGGCTATGTGGGTTTGGCTTTGTGGATGACCAAATACTATGTGAATGAATATGGTTTTGACTTGGCTCTGGCGGCCTTTCTAGCTGCTTGCTTCTCTATGCCTGGCGGTGTTTTACGGGCGCTTGGCGGTTGGCTGTCTGATAAATGGGGTGCTTATAAAGTCACCTGGTGGGTGATGTGGGTGTGTTGGGTGTGCTTCTTCATCCTGTCTTATCCACAAACCGACTTCGTGATTCAAACCACCAACGGCCCACAATCATTCCACATTGGCTTAAGCCCAGTCCTATTTACCATCTTGATGTTTGTGGTGGGCGTGGCGATGGCGGTGGGTAAGGCGTCAGTATTTAAGTTCATTGCTGATGAATTTCCTCGTGACATGGGCGCCGTGTCTGGCGTGGTGGGCTTGGCTGGTGGTTTGGGTGGATTTACCTTACCGATCATGTTTGGTGCGCTAGAAGACTTAACCGGCGTACGTACCGTGGTGTTTATGTTGATGTATGGCACCGTGTGCGTGTCGCTCATCTGGATGCATTTTTCGTTTAAAAAACAGGTTAAACAATAAGGGGCGCAACATGTCATACGTTTTAAAAGATTGGGAACCCGAAAATAAGGATTTTTGGGACAAAAAAGGGAAGGCCATTGCCAAGCGCAACCTGTGGCTGTCGATTTTTTCACTCTTGCTGTCGTTTGCCATTTGGCAAATGTGGAGCGTGGTGGTGGTGTATCTGCCCGCAGCAGGCTTTAACTATACGGCCAATGAATTGTCTTGGCTGATTGGCCTACCAGCGCTTTCAGGCGCAACGCTGCGGATTGTGTATTCCTTCATCGTGCCGATTTTTGGCGGTCGGCGTTGGACGGCTTTTTCGACCATGACGCTGCTGTTGCCGGCTTTGGGTTTAGGTTTTGCGGTGCAAAACCCAGACACGCCTTACAGCACCATGATGATTTTGGCTTTGCTGTGTGGTTTTGGCAGCGGCAACTTTAGCTCCAGCATGGCCAACATCAGCTTTTTCTTTCCTAAGGCAGAAAAAGGTACGGCATTGGGTTTGAATGCTGGTCTTGGTAATTTGGGCGTGTCGGTGATGCAGGTGGTGATTCCTGCCGTGGTGGGCTTCGGTATGTTTGGTGCCTTGGGCGGCAGCGCCCAAACCCATGAGATAGCCGGCGTGAGCCAAAGTGTGTGGCTACAAAATGCTGGCTTTGTCTGGGTGCCGTTTATTTTGGTGTCAGGCATTTTGGCCTGGTTTGGCATGAACGACATTGCCAGCATGAAGGCGTCTTTTTCTGAGCAAGCGGTGATCTTTACCCGTAAGCACAATTGGTTGATGTGCTGGCTGTATTTGGGCACCTTTGGCTCGTTTATTGGTTTTTCGGCAGGCTTTCCGTTTTTGATGAAAAGTCAGTTTGTTGGCGTGGATGCGCTGAAGCTGGCATTTTTAGGGCCGCTAGTAGGGGCGATTGCACGCCCATTTGGTGGCTGGCTGTCGGATAAAATCGGTGGCGCCCGCGTGACCCATTGGGTGTTTGTGCTGATGATGGTGGCCGTGGTTGGGGTGCTGTTGTGCCTGCCAAGCAATGGCGTGGGCGGCAATTTTATCGGCTTCTTTGCCTGCTTTTTGATTCTGTTTGCCCTAACGGGGATTGGCAACGGTTCAACGTTTATGCAGGTGCCAGCTATTTTTGCCAAATATCATGAAGCCCGTGCGGCGGCTGGCGAAATCAGCACCGCTGAAGCGCAGCAGTCTGCCACCAAGGAAGGCGCGGCCGTCTTGGGCTTCAGTGCGGCTCTGGCGGCTTATGGTGGCTTCTTTATTCCCAAAAGCTACGGCAGTGCCTTGGCATTAACCGGTAGCGTCGCACCCGCTTTGATTGCTTTTATTGTGTTCTATGCCACTTGTGTGGCGATTAACTGGTGGTATTATGCTCGTAAGGGTGCGCCCACTAAATGTTGATAAGGTAAACGCATGACGTTTTTTGCAAAACTACCCATTAGTAAAAACTTATCCACCAAACTGGTTATCTTAACCCTGGTTTGGTGGGTTTTGGC
>JAGNTR010000021.1 GCA_017987415.1 Neisseriaceae bacterium
GCCCATGCCTTACCACTATGCCCACGCCCAGGCTTTGTGGCAGCAAATCAGCTGCCCCACTTTATTACTGTACGGCGACACGGTACCGCACAATCATTACCTCAACGCCATTAAAGACAGCTTAGCCGAGCGCCTGGCCAGCTACCCCAACGCCCACAGCCTACAACTTGCCGGCGCTGGCCACATGCTACAATGGGAGGCGCCACAGGCCTTTGCCGATGCCTTGGCGACTTTTTTGCGCCAACATGAGGCCGCCTAGCCGTCATCGCCCTTGGCGTCAGGGTGGTTTCATGCCAAAATCAACCCTATCCACTCATTAAAAGCCTTCTGACACCATGACGCCTATTCTTGCCTTTGACATTGAGACCATTCCCGACGTTGCAGGGCTACGCACCCTCTACGATTTTGATGCGCACATCAGCGACGCTGACGTGGTCGAATTTGCCTACCAAAAAAGACGGGCACAGAACGGCTCTGAGTTTATGCAACACCATCTGCATCAGGTGGTCGCGATTTCCTGCTGCATGCGTTGGGGGCAAGACAAGCTACACGTCAACACCATCGGCGACGAGCACGACAGCGAAGAAACCATGATCGCCAAATTTTTTGAACTGATCGAACGCTATACGCCACAGCTGGTGAGCTGGAACGGTGGCGGCTTTGACCTGCCAGTTTTACACTACCGCGCCATGATTCACGGCATTCCCGCTTCACGCTATTGGGACACCGGCGACGGCGACTTTGGCGACAGCCGTGATTTTAAATGGAATAACTACATCAGCCGCTACCACAGCCGCCACTGCGACTTAATGGATCTTTTGGCCCTGTATCAGCCGCGCGCCAATGTGCCCCTCGACGACATGGCCAAGCTGTGCGGCTTTCCCGGCAAGCTCGGCATGGATGGCAGCATGGTGTGGAGCGCCTATCAAAACAATCAGCTGGCCGACATCCGCGACTATTGTGAAACCGACGCAGCCAACACTTATTTGATGTATTTACGCTTTCAACTGATCCGCGGCCACCTTGATGCCGACGAATACCAGCTTGAAATCAATCGCTTAAAAGAATACCTCAGCCCCCAAACCAGCCAACACTGGCAAGAATTCTGCGCGGCCTGGGCTTAATATGATTCAGTCGCTTACTCTGATCGGCGTCGGTTTAATCGGCGGCTCCTTCGCCCTAGACTTAAAGCGCAAAGGCTTGGTTCAGCACGTTTACGGCGTGGACATCGACCCGGCCAACCTCGAACGCGCCATTGAGCGCCGCGTCATTGATGAAGGCTTTACCGAAATCAACGCCACCGTGGCCAACGCCGACGTGGTGGTACTGGCTACGCCGGTACGCGCCATTCATAAAGTCATTCAAGAGCTGGCGCCCTTGTTAGGCCCGAACACCATTGTGACCGACGTAGGCAGCACCAAACGCACGATTATTCAGGCCTACGAAACCTATCTGCCCACCCATCTGCCGCTGTGCGTGGCCGCCCACCCGATTGCAGGCTCCGACCGTAACGGTGCCTTGGCAGCACAGTTCGGCCTGTTTCAGCACAAAAAAGTAGTGCTGTGCGCGCATCCACAGCAAAACCCCAGCGCCTACGGCACCCTGAAACACCTGTGGCAATCTGTCGGCGCCGTGGTGCATGAGTTAGATGCCCACACCCATGACCAAATTTTTGCCGCCGTCAGCCACCTGCCCCACTTATTGGCCTACGCCTTTGTGAATCAAATCGCCACGGCGGATCAGGCCGATGCCTACTTTGACTTTGCGGCGTCGGGTTTTCGTGACTTTACCCGCATTGCCTCTAGCCAGCCCGACATTTGGGCCGACATCACCATGGCCAATCAAGACATTTTGCTGTCTTTGATCGAAGCCCAGCAGCAGCAGCTGGCCCAACTGCACCAGCTCATCGCCAAAAAAGACGGCCCAGCCTTAAAGCGTTACTACGCTCAGGCCAAAAAGGCGCGAGATGACTGGCAAGACCATCAACCCTCTTAGCAACCGAGAAAGACCCTACGTTTTATGAATATTGCCACTTGGAATGTCAACTCTTTGAATGTCCGCCTGCCCCACGTACTCGACTGGCTGGCCAACAACCCAACCGACGTTTTGGCCTTGCAAGAATTGAAATTGGATCAGGATAAATTTCCCGAGCAGGCGTTTATCGACGCCGGCTATCAAGCCACTTGGTTTGGTCAAAAAACCTATAACGGCGTGGCCTTCATCAGTAAAACACCTGCCCAAGACGTGATCTGCGGCATGCCCGAATTTGAAGACCCACAGCGCCGCGTCATCGCCGCCACCTTTGGCGACGTGCGCGTGATCAACGTCTACTGCGTCAACGGCGAAGCCGTCGGCAGCGAGAAATTCGCCTATAAAGAAGCCTGGTTTAAAGCCCTACACGGCTTTGTCGCCGCCCAAATGGCCATCCACCCCAAAGTGGTGCTCCTAGGCGACTTCAACATCGCCCCGGCCGATCTTGACGTCTACGACCCGGAAAAATGGCAAGATAAAATTCTGTGTTCAAAAGAAGAGCGCGCTTGGCTACAGGCACTGCTGGATTTAGGCCTAGACGACAGCCTACGCACCTTCAACCCCACCGAACCATGCTTTACCTGGTGGGACTACCGCATGAATATGTTCCGCCGCAAGCTGGGCCTACGCATCGACCACATTTTAATCAGCGCCCCATTGCAAACCCAGGTAGGCAAAGTCTGGGTCGACATTGAGCCGCGCGCTTGGAAGCGCCCCAGCGACCACGCACCGGTCAGCATTGAGCTGACCTTATAAACTAAACCACCCTTGATTCAGCCCTGCACCACTACGCAGGGCTTTTTTAATCTCTGGCGCGCAACAAAAAAGCCGTCCACTCTGTCGAGGGACGGCTTTTTCATGTCTATGGGCTTAGCGACCGACTTCAGCCAAAGCCCGCTGCAAGAGGGCCGCGTCGTTGGCCTTCAATAAATTGGCGTCGGACAGCATACGGCGCCACGTGCGCGCACCGGGCAAGCCCTGCATCAGCCCTAGGTAATGTCGCACCATATGGCGCATGGTGGTGCCGCGGCCGCTGGCCAGCTGAGCTTCGGCATAGGCCTGTAAGCAGCCGACCAAGGCCACCCGATCAATCGGCTCGTGCGCGTCGTCATAAAATAGGCTGTCCCATTCGGCCATCACATAGGGATTATGATAGGCTTCACGCCCCACCATCACGCCGTCGACGTGCTGTAAGTGTTCGGCAATGGCGGCATTGGTGGTGACGCCGCCGTTTAAAATAATTTCTAAATCAGGAAAGTCCTGCTTAAGCTGATACACATACTCGTATTTAAGCGGCGGAATCTCGCGGTTTTCCTTCGGCGATAGGCCTTCTAACCAAGCGTTACGAGCATGCACAATAAAGGTTTGGCAGTCGGTTTGGTGGGCTAAGGCACCGACAAAATCGCGCACCACCTGATAGTCGCTTTGCTTGTCGACGCCGATGCGGTGTTTGACGGTGACGTCGATGGTTACGGCATCCTGCATCGCTTTAAGGCCATCGGCCACCAGATCCACTTCATTCATCAAGCAAGCGCCAAACGCCCCTTTTTGCACCCGAGGGCTAGGGCAGCCGCAGTTCAGATTCACTTCGTTATAGCCGTAATCTTGAGCCATTTTGGCGCAGATGGCTAAATCGGCGGGATCGCTGCCGCCGAGCTGTAAAGCCAGCGGCTGTTCACCTTCATTAAAACTCAAAAAACGGGCGGCACTGCCGTGAATTAAGGCACCTGTGGTCACCATCTCAGAGTACAGCCACGCGTGGTGGGTGATCTGTCTGGCCATATAGCGATAGTGGCGATCGGTCCAATCCAACATGGGCGCCACCGATAGGCGGCGGCTAGGCAATGCTTGTACGGTCATAAGTCAGTCTAACAATCGATTCAATGAGGCCTCTAGTTTACCCTGACTCGCTTCAGCCTGCACAGTCTAAACAAAAATGCTGAAGTTTAATCATTATGATAATTTGGTATTTAATCTATTTACAAAATTTAACAAATATATTGTGAACCATTTAATCAATCGCGTGACTAATTACTATATTGCTTCATCTCCAGAGCAATATATTGTAAGAAGTGAGTAAACGTTTCCCCGCAATGTGTTGGCCGCCAGAATGCAAGTTCTGGCGGATTTTTTTTGATTTATTTATAAGCAAATAAACTGTATTTAACTAAACGTCTGATTATAGACACAAAGTCCAAAAAATAAAGCTGGCTTTCCCCCTTCCCCCCCCTATTTAAACTGCTATAATCCCCTTTTTGCCTAATAAGTTAATGGTTCCAATCATCATGCAAGAACACTATCAACCTTCCGCTATTGAGCCCATCGCCCAACAAAAATGGGATGATGCCAAAGTATTTAACGCTGCCGACGACGACAGCCGCCCTAAATACTACTGTTTGTCTATGTTCCCTTACCCTTCTGGTAAGTTACACATGGGCCACGTTCGTAACTACACCATTGGTGACGTACTGAGCCGCCACAAGTTATTAAAAGGCTTTAACGTCATGCAACCTATGGGTTGGGACGCCTTTGGCTTGCCGGCAGAAAACGCCGCCATGATCAACAAAGTCGCACCGGCTAAATGGACGTATCAAAATATTGAGTACATGAAGGTACAGTTAAAAAAACTGGGCCTCGCCTTTGATTGGGACCGCGAATTTGCGACCTGTGATCCAGAATACTACCGTTGGGAACAATGGCTGTTCACGCGTCTATTCGAAAAAGGCATCATCTACAAGAAAAATGGCGTGGTGAACTGGGACCCTGTTGACCAAACCGTTTTGGCTAACGAACAGGTCATCGATGGCCGCGGCTGGCGCAGTGGTGCTTTGGTTGAAAAACGCGAAATTCCGATGTACTACTTCAAAATCACCGACTACGCTGATGAGCTATTGACCAGCCTCGATGATTTGCCACACTGGCCTGAACAGGTCAAAACCATGCAGCGCAACTGGATTGGTAAATCGCGCGGCATGCAGGTGAAATTTGCCTTGGCTGAAGACAGCCTGGCCGACCTAGCCGCCGACGACGCCAAAGCCCTGAGCGTATACACCACGCGTCCAGATACCTTGATGGGCGCCACTTACTTAGCAGTGGCCGCCGAACACCCATTGGCCACCGCCGCCGCGCTGAACAATCCTGAATTGACGGCCTTCATTGCCGCCTGTAAATCAGGCAGCGTAGCCGAAGCCGACATGGCCACCATGGAGAAAAAAGGCCTGCCAACGGGTCGTTACGCGATTCATCCATTCACCGGTGAGCGCCTACCTGTTTGGGTGGCCAACTACGTGCTGTGGGGCTATGGCGATGGTGCCGTCATGGCCGTGCCTGCTCACGACGAGCGCGACTTTGAATTTGCCAGCAAATACGACCTACCGATTCACTTGGTGATCCAGCCTGAATCAGGCGACACCTTGGTTGAGCCTTTGTCTGAACCCTTTACCGAACACGGTATCTTGGTGAATTCGGGTGAATTCAGCGGTTTGGATTTCCAAGCAGCATTTGACGCTATGGCGTCTCGCTTAGAAGCCTTGAGCCAAGGCGAGCCACGCACCCAATACCGCCTACGCGACTGGGGCATCAGCCGTCAACGCTACTGGGGCTGCCCCATTCCCATCATTCACTGTGCCTGCTGTGGCGACGTCACCGTGCCTGAAGAGCAATTGCCGGTGATTTTGCCAGAAGACGTGATTCCTGACGGTGCGGGCTCTCCTTTGGCGCGCATGCCTGAATTTTATGAAACCAAATGCCCTAAGTGCGGTGGCGACGCCCGTCGTGAAACCGACACCATGGACACGTTTGTGGAATCTAGCTGGTATTTTGCCCGCTTTGCCTCACCGAAATTTGACCAAGGCTTGGTAGACGAAAAAGCGGCTGACGTCTGGATGGATGGCGGCGTAGACCAATATATTGGCGGCATTGAACACGCCATCTTGCACCTATTGTACGCGCGCTTCTTTAATAAATTGATGCGCGACGAAGGCCTGTTGAAAAACGACGAACCGTTTGAGCGCCTACTGACCCAAGGCATGGTATTGTGCGACACCTACTACCGTGAAGGCGCCAACGGCGGCATCGAATACATCGCGCCGCAAGACGTGGTCTTCGCTCGTGACGACAAAGGCCAAGTAACCGGCGCAACCCATCGCGTTGACGGTGGTGACGTGGTGATTGGCGGCATTGAAAAAATGTCTAAGTCAAAAAACAACGGCGTCGATCCGCAAGACTTGATCGAAGCCTACGGCGCCGACACGGCACGCTTGTTCATGATGTTTGCCTCACCGCCAGAACAGTCTTTGGAATGGTCTGACGCCGGCGTTGAAGGCGCTAACCGCTTCTTACGTCGCCTCTGGCGCACCGCTTACGAGCATCAGCAACGAGGCGTGGTGAACGCTTATGCTGGTTCTGAAAACGCCGACCTCAGTGCCGACCTTAAAGACCTACGCTTGAAGCTACACAGCGCCATCAAGAAAATTGATGACGATTACGGCCGTCGTCAGCAGTTCAACACCGCCATTGCGGCCGTGATGTCCTTGCTGAACACCTACGATAAAGCCGACACCAGCACCGAACTGGGCCAACGCGTGGCGCAAGAAGTGCTGGAGACCGTGATGATTCTGCTGTGGCCCATCGTACCGCACATTTGTGAAGCGCTTTGGGAAACCCTAGGCCGCGACACTCAGCTGTGGGACGCTGCATGGCCCGCCGTTGATGAAGCTGCCCTGGTGCAAACCGAGCTGACCTTGATGGTTCAAGTTAACGGTAAGCTGCGTGGCCAAATTTCAGTGGCCGCCGATGCGCCGAAAGACAGCATCGAAGCCGCAGCCCTAGCCGACGAAGGCGCCCAGAAATTCATGGATGGCAAAGCCCCCAAGAAAATCATCGTGGTACCCGGCCGCTTGGTGAATATTGTGGTGTAATTGCCGTAAAATAACACCTATCAGGCCATCCTAAACGGATGGCCTTTTTTTTACGGTATAATCTTTAACTTATTCTTTGATAAATGGCCGCTATGCACACTCTGCCCTCTTTTACTTGGCAACAGCCCGATCACACCGCCCTTTGGTTCAGCGCCAGCGGCAGCCCGCCGCCGCAACAGCTGCACCTGGTCGACGACACCCTCAGCGCCGACCAAGCCTTCGCTTGGGCCACTCAGGGCCACGCCATGCTGTGGATGGGCGATTTCCATAACGCCAAACAGCTGCTCAGCGCCTTAAACAAACGCCTGAATAAGCGTAAAAAAAGCGCCAAAGTACCGGCCAGTGCAGCCGAAGCCTTTCACAAACACCGTTTAAACCAATCCCAACGCGCCCAGCTCCTCAACAGCGTGCTGGTCAAGCTTAGCCCTCAAGGCGTGCTGGCGCTGCGCCGCGCGCCCGAGGTTAAAGACGCCTGCGAGGCCGCCTTTGGCCTCTATGAGCAAGACTGCATTTTACCGCTGCAAACCCTATTGGGCATGATCGGCGCCCATCAATGGCAGCAAAAAGGCGTGCCCATCCAAGCCCTAGGAGGCGCATCGATTCACGTGCCTTATGGCGTTTACTCACCGCTACGGGGTGAATACCTAGACCTCCTCTTACAGGCACCGCTGCCCACACCTTGCGCCCTTGCCCTAGACATTGGTACCGGCTCTGGCGTGATTGCGGCGCTATTGGCCCAGCGCGGCGTGGCCAAAACCATCGGCACCGACCTGAACCCTAAGGCCATCGCTGCCGCCCAAGCCAATCTGGCACGCCTAGGACTCTCCGATCAAGTCGACATCATCGAAACCGATCTATTCCCTACGGGCGTGAAGGCCGACCTCATCGTCTGCAACCCGCCGTGGCTGCCGGCCAAGCCCACTTCCTTGATTGAATCAGCCCTCTACGACCCTAAACACCAAATGCTGCAGGCGTTTCTCACACAGGCGCCACAACACCTCAACGAGACAGGTGAAGTCTGGCTCATCATGTCTGATTTAGCCGAGCATCTCGGCCTACGCCAGCCTGATGCCTTAGCTCAATGGTTTGCCCAGGCGGGCTTAAGCCTGATTGAGCAACACCACACTCGGGCCCAACACGCCAAAGCCAACGACGTTGACGATCCGCTATTCAACGCCCGTAGCCAAGAACACACTTTCTTATACCGTCTGCAACTGGCACGCTAAGACACCCCCTCACTAAAGGCGCCGCCTACTCGGCGCCTTTTTTACACCAAATGCTTATGGCGCATAACGCCTAAAAAAACAGCCATTCCAGTCATACATCCCACGATATCAATCAATCTTAATTTTAATGGTAAAAGCTAAGGCTATGCTGCGGCACAGTATTGCGTCCAAAACCACAACCCGATAACATAGTCTATTCGGCCACATCTGGCCGATCACGTACAGAACGAGCCTTTACACAGGCCAGCGTCGTTAAATCATTATTTCCAAAAGAAATATCAGGAGACTCATGTGAATCAAAAGAACACCGACTCGTCGTTATCGGCGAGTGAAATCGAGGCCATCGACCGCAATTTCTTAGGCCATCCTAAGCCGTTACGGTCGCTTTTCTTTACCGAAATGTGGGAGCGTTTTTCCTATTACGGCATTCGCCCACTGCTGATTTTGTTTATGGCGGCCACCCTCTACGATGGCGGCTTGGGCTTTAGCAAAGAAGTGTCGTCACAAATTGTGGGGATTTTCGGCGGCGCGATTTACCTATCCGCCGTACCGGGTGGTTGGCTGGCCGACAACTGGCTAGGCCAAAAAAAGGCCGTGTGGTACGGCTCCGTCATCGTGGCCCTAGGCCACTTAGCCATTGCCCTGGCCTATTTCTTTAACGCCGCCGCCTTTTTTGTCGGCCTGGCCTTAATCGTGGTCGGCTCTGGCCTCTTTAAAACCTGTATTTCAGTTTTAGTAGGCGGCCTGTATCAAGAGGGCGATGGCCGTCGCGACGGTGGCTTCTCCATCTTCTACATGGGCATCAACCTTGGCTCGCTGCTGGCGCCTTTCGCCACCGGCTTATTGACTCAAAAATACGGCTGGCACCTAGGCTTTGGCATCGGCGGCATCGGCATGTTGATCGCCTTAATCATCTTCCGCTTCAGCGCCATCGGTAATCTACGTGAATTTGCCGACGCCAAGAACATCAAGGCCGACTGGGAAGCCCCCGTTCGCCCGCGTAAAAACGTCGGCCGCTGGGTCTTCGGCATTTGCATTGCAGCCATCGTCCTCATCGTCCTCATGGTGCAAGGCGTGATTGTGCTCAACCCGGGCGCCATCGCCACCTCCATGACCTACATTATTTGTAGCTTTGTGGGCATGTATTTTATTTACCTATTTGCCTTCTGTGGCCTGAACAAGCTGGAACGCGCCAAATTAATCGTGTGTTTGATCTTATTAATTGCCGCCGCCTTCTTCTGGTCGGCCTTCGAGCAGCAGCCCACCTCGTTTAATCTGTTTGCCCTAGACTACACCGACCGCCACGTCTTTGACTGGGAAATCCCTACGGTTTGGTTCCAATCGGCTAACCCCTTATTCATCTTATTGTTTGCGCCGTTCTTTGGCTTTTTGTGGCCTTATTTGGCCAAACGCAATATTGAGCCAAGCAGCCTGTTTAAGTTTGCCATGGGCCTTTTATTTGCCTGTGCGGGCTTTGGCATCATGGTGTTTGCCGCCAAATCCGTGCTCAGCGGCAACGGCAGTCTGGTGTCGCCCCTATGGCTGATCGTCAGCTACTTATTCTTGACCTTGGGCGAGCTGTGCCTGAGCCCAGTTGGTCTTAGCACCATGACCAAATTAGCCCCCACCATGATGCGTGGCCAGATCATGGGCCTGTGGTATACCGCATCAGCCCTAGGTAACTTATTCGCCGGCCTAGTCGGTGGCAACGTGTCGGCAGAACGCCTAGACTCGCTGCCTACCCTCTTTGCCCAATGCGCATTGGCCTTATTCATTGGCGCCATTGTGCTGATCATCCTGATCAAACCCGTCCAAGCGATGCTGGCTAACCAAGCCAAGCACGCTGCTTAATGATTGGAGCGAAACATGCAACAAAATATGGACACCATTCCTGAACGTTTGGCCGCCTTACGTGCCGCCATGGCAAAAAACCACCTCGATGCTTGGCTCGCGCCCTCGGCCGACCCGCATTTATCAGAATACCTCCCGGCCTATTGGCAAAGCCGCCAATGGCTATCGGGTTTCAGCGGCTCTGTGGGCACTCTGGTCGTGACCGCTACCGACGCTGGCCTCTGGGCCGACAGCCGCTACTGGGCGCAGGCCGAAGAACAGCTGGCCGGCAGCGGCATTCGCCTACAAAAACTGGGCGCGCCTAATCAGCCCGACCACGTCACTTGGTTGGCTACCGAACTGGCACCAGGCGCCCGCATCGGCGTTGATGGCCACGTGCTCGCACGCACAGAAGCCCAGCGCCTACAGCAAGCCTGTGCCGCCAAAAACATCAGCCTGCATCCAGAGCATGACTTATTAAACGACGTGTGGCCGAACCGCCCCAGCCTGCCCACGGAACCGATTTATCCACACGCGGCTCAATTTGTGTCCCAAACCAGCCGCGATAAATTGGCGTGGCTACGCAGCCAAATCAGCGCTACCCACGCCTCAGGCCATTTGGTTTCGTCGCTAGACGACATCGCCTGGCTCACCAATTTGCGCGGCAGCGATGTGTCCTACAACCCTGTGTTCTTGGCCCATCTTTGGGTTGAAGCCAGCGAGGCCACCTTATTCGTTGCCCCCGGCAAGCTCAATGCCGACGCCGAACAGGCTTTAAATGAAGCCGGCATCAGCGTGGCTGACTACGCCGAGGTCGGCACTTATCTAGCCAGCCGCGACCCAGCCAGCGCCGTGTTGATCGACCCCAGCAAAGTGGCCATCAATACGCTGCAAAGCCTACCGAGTACGGCAACGCTGATTGAGGCGATCAATCCCAGCACCTATGCCAAATCCAAAAAAAGCGCCGCCGACATTGGCCACATTCGCACCGCCATGGCCGAAGACGGCGCGGCCTTGTGCCACTTTTTTGCTTGGCTAGAAGCCGCCTTAGACGCGGGCGACACCGTTACCGAATGCGACATCGACGAGGCTTTAATCAAAGCCCGTTCGGCGCGCCCACTCTATGTTTCGCCCAGCTTTGCCACCATCGCGGGCTTTAACGCTCACGGTGCCCTACCTCATTACCGCGCCACGCCCGAAAGCGATGTCGCCATCAAAGGCGATGGCCTGCTCTTGATCGACTCTGGCGGCCAATACCAAAACGGCACCACCGACATCACCCGCATGGTGCCGATCGGTACACCCAGCGCCGCCCAAATGCGCGACTGTGCACTGGTGCTGAAGGCCCACATCGCCTTAGCCCAAGCCGCCTTCCCTGAAGGCATCATGTCGCCGCTACTGGACGCCATTGCCCGTGCGCCGCTGTGGGCGGCTCAACGCGACTATGGCCACGGTACAGGCCACGGCGTTGGCTATTTCGTCAACGTCCATGAAGGCCCGCAAGTCTTGTCTTACCATGCGCCTTGCCATCCTAAAACGGCCATGCGCGCCGGCATGATCACCTCGATCGAGCCTGGTTTGTATCGCCCAGAACGCTGGGGCATTCGGATTGAGAACTTGGTCGCCAACGTGGTGGTGGCCCAGCCTGAAGAAACCGAATTCGGTGACTACCTCGAATTTGAAACCCTGACGCTGTGCCCCATCGACGTGCGCTGCATTGATTTAAGCCTCCTAACCAGCAGCGAACGCGCATGGCTCAACGACTACCACGCTCAGGTACGCGGCACCCTACAGCCCATGCTTGAAGGTGCGGCCTTGGCCTGGTTGCTCAAGCGCACCGAAGCCATTTAAGCCTTAGGCTAAACGTTCAAAAGCCCTGCACCGTCCACGGTACAGGGCTTTTTTTCGGCAGCTGGCCTGCGGCTGACTAAGCCAGCTTCAACGCCAGCTCGGCCAAACGCTGACCTTGAACGAACGCAATGGTCAACTCATGAGCGCTGAGCTGGGCGGTGTTGGCGGCACCAGAAACGTGGGAAGCACCATAAGGGCCACCGCCGGTGGTGGTTTCGGCGAGGGCCGTTTCGCTAAAGGGCACGCCCATCAACACCATGCCGTGATGCAACAAGGGCACCATCATGGTCAACAAGGTGCTCTCTTGGCCACCGTGCTGGGTATTGGTCGAGGTGAACACGCAAGCGGGCTTGCCCACCAGTGCGCCGCTTAACCAAAGGCCACTGGTGCCGTCTAAGAAATACTTCATGGAGGCGGCCATATTGCCAAATCGGGTAGGGCTACCCAAAGCTAAGCCGGCGCAAGTTTGTACGTCTTCTAAGGTCACATAGGGCGCACCGCTGTCAGGGATGTCGGACGCCACGGCTTCACACACGGTGGACACTTTGGGTACGGTGCGCAACACTGCTTCGCAACCCGCCACACTTTCAACCCCTTTGGCGATTTGGCGCGCCAGATTCTGCGTGCTACCATGTTGACTGTAAAACAAAATTAAAATTTTCATTGAGCCCTTCTTTCAGCATGTCATGTATGAATCATATGTTCGATGGCTGTTTTCAGTTAAAATAAGCAAACACTATGGGACCGCCTATGCAACTAAAAATCAAGCACCTGTCTATTTGGCAGGCAAAGCCAGTGGCTTTTTTCTTCTTTTTATTACGCCGTATTGGCGACGCACAGCTTAATCAGGTCGCAGCAAGCTTAACATTTACCACCTTGCTGGCGCTAGTGCCGTTTATCACCATCACTTTTATTGTGATCTCGGCGTTTCCAGTGTTTTCAGACATTTCCAGCCAGTTCCAAAACATGATTACCTCTACGCTGATGCCCTCCAGCAGCGAAGTGATCAGTACCTATATGAACGACTTCATCGGCAAGGCCGGCAACCTCACCGCCATCGGCATCGTGGCGCTGGGCATTTCTGCGGTGTTATTGATCAATACCGTTGAGCGTACCTTTAATCAAATCTGGCAGGCCAAGCAAGAGCGCCCCTTAGTCTGGCGCGTGCTGATTTATTGGACCATTCTGACCCTAGGCCCCTTGTTAATCGGCGGTGGCCTCAGCGTGTGGTCGTGGCTGTTCCGCTTCACCAACTTTCCACTACTCTATCCTAGCCTCGCCGCCGTCATCCGCATTTCTGGCTCGATTTTCTTGGCCACCTTGATTTTATGGGCCATCTTCCGCTTTGTGCCCTACCGCTACGTACCCAGCCGCCATGCGCTGATTGGTGCCCTTTTTACTGCCGTTGCTTTGGAGATCACCCGCCGCGGCTTTGGCTTTTACGTGGCCAACTTCAACAGCTACCAGATCATCTACGGCGCCTTTGCCGCTATTCCGGTCTTTTTGCTGTGGATTTTGTGTTTGTGGTATGTGCTGCTGTCAGGCGCCGTACTCACCGCGTCTTTATCGTATTGGCGCGGTGAAACCTTCCGACGCCGCGGTCGGCGTCGCGGTCGCTTCGATGACATCATTAAGGTGTTAATCCACCTGTACGACGCACAGCAAACCGGCACCGCCCTCAAAACCCAAGATTTTCGCGATGAGGTCGCCATGGGCTACGACGAATTGGGTGATTTATTGGTTCGTCTGGGCAAAATGGGCATCATTCAAGACGGTGCCGACGGCTGGGTACTCAAGATTGCCCCCGAGCACATTATTTTGGCCGACATTTTCGAATCGTTTGTCTACTGCATCAGCGACGACGATCACGACCTTTGGCTGCAAAGCCTGCACGACTTAATGGCGCCTGGGCTCAACACCTTGAAGCTATCGCTGGCTGAATTTGTGCAGCAAACCCAGGCCAAGCTGGCTTAAACCCAACGGCCACAAAAAAACCCTGCGCCAAGCGCAGGGTTTTTTACGTGACCATCAAACTAATTATAGTTTGCTGGCTTCAGCAGCTAGGTAAGAAGCCACGCCTTCAGCGTTAGGTTTCATGCCTTTGTCGCCTTTGTTCCAGCCGGCTGGGCAAACTTCACCGTGCTCTTCAGTAAACTGAAGGGCGTCAACCATGCGCAACATTTCGTCAACGTTACGGCCCAAAGGACCATTGTTCACTACTTGGTGCTGTACCACACCGTCTTTGTCGATCAAGAACGAACCGCGGAACGCAATCGCGTCGTCGCTTTGTACGTCGTAGGCTTTAACCAATTCTTGGTGTAAGTCGGCAACCATAGAGAAGCCAACAGGGCCAATGCCGCCGTCGTTCACGGCAGTGTTACGCCAAGCAGCGTGAGTGAAGTGGCTGTCGATAGACACAGAAATCACTTCAACATTGCGTTTTTTGAACTCTTCCAAACGGTGATCAAAAGCGATGATCTCAGAAGGGCACACAAAGGTGAAGTCTAGTGGGTAGAAGAACACCACGGCATATTTGCCAGAGGTTTCTTTTTTGAAGTTAAAATCACCAACAACGGCACCGTCGCCTTTTACAGCGTTAAATGTTTTGTCAGAATCGTGAAAGAAAGGGGCGTGTTTACCAACTAATACGGCCATTATAAACCTCCTAAAATAGAATATTAAAAGACTCTTCGTCGAGTCTTTCTGGCGAATCAAACTCAAGTAAACTATTTATATGTCAAAGCAGCCGCAGTGTCCAATTAAATCTAAAGATTGCGGCCATAAGATTAAACAATACCCTAAGGTTGAGGCGGTGAGCCAGCTTCGTCTTCGACCTCATTTTCAGCCGCCTCTTGCGCACGCGCCTGAGCCGACTCAGCATGCCGCCGGGCACGACGACGCAGGCGCAACCACAGCCGATAGCGCAGCTTAACGTCATGCCAAATCGGCCGAATGCCCAATATCATCAACACAAACGCCACCGGCAAGGTGAACTGAAACCCAAGGCCATGAAAGCCATAGGCCCCCACGACGCCACCCAAGAAAAAGCTCAGCAGCAGGCCACTGAACAATAAAATCTTGGATCGATCCGGGTTGATATTAAGCTCTTTGGCCCGCGGATCATGCTGACGATACAGCGCTTTAGACAGCTCAATGCCGATGTCGGTGGCAAAACCTGTCATGTGGGTGCTGCGCAGCACGCCGTTAGACAAAACCGTCATCACCGTATTGTGCATGCCCATGATAAAACACAAAATCATGATGGTCGGCGGAGTAAAAAACGACACGCTAAACCGCGACAGCGCCGCCCCCAACAGGCCAAACACCAGCAAGTAACAGGCCTCAATCCAGATGGGCAGGCCATAGCTGGCGCGAAAGCGGTTGCGCTTACCCCAAATGATCAACCAGTTGGCGTGCATGGCGCCGCCGATGAAGCACAGCAAAAAGATAAAGGAGCTGAGCGCCAGGCGCATTTCACCGATGACCAGCATGTCGGCCATGCGCGCGATTTCGCCCGACATATGTGAGGTGTAACGCGCCACCGCAAAAAAACCGCCAGAGTTAATCGCGCCGGCTAAAAAAGCCATCACATAGCCCAACATTCGAAAGCCCCGAAAAGATGCGCTGGCGGTTTGGGCATAAGGCAGCCGGCTATGCCACATGGTCGGGTCATAGCTATAGGGTCGAAAATTCTTAATCCGAGCTCGGCGCTTGCGTTCTTTGCGGTTCACGTTACGGGTTCATCCTCACCACAGCGGTTAATTTAAAATCTTGCCCACCAGCTCCGTCACATCTTTAGACAAGGTTGGCACCGCCATGATGGCGTTTAATTGTTCACGCATCAAGCGTTGGCGATCCGCCGTCAGCTTATTCATCACGTTAAAGGCCTGGACCAAACGCGCCGCCACCTGTGGGTTAAAGGCATCAACTTCCATGACTTTTTGTGCCACAAAAGCGTAGCCCGAACCGTCAGCCGCGTGAAAATGCTTCATATTACGGGCAAAGCTGCCCAAGAGCGCACGTGCCTTATTCGGGTTTTCCAAGCTAAACTGTGGATGACTTAAAGCCGCCTCAACATGGCTCAGCGTGCCTTCGCCCAAAGAGCTGCCGATCAGGCTGAAGTATTTATCCATCACCAGAGCATCATCTTTAAAGCGCGCCACGAACTGATCCAAGAGCTTAAAGCGCTCTGGGTATTCACTGTCGTTCACTGCCCGCAATAGACCCATTTGGTGGGTCATGTTTTTCACCAAACGCTCGGCGTGGCCAGCGAAATACTTCACCGCTTCTTCATTAGCGGCCACCATCATGCTGCGGCAAACGTCTAATAAGCGGCGGGCGCTGGCCAGCTCTGGATGGTAGGCGTAAGGATTGGGCTGGTCACTATTGGCCTCGATGGCCTTCACCCAGCCACGCAGCTCGGTAAACTCCTGCACGCAGGCTTGGGCTATGGCCTTTTGCAGGGCTTGCTTAGCATTCACCAAGGCCACAGGATCAACGTCGACATAGGCCTCAAGCAGCTCATTCTCATTCGGCAAGGTCAACAGCAAGGCCTTATAAGCACAGTCCAAATCGGTTTGGGCTAAGATAATCTTGATGTTGGCAATCAATTCGGCGTGTGCTGGCAAGGCTGCCCCCGAGCGCAGCGCGGCATAATGGGCGCCAATCGCTTGGCGATAGCTGGTTTGCGCTGCCTCCCAGCGAGCGAACGTGTCGCTGTCGTGGGCCATCAATAAAGCCAGGTCGGCCGCACTGTAGTCATAGCTTAACTGTACCGGCGCACTAAACCCGCGTAAAAGCGACGGCACGGGCAACTCAGCCACATCGTGTAGCACAAAGCTTTGTTCTGCCTCGGTCAACACCAGCACGGCCTCTGCCACTGCCGTCGCCTCATCCCCAATATTAAAGCTCAGAGCTTGGCCATCTTGGCCCAAAAGGCCCATGCGCACAGGAATCATCATCGGCTGTTTATCGGTTTGGCCAGGCGTATCGGGGATGCTTTGCTGCATGCGCAAGGTTACGCGCTTTTGTGCGGCATCGTAGTCCATCTGAACCGATACTCGAGGCGTGCCGGCTTGCGCATACCACAGCGCAAACTGACTAAAGTCGCGGCCGTTGGCGTCGGCCATAGCAGCTAAAAAGTCATCGCAGGTGACTGCTTCACCATCGTGGCGTTCAAAATACAGCTTCATGCCTTTTTGAAAGCCTTCCTCACCCAGCAAAGTATGCAGCATGCGCACCACTTCACCGCCTTTTTCGTACACCGTCATGGTGTAGAAGTTGTTCATTTCTACATACGACTCAGGCCGAATCGGATGCGCGGTTGGGCCCGCGTCTTCAGGAAACTGAAGGGCACGCAACACATTGACGTTTTCGATGCGGCGCACGGCACGGCTGGCGCGGTCAGCGGCAAACTCTTGCTCACGGAACACCGTTAAGCCTTCTTTAAGCGACAGCTGGAACCAGTCGCGACAGGTGACGCGGTTACCGGTGTAATTATGGAAATACTCATGCCCAATCACGCTTTCGATGCCGTCGAAATCACTGTCGGTCGCGGTTTCGGGCGTGGCCAAGACGTATTTGGTGTTAAAGACGTTGAGGCCTTTGTTTTCCATGGCGCCCATATTGAAGTCACCCACGGCAACCACCATGTAAATGTCTAAATCGTATTCCAGACCAAAGCGGGTTTCGTCCCAACGCATGGCGTTCTTCAACGACTCGATCGCAAACGCGGTTTTACTGGCGTCGGCGCTGTCGGTGTAAAATTCAATGGCTACTTTTTTGCCCGACTTAGTGATGAATTCATCGGCGGTTAGGGTGAGATTACCCGCTACCAGAGCAAATAAATAGCTAGGCTTACGGTAGGGGTCGCGCCATTTTACCCAATGGCGCTTTTTATCCGCCAGACCTGAGCCAATCTTATTACCGTTGGACAACAGCACCGGATATTTTTGCTTGTCCGCCACAATGGTGGTGGTGAATTTACTCATTACGTCAGGACGGTCAAAATAATAGGTGATCTTACGAAAGCCTTCAGGCTCACACTGGGTGTAGAGATTATGATTAGACTGATACAGGCCCATCAGGCTTTTATTGGTATGCGGCAAGACCTTGGTCACCACCTCCAGCACAAAGGTGTCGGCAGGGACATTTAATAGGGTCAGCGTCTCGCCCGACACCTCGTAGTCAGCAGCGCCTTGTACGGCGCCATCCACGCACAGCATCACCAAGTCAGCCGTTCCATGCAAGACGCAGCGGGTGGCGGCAGGCGTCACGCAGGGCGTTAAAACCATGCGGTTGCGCACTTCGGTGTGGTCGTCATGCACGTCAAAATGTAAATCAATTTGGTTTACGACAAACTCTGGTGCTTGATAATCTTTTAAATACTGTACTTGGGTGGTTGTGCTCATGGCCCATCCTTTACTTGGTGTCGGTTTATTGGTCTTAACTGATGGCTGATGCTTCTAGCGGCAACCCTTAATCAGGGAAGGTTAAATCGGTAATCACTTCCACATCAGCATGATGCCAAAGCTTGGTGATCGGCCATTCAGGATTCACATCGCCCTGCAGCAAATGCGTCATGGCGGCGCGTTTACGCTCGCCAAAGGCCACCAAAATGATCTTTTTGGCCGATAAAATAGACTGAATGCCCATGGTCAGCGCGCGCGTGGGCACGGCCACATCTGGAGCAAAAAAACGTTGGTTTACGGCCAAGGTCGAAGCCGTTAATTCGGCCACGTGGGTCAGCGACTCAAACGGCGTGCCTGGCTCATTAAAGGCAATATGGCCATTTTCGCCCACGCCCAATAGCTGTAAGTCTAAGCCTGCGTCTTGCAACAAGGCTTCATAGCGCGTGCATTCAGCCTCTAGATCAGCCGCCATGCCGTTGGGCAAATGATTGCTTTTGAAACCCACGGCATCAAATAGCTCGGTGCGCATAAAGTGGGCGTAACTATGAACATCATCCGCCGCCAAGCCTACGTATTCATCCAGATTAAAGCTGGTCACGCCTGAGAAATCGCCGCCACTGGCCCTTAGGCGTTCGTAAATGGGCAACATCGTCCCGCCGGTGGCCAAACCAATGGTGCGTAAGGTCTGATTGCGTAAGCCTTGTTGAATTGTATTAACGACGTCTACTGCGCCCGCCGCCGGTGTGGCCACGGTTTTGATTTTGATGTTACTGCCCACTGATCACCTGTTTTCTTTTGCTCAGGCCGCCTTGCGGCCCATTACCTAGTTAACTCACGCCCGTTCACGCAGCCATTGGCCACAGTCTTGGGCGACCATTTGTAAATAGGCGGTGTTTTTCGCCGCCGCCAGCGCCGTCACCGTCGTCTGCTGCAGCACGCCGGCGCGGAAGAAATGCATATTGACCTCATCGCCCACGCGTAAATTGGCCCATTGACGGGCAAAATCGGTGGCTTGAAAGCCATTGATGGCAATGATTCTATCATGTACCGACAGTCCTGCGCTTTGCGCTGAGCCGCCATCGTACACCTGTGTCAGGGTAATACCCTCATTATTTTGCACATATTTAGCCCCGAAAACGATTGCCGCCTGCGCCACCGGCAGCTGCGCCACATAGCCGCCGCGCTCCTGTTCCGCCGTGGCGTGCCAGGTCAACGACACCGAATGTTGGGCCAGTAGTTCAGATAGGGGCAAATCATCGGTACCGTAGAGCGCACGCGCAAAATAGTCAGATAAATCCAATCCTGTAACCTTCATCGCCATTTTTTGCCAATCGGCCTCGCTGATGCCGCGGCCATTGGCCTCATAGTCCGCATAGAGGGCGCGCATGACGTCATCTAAGGCATATTGATTTTGGCTACGCAGTCGAATCAACAAATCCAGGCCCAGAGCCATCAAGGCGCCCTTTTGATAATAGCTGACAATGGCGTTGGGGCTGTTTTCATTTTGCTTATAATATTTATGCCAAGCGCTCAAGCTAGACTCAGCTAAGGTCTGTTTGGTTCGGCCCGAGCCGCGCTCAACTCGAGTCAGGTTTTTCGCCACCAAGTCTAAATAAGCCGTCTCAGTGATCACTCCTGAGCGCAGTAAAAACAGGTCGTCGTAATATGATGTAATGCCCTCAAACGCCCACAATTGCTCGGTATACACCTCTTGGGTTAAGTCGTAGGGATCAAACGCGGCAGGCTTAATCGACTTAACATTCCAGGCATGAAAATATTCATGACTAAATAGGCCTAAGAGCAGCACATAATCATCGCTTAGCCCCTTCTGAGCGCGGCTAGGCAAACACAGTCTATCGGCCAGCAGCGCGGTTGAATCGGTGTGCTCTAGGCCGCCATAAATGTCTTGGCCCACGTGTAATAAAAACACATAGCGTTCAAACGGCGTGCGGCCCTTAAAAAAGCGAATCTGGCTGGCGCAAATTTTGGCCACATCATTCACCAAACGCGCCAAATCACCCTGATGTGCACCGCTCAGAACAATCTCGTGGGCGATGCCTTCGGCCTCAAACGGCAGCCGCGTCAGCACGCCCATCTCCACCGGACAGTCGATCAGATGGGCATAGTCACGCGCCGAAAAGACATGTTCTTTACCCTCAAGCGCCGGCAGCGCCGTGGCCACCTGCCAGCCTTGCTCACGCAGGTTCTCCGGCAGGCTGATACTGAGTCGACAGGGCTGAGCTTCTTGCCCTACCCAGCTTAAGAACAACGCCGCACCGTCAAAAAAGCCCCGCTGCTGATCTAAAAATGCGCCGCGCACCGACACGTCAAAGGCATACACTTGATACGTCACGGTGACCGCCTCAGCCTTAGCCGCCTGTAAACGCCAAGTATGCTTGTCGATCGATGTCAGCGGCAGCGGCGCACCGCCCTGCTCAGCCACCATCGTCACGATGTGTCGTGAGAAATCTCGGATCATATAGCTGCCCGGCACCCAGGCCGGCATGCGCAACGTCAACTCACCCGCCGCAGCCAGCGGCACCACCATGGACACCTCGTAAAGATGAGCCTCGGTACTCAAAAAACGCACGCCATAATCAACCATCACACCCTCCGTTCGCAGCACAAGTCTGCCTTTTCCTGTTAAAACCTTCATTTATCTAATGTTTACCGACCTCAACTTTAGTGCGATTGACATTCATCAACGCAACAAAGTGACTATTTTACTACCCTAGGCCAAACGGGTCGGTCGACGATACAACGCTTGGCCCGCCATTAATCTGTTAGAATACTGGGAAAAACTAGTCTGACTAGCTAATTTGATTTAAAATGACTGACAAGTTGTGCGTGGACAAACCGTCACAACGCACCACATATTTCCAGAAGTATATACCATAGCTGGTTTGTGCCCGCTATGGTGAAGCCTTTGGAGCGATTTACTTACTACTACCATTTGTTAAACTCGGAGATCCACACATGGAAACGCAAACCACTTATAACTACAAAGTCGTAAGGCAATTTGCCATTATGACCGTAGTTTGGGGCATTGTCGGCATGTTGGTTGGGGTAATCATTGCAGCGCAGCTATTTTGGCCTGCTCTTGACCTCTCTAACGTCGGCCCATGGTTCCACTTTGGTCGTTTACGCCCATTGCATACCAACGCTGTAATTTTCGCCTTTGGCGGTTGTGGCCTGTTCGCCACTTCTTATTACGTCGTGCAACGTACGTGTAACGTGCGCCTAATCAGCGACAAACTAGCCGCATTTACCTTCTGGGGTTGGCAAGCAGTCATCGTGGCTGCCGTCATTACCCTACCTATGGGCTACACCCAAGGTAAAGAGTATGCAGAATTAGAATGGCCAATCGACATTTTAATTGCTGTGGTTTGGGTGGTTTACGCCATCGTGTTCTTTGGCACCATCGCCAAACGTAAAATCAAGCACATCTACGTAGCCAACTGGTTCTACGGTGCCTACATTTTAGCGGTTGCCTTGCTGCACATCGTGAACAACTTGGGTCTTCCTGCAGGTGGCATGAAGTCTTACCACGTTTACTCTGGCGCCGTTGATGCCATGGTTCAGTGGTGGTACGGCCATAACGCCGTGGGCTTCTTCTTGACCGCAGCCTTCTTGGGTATGATGTACTACTTCGTACCTAAACAAGCTGGTCGTCCAGTTTACTCTTACCGTTTGTCAGTGGTTCACTTCTGGGCCCTGATCTTTACCTATATGTGGGCTGGTCCTCACCACCTACACTACACCGCCTTACCTGACTGGACTCAGTCTATCGGCATGGTCTTCTCTTTGATCCTATTCGCACCAAGCTGGGGCGGTATGATTAACGGCATCATGACCTTGTCTGGCGCTTGGCATAAGCTACGTACCGATCCGGTGTTAAAATTCTTGGTGGTGTCATTGTCTTTCTACGGTATGTCTACCTTCGAAGGCCCAATGATGTCGATCAAAACCGTCAACGCCTTGAGCCACTATACTGACTGGACCATTGGTCACGTTCACTCTGGTGCCTTAGGCTGGGTTGGCTTCATCACCATCGGTTCAATCTACTACTTGCTACCACGTCTATTTGGCCGCGACAGCATGCACAGCACCAAATTGATTGAAGCGCACTTCTGGATCGCCACCATCGGGATTGTTTTATACATCTCTTCTATGTGGATTTCTGGCGTGATGCAAGGCCTAATGTGGCGCTCGCTAAACATCGATGGCACGCTTGCCTACTCGTTTGTAGAGTCAGTTAAAGCCAGCATGCCGTTCTACGTGATTCGCTTTGTGGGTGGCCTAATGTACCTAATCGGTATGATTATCATGGCATACAACACTTACCGTACCGTTATTGGCGGCAAACCTTACGATGCGAAAATCCCTGCCGTATCACAAACTCAACATTAATAGGTAGGCGACAAAATGAAGCTACAAAAACTCGCGGAAGAAAACGTTGTTGTTTTGATTATCTTTACGTTTTTGGTGATCAGCATTGGCTTGTTCATTGAAGTGATCCCACAAATGTTCTCCAAAACCGCAACTGAACCTGCTCCAGGCGTAAAGCCTTACACGGCGATTCAGGTCGCTGGTCGTGACATCTATGTGCGTGAAGGTTGCTACAACTGTCACTCACAAATGATTCGTCCGTTTAGAGCCGAAACCGAACGTTACGGCCACTACTCTGTTGGCGGTGAGTCTGTATACGATCACCCATTCCAATGGGGTTCTAAACGTACTGGTCCTGACCTAGCCCGTGTAGGCGGCCGTTACTCTGACGAATGGCACCGCATTCACTTGCTTAACCCTCGTGACGTGGTTCCTGAATCAAATATGCCTGCATTCCCATGGTTGGCTAAAGCGGCGGTTGACGGCGACGACGTGACCAGCCACATGAAAACATTGCGCACTTTGGGTACCCCTTACACCGACGAAGAAATCGCTCAAGCGAAGGCTGACGTGGAAGGCTACTCTGAACTAGATGCGTTGATCGCTTACTTGCAAGGCCTTGGCCTCGCATTGAAAAACGTAAGGTAACCTTTATGGCTGACGTAAACACTGGACGCATTCTGTACACATTGATGTGCTTGGGTATTTTCCTCATCGTGTTATTTGTGGTGTATGGCCGCAAATCCAAGAAGCGCTACGACCAAGTAAGCCAAGCGTTGATTGACGATGATGATCTACCCCATGAAGACGGCCTTAAGAACACGTCTACCACTACTGATCGCAATGATGGAGTAAAATAATAATGAATGCAGATTTCACAAACGACTTTTGGCATTACTACGTAATCGTCATTGTTGTACTGAGCTTTATCGGCTTGATCTGGCTTTTGTTCTCACAGAACAAAGTGACGGTCAAAAAAGGCGAAGAAGTCAAAACAACTGGGCATGAATGGGACGGGATTGCAGAATACAACAACCCCCTACCCCGCTGGTGGTTCTGGCTCTTCATCATCACCATGATTTTCGGCGCCGTATACTTGGTGCTTTATCCTGGTATGGGTAACTACAAAGGCACTTTAAACTGGACCAGTACCAACCAGTTAGAGGCTGAAGTAGCCGCCGCTGAAAAAGAGTTCCAACCTTTATACGACAAGTTTGCCAAAATGAGCGTAGCCGAAGTAGCCGCAGACCCTCAAGCACGTACCATTGGTCAAAACTTATTCAACACTTACTGTATCCAATGTCACGGCTCTGACGCCAAAGGTCAACGTGGGTTCCCGAACCTAACCGACCACGACTGGCTATGGGGTGGCGAACCTGACCAAATCAAGGAAACCATCGCCAACGGCCGTTTGGGCGTGATGGCACCTTGGGGCGCTGTATTGGGTGAAGAAAAAGTTAAAGACGCTGCTCACTACGTGATGTCTCTATCTGGCAAAGCCCACGACGAAAACCGCGCCAAACGTGGTCAAGTCGTGTTCACTAGCCCACCAGCTAGCTGCACCACCTGTCACGGCACCGACGGTAAAGGCATTCAAGGCCTAGGCCCGAACCTAACCGACGACATCTGGCTATGGGGCGGTACCGAGAAGAGCATCATCGAAACCATTACCAATGGTCGCACCAGCCAAATGCCGGCTTGGAGCAACTTCTTGGACGAAAGCAAACTGCACATTATGACTGCCTATGTATGGGGTTTCTCAAACAACCCTAAAACTGAAGCAGCCGCTAAATAAGGCGCATACGCTGACCCAAACTGCCCTCGTTTCAGAGGGCAGTTTTTTTATGGGCGCTTAATGTGTCTTTTCAGCCCCTCCTCCCACCAAAAAACAACAATCTCCTCCAAGCCTCAAGACAAAATCTGCGCCAACCGGGGCCAAATCTGACATTGGCAACAATATCGCAAAAGCGCCCTTTTTTTTGGCCACTCACACTCAATCTGCGCGGTAAAAGATAGAAAAAAGGGCTGACGCCCTCACTACACCATAAAGCCATTATGGTCTTCGCCTATTTTGACGACAATTCATCCGTTTTAGTCATTTCGGTCGGAACTAAAACGGTTTAAAGCACCACAACAGATGCAGTTAGGCGTAAACTTTGTTAAAATTGTAGTGTTAGTTACACCCAAAAACATCATATAACAAAAAACATCCGGTAATTATTTCGGTTTTTACTGGAACTAGGAAAGTAAACCACAAGGATTCGACATGTCAAAACAGCAACAACCTGACGAACAGGTTATTGAGCTTTATCAGTCGGCAAAACGGATACACCCCAAACGGGCCAAAGGGCGCTTCGCCAATTGGCGCATTATTGCCATCATCGTCACCCAAATATTCTTCTACGTGGTGCCTTGGCTAAACTGGAATGGCCGCCAAGCCATGCTTTGGCACATTGCCGAGCGTAAGTTTTACATCTTCGGCATCGTTTTGTGGCCGCAAGACTTCATCTTCTTGGCCGGCCTGCTTATGATCTGTGCCTTCGGCCTCTTCTGGTGGACCACCATCGCTGGCCGACTCTGGTGTGGTTATGCTTGCCCTCAAACCGTCTACACCGAAATCATGACCTGGATTGACCACTTCTTTGAAGGCGACCGCAACAAGCGCCTCAAGCTAGACAAAGAACCTTGGGGCTTCCACAAAATTCGCATTAAAGCACCTAAATACCTGGTGATTTTCCTGGTGTGTTTCTGGACCGGCTTTACCTTCCTTGGCTGGTTTACCCCGATTCGTGAAGCGCTGAGCGACCTCATCAGCTTCAACTTGGTCGGCGGCGAATGGTTTACCCTTGCTTTTTATGGCTTCATGACCTATTTATTTGGCCACATGATGCGCGAGCAAGTGTGTAAATACATGTGTCCATACGCCCGTTTCCAAAGCGC
>JAGNTR010000135.1 GCA_017987415.1 Neisseriaceae bacterium
ATAACAAACAAAACACTAGGATAGACATGAACCCAAATACGCTATACGACAAACTTTGGCACAGCCATGTGGTGCAAGAAGAAGCTGATGGCACCGTGCTTTTGTACATTGATAGACATCTTGTCCACGAGGTAACCAGTCCTCAAGCTTTCGAAGGCTTAAAAATGGCGAATCGTCCGTTATGGCGTAAGAACAGCATTGTCGCAACCGCCGATCACAACACCCCAACCGACCACTGGGATGAGGGCATTAAGGATCCGATTTCCAAACTACAGGTAGATACTCTAAACGACAATATTTTGTCTTTTGGCGCACTGGCCTACTTCCCCTTTAAAGATGAAGGCCAAGGCATTGTCCACGTCATGGGCCCAGAACAAGGCGCAACCTTGCCAGGCATGACCGTGGTGTGTGGTGATTCACACACCTCTACCCACGGTGCTTTTGGCGCTTTGGCCCACGGCATCGGCACCAGCGAAGTTGAGCACGTGATGGCCACGCAGTGCATCACCGCCAAGAAATCTAAAAACATGATGATTAAGGTCAACGGTCGCCTGAGTGCGGGCGTCACCGCCAAAGACATGGCGCTATACATCATTGGCCAAATCGGCACCGCAGGCGGCACAGGCTATGCGATTGAGTTTGCCGGCAGCGCCGTACAAGACCTCAGCATGGAAGGCCGCATGACCCTCTGCAATATGGCCATTGAAGCGGGCGCCCGTTCTGGCCTAGTGGCAGTAGACCAAAAAACCATAGACTACGTACAAGGCCGCCCTTTCGCCCCAAGCGCAGAGCACTGGGATCAAGCCGTTGCCTACTGGCGCACCTTGGTTTCTGACGAAGGTGCCCACTTTGATCGCGTCATCGAACTTGAAGCTGCCGACATCGCACCGCAAGTAACCTGGGGCACATCACCAGAAATGGTGTTGTCGATTGACCAAGCCGTCCCCAACCCAGCTCAGGCCACCGACGCAACCAAAGAGCAAGGCATTACCCGCGCCCTACAGTATATGGGCCTAGAAGCAGATGCGCCGATCAATCAAGTGCCGGTTGACGTGGTGTTTATTGGCTCTTGCACCAATGGCCGCATTGAAGACTTGCGCGAAGCCGCCGTTGTGGCCAAGGGTCGCCACAAGGCTGATTCGGTGAAACGAGTGATGATTGTGCCCGGCTCTGGCCTAGTGAAAAAACAGGCTGAAGCAGAAGGCCTAGACGTGATTTTTAAAGAAGCGGGTTTTGAATGGCGTGAGCCTGGCTGCTCTATGTGCTTGGCCATGAATGCCGACCGCCTCGCGCCGCAAGAGCGCTGCGCCTCAACCTCAAACCGTAACTTTGAAGGCCGTCAAGGTAATGGCGGGCGCACTCATTTGGTTAGCCCAGCCATGGCAGCAGCAGCGGCCGTATGCGGCCACTTTGTGGATGTACGCACCCTAATCAACTAAATCAGCCGCAAAGACGCAAAGAGTCTTTTAAAATTTAAGAATATTCTTTAGAATGAATGGGTACATTAGTACAGCCTCTTAAATCGAAAAGGACTCTTTCATGAAAAAAACAATCTTGTTACTTTGTACAGCAGCCTTTATTTTAACCGGTTGCAACACCATTTCTGGTGTGGGTAAAGACATTAAAGGTGGCGGCCAAGCCATCGAAAATGCGGGCGGCAAATAAGCCTCTCGTACCCCCTAGAAATGCACTGACTGTACGGACACAACAAGGCTGCCTTTAGGGCAGCCTTGCTTTAAGGACGAAACATGAAAGCATTTACCACCGTAGTAGGCAAAGTTGCCCCTCTTGATCGTGCCAACGTCGACACCGATGCGATCATCCCCAAACAGTTTCTAAAATCAATTAAGCGCACCGGCTTTGGGCCCAACTGCTTTGATGAGTGGCGCTATTTAGACCATGGCGAACCCGGCATGGACAACAGTAAGCGCCCCTTAAATCCTGACTTCAGCCTGAATCAGCCACGCTATCAAGGTGCTCAAATCCTGCTGACGCGTGAAAACTTTGGCTGCGGCTCTAGCCGAGAACATGCGCCTTGGGCGCTAGATGACTACGGCTTTCGCGCCGTCATCGCACCCAGTTTTGCCGACATTTTCTTCAATAACTGCTACAAAAATGGCCTATTGCCCATTATCTTGAGCGCTGACGTAGTAGAACAGCTGTTCCAGGCCGTAGCCGCCACCGAAGGCTATACGCTCACCGTGGATTTGGCCAATCAGCAGGTGGTCACGCCCGAAGGTCAAAGCTTTGCCTTTGACATCACCGAACACCGCAAGCACTGCTTATTGAACGGCCTAGACGAAATCGGCCTAACCTTGGCCCATACCGACGACATCAAGGCTTTTGAAGCCAAACATCAAGCCAGCCAACCTTGGCTGTACCAAGCATAATCCAGATAAGAAAGCGTTTCATGACCACAATGAATATTGCCATTTTGCCCGGTGACGGCATCGGCCCAGAAATCATCGAACAAGCCACGCGCGTTCTGGGCGTGTTTCAAAACGAAGGCCTAGACATTAACTTCACCTATGCGCCTTTAGGCGGTGCCGCCTACGATGAATATGGCCACCCCTATCCAGAATTTACCCAAACCATCTGCCGCCAGGCCGATGCCATCTTATTAGGCGCCGTCGGTAGCCCTCAATACGACCAGCTAGATCGCCCATTGCGCCCAGAGCGCGGCCTATTGGCGATTCGCAAAGACTTAGGCCTGTTTGGCAATCTGCGTCCAGCAGTGCTGTACCCAGAGCTGGCCAATGCCTCGACCTTAAAACCAGAAGTGGTGGCTGGGCTAAACATCATGATTGTGCGTGAATTAACCGGGGACATCTACTTCGGGGAACCACGCGGTATCCGTACGCTTGAAAACGGTGAGCGCGAAGGCTTTAACACCATGCGCTACAGCGAAAGCGAAATCAAACGCATCGCCCACGTAGCCTTTAAAATTGCCCAGAAACGCCATAAAAAAGTGTGCTCTGTAGACAAGGCCAACGTCTTAGAAACCACAGAACTGTGGAAAGAGATCTTTATTGAAGTGGCGAAAGACTACCCAGACGTTGAGTTAAGCCATATGTACGTCGACAATGCCGCCATGCAGCTGGTGCGTGCCCCCAAACAGTTTGACGTGATTGTGACCGGCAACATCTTTGGCGACATTTTGTCGGATCAAGCCTCAATGTTGACAGGCTCTATCGGCATGCTGCCTTCTGCTTCCTTGAACGAAAGCGGCCAAGGCCTCTACGAGCCGTCACACGGTTCAGCGCCCGACATTGCCGGCCAAAACAAAGCCAATCCTTTGGCCACCATTTTGTCGGCCGCGATGATGATGCGCTACACCTTCAACCAAGATGCTATTGCCGACCGCATTGAAGCGGCGGTACAAAAAGTCTTGCAACAAGGCTTACGCACGGGCGACATTTACGAAGATGGCTGCCAAATGGTGAGCTGTAGCGAAATGGGCGATGCCGTGATTGCGGCGCTAAACGCCTAATACACACCCAAACTCAGGGCCTGCCGCTGTAATAGCGACAGGCCCTTTTTTATCCCGTTAAGGTTCAGTCTACGCCATATTGCTCGCGCAACACCGCTTCATCTTGCTGTAGCTGCCAGCGCAACCAGGCCGCATAGCCGACTGAGCGTGTCTGCTGTAGGTCTAGCTGCCGTTCTTGAATACGCAAGCGCTGCTTGGCGATGTCCACTTCGCGCCAAGCCTGCTGCTCGGTTACAGATTGCGCCGCTTGAGGTGTGGCATGACAGCGGGCCCGCACATTGGCCAAAGCCCGCTGTAGGCCGCGCAAGCGATGCTGCTGCCCTTGCGCCTTGGCGTAACCGATTTGGCGCTCCAACTGCTGAATCTTCAGCCCACAGCGAGGAGCGGCCATGGTCGGGGCACTTAAACTGAAAAACAGGGTCAAACTCAATACCCCACTACAAACTAAGCGAAACAGCATGTCTTTTCCTTCTTTTTGCCTTAATCATGACCAGACACCATAGCAGGGCTTTTTTTTAGTACAATCATCTTTACCTATCTTTAAACCCCGCATTAAAAACAAGGCGCTAACGGCACGGCCGGCAGATGGCCATAAAAATCATATCAATTTTGGCCAAAACTCATTAAAATGACATGCTTATGAATAGATTGCTTACCCACTGGCGCTTATCCTATCAGCACCCCCGCATGGCGCAAGCCAGATTGCCGGCCCATGCCGTGGCCTGTCCTGACTGTGGGCTCAAGGTCGACCTACCCGATATGTATCAAGGTGAAAGCTGTGCCTGCCCTCGCTGTGGCTACGCTTTGGTGCGCATTGAATACAACCCGTACTCCGGCCCGATTTCCTATGCCTTGGCCAGTTTGGTGTTGCTGTGGCTGTCAGCGTGGTTTATGTTCATGGGCGCCAATCTTGGCGGCAGCAACGTCGAAATCAACTTATTGGGCATCATGAAAGTGCTGCACCAACAGGATTATGGCTATCTAGCCAATGCCACCTTGGTGTTGATTTTCCTCACGCCACTGGTTTTTTCTCTCTTAAGCATCTACGTATTTGGTGCGCTACGCTTTTGTAAACCGCTGCCCTATATGGCTCAGGCCATCAAAATCATGATGCGCTTAAAGCCATGGATCATGGTCGACGTATTCATCGTTTCGGTATTGGTGGCGTCGGTGAAAATGCAGTCTTTGGCCATCCTGTCCTTCGGTCCAGGCTTTTGGCTGGTGGCCGCCCTATCAATCTGTCTGATTCGCACCTCGTTTTTTGTACGCGCCCACTGGGCCCAAGCCCAAGTTTTGATGCTGCAACAGCGCCCGCTACCGAATCACCACGCAGGCGACATCAGCTGCACCGACTGCTATTTTTCCAGCCCTGCCGAGCATAGCCATTGTCAGGTTTGCCACAGCAAGCTGTCGCACCGTAAACCACAGAGCCTCCAAAAATCCAGCGCGTTTTTAATTGGCGCCGCAATTTTGTATTTACCGGCCAATATTTTGCCCATCATGATTACCAAAAGCGTATTTTTTTACCAGGCGTCAAATATTTTAGACGGCGTGATCACGCTTTGGCACAGTGGTGACCAACCCATCGCCATCATTATTTTCGTGGCCAGTATCTTATTGCCCCTGACCAAAATGATCGGCTTAATGGTATTATTATTGAGCGCTCATTTTAAACCAATTGCATCAGCCAAACGCCTCACTACGATTTACCGCCTCATTGAGCTGGTGGGCCGCTGGTCCATGATCGACGTATTCGTGATCATTATTTTAATGGCCTTAATGCAAGTGCCTTTAGCCACCGTCTTACCCGGCCCAGCCGTGGTGTATTTTTGCGCCGTGGTCTTTTTAAGCATGGTGGCCGCCATGATTTTTGACATTCGTTTAATTTGGGATAAGCAAGCTGCCCAAGAACCAGGTACCTCTTTATGACTCAACCCGATCAGCAAACCCCAAACACGGAAGAAGCTGTGACCCCTAAGGTCACGGCCAATAAATTTATTTCGGTGGTGTGGATCATCCCCCTCATCGCCTTAATCACCGGCGGCTGGTTGATCATCAACCACATTCAAAAAATTGGGCCGGAAGTTACCTTAATCCTAAACAGTGCTGAAGGCATACAGGTCGATCAGACCGTGGTGAAAATCCTCAGCGTAGAGGTCGGCCGCGTCACCAGCATTGACTTAAGGCCTGGCAACGACGGCGTTGAAGTCAAAGCGCGCCTCAAATCGGGCATGGCAGAATATCTGCGTAAAGACACTAAGTTCTGGATCGTTAAGCCACGCATCGGCTTAGAAGGCGTGACCGGCCTTGGCACCTTAGTTTCTGGCGCCTATATTGAGTTTACCCCGGGCAAAGATGAGCTCGAGGAATCCACCTTCGTCGTGTCTGAAGATCCGCCTAGCATGGTGTCAAACAAGCCTGGCCTCAGCCTGAAACTCAGCGGCCAAGACAGCCGCATGCTGCCCGTAGGCAACCCCATTCTGTATCGCGACATCACCGTAGGCCGCATTGAACGCGCCGACTTCAATCCCAAAGACGAAACCATTAACTATGAGGTTTTTATCAATAAACCTTACGATGAGCTGATCGGTAAAAATACTCAGTTTTGGGTGTTGAACGGTTTTGACATTCAAGCCACTGGCGCGGGCATTAAAATTCGCTCTGGCCCCATTACCTCCCTCATTAATGGCGCCATCAGCTTTTCTTCACCCAAAGAAATCGGTAAAGGCGGCAGCGTCAAAAATGGCCAGCCCTTTGTGCTCTATTCTGATGTCGACAAGGTATTACAGCAGCCTTCCGAACGAGCTCTATACTATGTGGCCGTATTTGATCAATCCATTCGTGGCCTTGAGACGGGTGCCGACATTCAGTTCCAGGGCGTAACCATTGGGTCGGTTAGCCAAGTGCCGTTCTTTGAACGTAACGACAGCTTAAACATGTTCCACAGCGGCAAAATCCCGGTACTCTTACGCATCGAACCAGGCAATATGGAGCTGAACGCCGACGAACAAACCCAAAAGCAATGGGTACAACGCTTTGAAGGCGCCATTGAGCAAGGGCTAACGGCCAAGCTCGAAAGCAACAGCCTAATTACGGGCTCGTTGTTTGTCGAACTGAGCCAGCAACCGCAAAACCGTGCCAACCGCACGCGTCAGCAATATCATGGCTACACCATGATTCCGACTGCGGCATCAGGCCTAAACCGCCTTGAAGATCAAATTTTACGCCTCTTGGACAAGCTCAATAACCTACCCATTGAGAAAAGCATGAGCGAACTTAACGGCACCCTAAACGAGCTAAAACTCACCTTAAATAGCGTCAATAAAGTCGTCGACAGCGATGAGACGCGCAACCTACCCAAGCAGCTAAACCAAACCATGCGCCAGGTAGAAACCTTGTTAAAAGGCGTGTCACCAGACGCACCGATCTATCAAGAAGCACAGGAAACCATTAAGCAAATTAATCAGACATTGCAAGACGTCAAGCCGGTGATTCGCACCCTGAACGAAAAGCCTAATGCCTTAATTTTCAATAACTCCCAGGCTGACCCTACCCCGAAAGGAGCCCGATAATGATGCGTTATCTCCCCCTATTATTAACGTCATTAGGCTTACTCAGCGCCTGCGCCAGCAATGCGCCCACCTATTATCAGCTGCCGGTACAGGTTTCTGCCGCCCCGAACCAGGCCCAGGTTAACTACAG
>JAGNTR010000022.1 GCA_017987415.1 Neisseriaceae bacterium
ATATAAGGCCAACCATTTAGATGAGCAGGATGGCGAAACCTATACGCTGCTGTTGCAGCTATCACGCCGCTTAAAAAATACCCATCAATGCGTGCAGGACATTTTTACCAACATTAACGCTGGGCCAAACGCCGCACCGATCAAAGCCGTGCGCCGCCCGCGCTATTTGTCCCAATTTCTATCTCGTAACGAAACCCGCCTAGGCCTACTCACCAGCAACCTCACGCTAAAGTCGCCCACCTTTCGCTACGCCGTCCGCGTCAGCATTGCGGCTTTTTGCGCTATGTCTTTGGCCTATTTCATTCTGCCCGAAGCCTTTGTCTCACACGCTTATTGGATTTTGATGACGTGTTTATTGATCATGAAACCTGGCTACGCCATCACCAAACAGCGCAATCGCTGGCGCCTAATCGGCACCCTCATCGGCTGTTTTGTGACCGTGGCGCTGATTAAGCTCAATTTCAGCCTCGGTGTTTATTTTGGCATCATGTTCTTGTGCATGGTTTTGGCCAATGGCCTACTGTTGCTGCACTACACCGCCAGCACGATGTTCATCTCAATTTTTGTGCTGCTGGCCTTCCATTTCCTGCGCGAAGGCCAAATGCTGCTGATCGGCGAACGCGCCCTCGACACCTTAATCGGTTCGGTCATCGCCTATGCCTGTAGCTACATTCTGCCGGTGTGGGAACGCCAAGTTTTACCAGGCCTCTCCAAAATATCGGCTCAGGCCACCAAGCAATATTTAGACAGCTGCATCGCCTATCTGGCGCGCGTACACCAAAACTACCCCACCCCTGAAGCGCAACAAAGCGCGGTTGAAGAAGCCCGCGTCGCGGTACGCCTGAGCCGCAACACCTTGCACATTGCATTTAGCAATTACGCTGAAGCGTTTTACCGCATGATGATCGAACCACGCTCGCAGCAGCAGCTATTGCCTGAATTCAATCATTTAATGGTGCAAAACCATATTTTGGCGTCTCAAATCGCCGCCTGCACGGCAACGCTGGCCAGCCTCGACAGCACGCCACCAAACGTGGCGCTGTGCTTGAAAAGAACCCAGCTTTTACTCGAAGGCAACACAGAGGCCCTCAAAGACTATCCAACGCCCGACTATATTGAGCGGCCCATGAGTCAGGCCATTAAGCAGATGCTGGATTCGGCCCAAGCCCTACGCGCAGCGCTGGATCAAGTGTGTGACCACAGCCCGACCCACATCAATACTCCTTAAGTGACCATTTTTGTCGCCAAATAAAGAGCTGTTATAATGTGACCATTCAACGGCTAGCCAACCGCCTGGCCCGCAACCTTACTTTCAAAAAGAGACCCACCATGGACACGAAACACATTTTGCTGGGCATTACTGGCGGGATTGCCGCCTATAAAAGCTGTGAGCTGGTTCGCCTATTGACTAAGGCGGGCCATCAGGTAACGGTAGTCATGAGTCGCGCAGCACAAGAATTCATTCACCCGAACACTTTCCAAGCCCTGACCGGCAACCCCGTTTTGGTTGACGTTTGGGACAATGCCGAAGGTAATGGCATGGCTCACATCAACCTCACCCGCGCCGCCGATGTGTTTTTGATTGCGCCCGCGAGCGCCAACACCTTGGCCAAAATCGCCCACGGCTTAGCCGACAACCTCATCACCACCTTGGCTTCAGCGCGTACCTGCCCTTTGGCCGTGGCGCCAGCCATGAACGTACAGATGTGGCAAAATCCAGCCAATTTGCGCAACATCGAGCAGCTACGCCAAGATGGCGTAACCGTCTTCGCGCCCGAATCAGGGCTACAGGCCTGCGGTGAAATCGGCCTAGGCCGTATGCCCGAAGCCGCCACGCTGTTTGAGCTGTTGCCGCAGTTATGGACCTCACCCACGCTGGCGGGTAAGAAAATAGTCTTGACCGCGGGCGCCACCTTTGAGCCCATCGATCCGGTTCGCGGCATCACCAATATTTCCAGCGGCAAAATGGGCATGGCCCTGGCCCGTGCCTGTCGCGACGCCGGCGCCGACGTCACCCTCATTCACGGCAAACTGGAAACCGAGCTGGCTCCTGGGCTGGCCCAAACCATTTATGCCCCCAGCGCCGACGACATGTTCCAAGCCGTGTGCGCCCAAGTACAAGATGCGCACGCCTTCATCAGCGTGGCGGCGGTCGCCGACTACAAGGTGGCCAATCGCATGGAGCAAAAGTTTAAAAAACAGGGCAATCAAAGCGTGCCCAGCATTGAATTGGCCGAAAACCCAGACATTTTGGCCTTTGTGGCCAAACTACCGAATCCGCCCTTTTGCGTGGGCTTTGCGGCAGAAAGCGAAAACCTCCTGCCTCATGCCCGCGCCAAGCGTGCCAAAAAAGGCGTGCCGCTCTTAGTGGCCAACCTCGTCGGTCAAGCCATGGGCACCGACCACAATCAGGTTTGGCTGCTAGACGATCAGGCCGAAACCGAGCTGCCCCTCATGAGTAAAGCAGACACGGCCACCGCCATTATTGCGCGCCTCAGCGCCCTCCTACCCTAAAACACCCATCAGCCATAGGACTTTCCATGACGCAACCCGTTATCGACTTAAAAATCATCCACCCTGCCATGGCAGACAAAATCCCCGCCTACGCCACCCCAGGCTCAGCAGGCCTAGATTTACACGCCTGCATCGACGCGGCCATCACCCTAAACCCGGGTGACAGCAGCCTGATCCCGACTGGCTTGGCTATTCACTTGGCCGACCCTAATCTTGCCGCCATGGTTTTGCCCCGTTCTGGTCTAGGCCACAAGCACGGCATCGTTTTGGGCAACTTAGTGGGCTTAATCGACTCTGACTATCAGGGCGAACTGAAAGTATCGCTGTGGAACCGTGGCGACACTCCTTTTGTGGTAGAGCCGTTCGAACGCATTGCCCAAATGATGATTGTGCCGGTGGTACAGGCCGCTTTCCAAGTGGTCTCTGAGTTCCCACAAAGCCAGCGCGGCGAAGGCGGCTTTGGCAGTACCGGCACCAAATAAGCATGACTATTGGTTAATCACTCTAATTTGCTTGTTGGGTTTTTATGTGATTGTGGCAAAATAAACATTTGCTTGTCGCAGAACCAACAAGCATCCCTAAAGACAGAAATGAACGCTAAAGAAAAAATTGTGGTGGGCCTGTCCGGTGGCGTGGATTCATCCGTGACCGCAGCCCTACTCAAAAAACAAGGATACGACGTCACCGGCGTCTTCATGCAAAACTGGGAAGACGACAACAACGATGAATATTGCTCTATCAAGCAAGATTCACTCGACGCTGTGTCTGTGGCCGACGTCTTAGACATCGACATTGAGATCGTCAATTTCGCCGCCGAATACAAAGACAACGTGTTTGCCTACTTCTTAAAAGAATATCAGGCTGGCCGTACGCCGAATCCCGACGTGTTGTGTAATGCAGAAATTAAGTTTAAATGCTTTTTAGAATACGCCCTAACGCTTGGGGCCAACACCATTGCCACTGGCCACTATGCCCGTAAAGAAGTGCGCGATGGCGTGCATTACCTATTAAAAGGTTTAGACAATAACAAGGATCAAAGCTATTTCCTATATCGTCTAAACCCCTACCAGCTCAGCCATGCGATTTTTCCGCTGGGCCATTTAGAAAAACCTGAAGTCAGACGATTGGCAGCCGAAGCCGAGCTACCGACGGCGGCTAAAAAAGACAGCACCGGCATTTGCTTCATCGGTGAGCGCCCCTTTAGGGCCTTCTTACAACAGTATTTACCCACAGAAGAGGGCAAAATGGTGACGCCCGAAGGCAAAGCCGTCGGCACCCATCTTGGCCTCATGTATTACACCCTAGGTCAACGCAAAGGCCTGAACATTGGCGGACCAGGCGAACCTTGGTTTGTAGCGGATAAAAACCGTGACCGCAACGAGCTGGTGGTGGTTCAAGGCCATGACCATCCGCTCTTGTATAAACGCAGCCTGATTATGGGCGATTTAAGCTTCACTCTGCCTGAGCGCCCTAAGCCCGGCCGCTACCATGCTAAAACCCGTTACCGCATGGCGGATGCTGCTTGTGAGCTGGTATACCTCGGTGAGGATCAAGCCCAGCTGATTTTTGATGAGCCGCAGTGGGCCATGACCCCAGGCCAATCCGCCGTACTGTATGACGGCGAAGTGTGTTTGGGCGGCGGTGTGATACTATCCACAGAATGATGTTGTCCTGCAATACCGTACGCGTCAGGACGGGCGCCAGCGCCCTTTCTGACACCCATTCTAAGACATGATGACGTAAGCGCCAGCGCCCGTTCAGCCATGCTTGGTTTTCATTATAAAAAATCATAGCGCTAGGAGTACCTTATGGAGAAGATTTGGTTAAAGAGTTACCAGCAAGGGGTTAATGCAGAAGTTGATATGTCTCGCTATCAATCGATTGCCGATGTATTTGACGCCAGCGTCAAAAAATTCGCCAATCGGCCTGCCTACCACAATATGGGCAAAACCCTGACCTACCAACAGGCCAGCGAACAAGTGGATCACTTTGCCAGCTTCCTACGCCATAAGCTGAAACTCGCTAAAGGCGAACGCGTGGCCGTCATGATGCCGAACGTGTTGCAATACCCCATCGCCGTCTTTGGTATTTTAAAAGCCGAATTAGTCGTGGTGAACGTCAACCCCTTATACACACCGCGCGAATTAGAACACCAACTAAAAGACAGCGGCGCCACCACCATCATTGTGCTGGAAAACTTTGCCAACACGCTTGAGCAGGTCTTGTCTCGTACCCCGGTTAAAAATGTAATCGTGGCCAGCATTGGTGACCTGCTAGGCTTTAAAGGCGTCATCGCTAATTTTGTGGTGCGCCACATCAAAAAAATGGTGCCCAACTACCGCATTCCCCATCTGATTAAGTTTAATGACACCCTAAGCCAAGGCAAAAGCCTGCCTAAAGTGGTGCCTAGCCTAACCCACGACGACATTGCCTTCTTGCAATACACCGGCGGCACCACCGGCGTGGCCAAGGGTGCAGTGCTCACCCACGGCAATATTGTCGCCAATATGCTGCAGGTTTCCGAATGGATCGGCCGCGACATCCGCGACGGTGAAGAAGTGGTGATCACGGCCCTACCGCTTTATCACATCTTTTCGCTGACCGCCAACCTGATGACCTTCACCATGTTTGGCGGCGTCAACGTTTTAATCACCAATCCGCGCGACATGCCAGGCTTTGTGAAAGAGCTACGCCAGCATAAAGTCACCATTTTAACTGGGGTGAACACCTTATTTAACGGCCTACTCAACAACCCTGACTTTGCCAGCGTCGACTTCAGCAGCTGGCGCTTCGCCCTCGGTGGCGGCATGGCGGTACAGCGCGCCGTGGCCGAAAAATGGGTTAAGGTCACCGGCATTCCCTTAGTAGAAGCCTATGGTCTGACCGAAACCAGCCCAGCGGCCTGTATCAACCCATTAGGGTCAGGCAATAAAATCGGCTACATCGGCCTTCCCATTCCCAGCACCGTTGTGAGCATTCGCGACAACGAAGGCAAAGAAGTCGGCATTGGCGAAGCCGGTGAGCTTTGGATTCAAGGCCCTCAAGTGATGCGTGAATACTGGAACCGTCCAGAAGACACGGCTCAATCCTTAGACGCTCAGCACTTTTTAGCAACCGGTGACATTGCCTGCATTGATGCGGAAGGCTTTGTGAAGCTCGTCGATCGTAAGAAAGACATGATTGTGGTGTCGGGCTTTAACGTCTACCCCAACGAAGTCGAAGACGTGGTCGCAGCCCACCCTGACGTACTCGAAGTAGCCTGTATCGGCGTGGCTCATCCGCGCTCTGGTGAAGCCTTAAAACTCTTCATCGTGTCCAAAAACCCGGCACTCAAAGCCGAAGAGATCATTGCCTTCTGCCGTGAAAACTTAACCGCTTACAAAGTACCGAAGCTGATTGAGTTTCGCGACGAATTGCCTAAGACCAACGTGGGTAAAATTCTGCGTCGGGCGCTGCGTGACGAAGAAGACGCCAAACAGCCTCAGGCTTAATGCCAGCAGCCTCACAAGCCCCAGAGTATCCTCTGGGGCTTTTTCTTGTTTCAATCTCACATCAACGTCATCTTGCCAAGCCTGAGGACCAAAGCCCAATAAAAAACCCGCCAAGGCGGGTTTTTTATTGGGCTGATGCGCTTAATCTTCGCGGCGACGACGACGCAAATAGCGGTTACCGTGAAACACCGTCAGACCCAGCAGCAGCCCCCAAAAGGCGCTACCGATGTCAAAAAATGACACGCCTGAGGCAGTCATCAATACCGTCAACACCACGGCGTCTAGGTTTTGATGGTCGGCCATGGCGGTGCTTAAGTTGGCACCGATGGTGCCCAACAACGCCAAGCCAGCTAAGGCCATGATCAAAATCGGCGGCATGGTGGCAAATAGCGACACCACGCTGCCGCCTAAAAACGCCAAAACAATGTAGCCAGCACCAGCCCAAACCGCCGCCATATAGCGCTTAGACGGGTCTTTATCCACATCTGGCCCCATACAAATCGCGGCGGTGATCGCGGCCAGATTTACCATAAAGCTGCCAAACGGGGCCAGCACCAGACTCAGCAAGCCTACCTTGGTAATCAAAGGAGAAGCCGGCGCATCATAGCCGTGGCTACGCAAAATGGCGATGCCCGGAATGTTCTGAGTAGCCATGGTCACAATAAACAAAGGCAAACCCACGCTGATCATGGCTTGAAGATCAAAGCTAGGCATCATTAACACTGGTAGGCTCAAACCCCAATCAATATTACTGGGCTTAAAGAGGCCCATCACCGACACATAAATCAAGCCAGTGGCCATCATCAAAATAATGCTGTAGCGCGGCAGCCGAATTTTACTCAGCAAAAACACCACCAGCATCAGGCACACCATAATCGCCTGCTCTTGCATGGCCAAAAAGATGTCGGTACCAAACTTCAGCAACACGCCGCTGAGCATGGCCGCGGCCAAGCTAGAAGGAATGTTTTTGGTCACCCAATCAAAAAGGCCCGTTACCCCAAACAGCACCATCAGCCCAGCGGCAAACATAAACGCCCCAATGGCTGCCGACATCGACACGCCCGACACACTGGCGAAAATCAATGCCGCACCGGGCGTCGACCAGGCCAGCAAAATCGGCGCCTTATACTTTAAAGAAAGCGCAATGCTGCCGACCCCACAGGCAATCGCCAAAGCCCAAAACCACGAGGCCAACTCGGCATTGCTGGGGTTAAAGACGGTGGCTGCTTGATACACCACCACGGCTGAACTGCCGTAACCAACTAATAAGGCCACCAAAGCGGATGTGATGTGTGCCACTGAAATTGGCAAACGCTGTCCCATACTGTCTCCTGAATTTGACTGCTGTCGTTATTATGATGGGCTTGTGCCTAGGGCGGCACCCGAACCGGCAGACAGTGTAACACGATTATTTTGGGATTTTGTCGCTTTTATGGCGCACTTTCAGCACCGAGATGGCGTATTCAGAGCCATATCCGGCTCAAATTTGAGCAGCAAAAAAAAGCGTTCGTCACCTAAATGAAACACAATTATGCCATGACGAATCGATTTTAAACCAAGCTACAGCTAAGCAAACACCCAAACGACTTAAACCCACACACGCCCCAAGCCCTTGTTTTATGGCTTTCTGACATGACAGAAGGTAAATAAGCCGACAAAGCCCTCCTTTTTTAAGAGGGGGTATGTTAAGGTAATCAACACCTAAACGGCCATAGGACGTCGTTTAAGCCAGAATCCAGAACTTAATGATTGGGCGATGATTTTCATTGCGAGCCTAGGTGTGTTCGCATACAATCGCCCCTTGCATTTTTATATGCACCGGTTGAGCGGTCGTATTAACTTACCTTAAAAAGAAGCCACCCCACTCAGAATAGATAATTAGCTTGTTTTAACAAGCACCCTTTATGGAGTTTGCCCACCATGACCCAACAGGTAAATAAAGCAAATAGCAACACGTCTTACTTGCAAATTCAAGGGATCGTCAAGCAATTTGGCGATAATTATGCCGTCGATCACATAGACCTGAACATTGAAAAAAATGAAATTTTTGCCCTTTTGGGCAGTTCTGGCTGTGGCAAATCGACCTTGTTGCGCATGCTCGCTGGCATGGAAACCCCTACCGCCGGCAAAATCATTTTAGATGGGCAAGACATCACCAAATTGGCGCCTTATGATCGCCCAATCAACATGATGTTTCAAAGCTATGCCTTATTCCCGCACATGACGGTGGAACAAAACGTGGCCTTTGGCCTGATTCAAGATAAGTTAAGCAAAGCCGACATCAACGCCCGCGTTGAAGAAATGTTGAAGCTGGTGCAAATGTCTAAGTTTGCCAAGCGTAAGCCACACCAACTCTCTGGTGGTCAGCAGCAGCGCGTGGCCCTCGCCCGCAGCCTGGCCAAACGCCCAAAACTCCTGCTTTTAGACGAGCCGCTGGGCGCCCTAGACAAAAAACTGCGCCAGCAAACCCAGTTTGAACTGGTGAACACCTTAGAAAAAGTAGGCGTGACCTGCATCATGGTCACCCACGACCAAGAAGAGGCCATGACCATGGCCACTCGTATTGCGATCATGTCAGAAGGCCAGTTGATGCAAGTGGGCACGCCCAACGAGATCTACGACTTTCCTTCTAGCCGCTTTACCGCAGAGTTCATCGGCGAAACCAATATTATTTCTGGCGAGATTGTATTGGAAGAAGCCGATAGAGTGGAAATCAAAAGCCCCGACTTCGACAGCCTCATCATGCTGCCACACGGCCTTAGCGGCGCGGTCGGCCAAGAGCGCTGGGTCAGCGTGCGCCCTGAAGACGTGCGTCTGGAAAAAGAGCCGCCGCAAGACACCCGCTATAACTATGCCCAAGGCGTGGTGAAAGAGATCGCCTATTTAGGCAGCTCGGCCATTTACCACGTTCAGCTACCGAACGGGCGCATCATCAAAAGCTCGGTGGTGTCGTCGCGCTGGTATTTACTCGACGAAACCCCACCCACTTGGGAAGAAACCGTACACATCAGCTGGCGCGCCAGCTTACCCATTGTGTTGACTCAATAAGGGGTGGCATTGATGAAACTAGCCAAATGGAAACCTAAAAAACTGCACCTAGGGCGTGGCATGGTCTACGGCATTCCCTACGTGTGGCTGTTGCTGCTGTTTTTGGTGCCGTTCGCCATCGTGCTCAAGATCAGCTTTGCTGATCAAGAGCTGAACATCCCACCGTATACGCCGCTGTTCGTCAACGACGCCGACATCGGGAGCCTAGCGATCTCGCTGAATTACTATAATTATGTGGATATTTTCACCGACTTTTGGCAAACCTTGGCGCGCATCGTCAATCCGTTTGCTGAAAATGGCGGCGGCAACATCTATCTATTAACCTATTGGTCGTCGATTAAAATCGCCTTCCTCACCACCGTATGGTGCTTTTTATTGGGCTACCCGATGGCTTACGCCATCACCCGCGCCAAAGCAGAATACCGTAATGGCTTGTTATTATTGGTGATGTTGCCCTTCTGGACCTCGTTTTTATTGCGGGTATACGCTTGGATGGGCCTATTGGGCCAAAATGGCTTGGTAAACAATGCCTTGATGAGCATTGGCCTCATCGACCAACCGCTACAGCTGTTCTACAACTCATTCTCACTCCAGCTGGTGATGGTGTACGCCTATTTGCCGTTTATGATTTTGCCGATTTACGCCCAACTATTAAAAATGGATCACCGCCTCTTGGAAGCCGCTAGCGACCTAGGTGCCGGCCCGATCAAGGCCTTTATGACCATTACCCTACCCTTATCTAAAGTCGGCATCATTGCCGGCTCGATGATGGTGTTTATTCCTTCTGTGGGCGAATACGTGATCCCTGAACTGGTGGGTGGTCCGAGTGAATTGATGATTGGTAAAGTGTTGTGGCAGGCCTTCTTTGACCAAAACAACTGGCCGTTGGCATCTGCCATCGCCGTCATCATGGTCATTTTGCTGGTGATTCCCATGGCCCTATTCCATCGTTATGAAACCCGTGAGTTAGAAGGGAAGCGCAATGAACAATAATCGCTCATCCTGGTTTTTAAGAGTCATGCTGATTCTTGGCCTGCTGTTTTTATACATTCCCCTGATCAGCTTGGTGATCTACTCCTTTAATAGCTCCCAGCTGGTGACGGTTTGGGGCGGGTTCTCCACTAGCTGGTATGGCCGCCTGGCCAACAACAGCCAGATTTTGGAAGCGGCGTGGCTGTCGATTAAGCTGGCTCTGGCGTCTGCTTTTGCCGCGGTGATTTTGGGCACGCTGTCGGGCTTTGCTTTAGCGCGCATCAAGCGCTTTAAAGGCAGTACTCTGTTTGCCGGCATGGTGTCGGCACCGATGGTGATGCCCGACGTGATCACCGGCCTGTCGATGCTGCTGCTCATCATTCAAGTACAGATGTTTTTACAAAACAGCGAACTCTTGAACTTCATGTATTTTGACCGTGGCTTTTTCACCATTTGGCTCGGCCACACCACGCTGTGCTTGGCTTACGTAACGGTGGTGATTCGCTCACGTCTAATGGAGCTAGATCAGTCGCTAGAAGACGCCGCCATGGATTTAGGCGCGCGGCCGCTGAAAATCTTCTTTGTGATCACCCTACCCTTGATTGCGCCCGCGATTGCGTCAGGTTTTTTATTGGCCATCACCCTATCCTTAGATGACTTGGTGATTACCTCATTCCTGTCCGGCCCGGGCTCATCCACCCTACCGCAGGTGATTTTCTCCAAGATCAAGCTGGGACTAGACCCACAGATGAACGCTTTGGCCACCATCATGATTGGCGTGATCGGTACTTGCGTGATTTTACTGAATTACTTTATGATGAAAAATCACGTGAAGCGGGATCGTGAAGCCGCCCAAGCCATGAAACAGGCCAGCGCCGCCGAGGCCGCCTTAAAGCCTTAAAGCGGCTAGCCTCAATCAGCGAGCCACCCGGCTCGCTTTTTTATGCCCTGATTTTGCTCTGAAAGGATTGTCATGCTGTCGTTCGCCTACCAGAACCATCCGGATTCTTTTTACGCCAATAGCCGTACCGAAGCCCACTTCTACCCCAGCTTCAGCGGCCATCAGCACGCCGACGTATGCGTCATCGGCGGCGGCTTTACCGGCATCAGCACAGCGCTGAATTTAGCCAAAGCCGGTAAGAATGTCATTTTGCTCGAAGGTGCCCACATTGGCTTTGGTGCTTCTGGGCGCAACGGCGGCCAAGTCATCAGCGGCTATGCCTGTGAACTGGATGAGTTTGAACGCCAGCTCGGCGCCAGCGCGGCACAAGACTTTTGGGACATGTCTTTAGAGGCCGTCGACATCGTGGATGCCCACGTGCGTGACTACGCCATCGACTGCGACTGGACCCGCGGCTACGCCACCGTCGCGGTCAAGCCACAACAACAGCAGGCACTACAGGCTCACGTCGCCAAAATGCGGCAGCAATACGGCTATGATGGCTACCAAATCTGGGACAAACATCAGCTACAGCAGCATTTAAACTCTGGCCGCTATCAGGGCGGCATTTACGACACCACCTCTGGCCACCTACATCCGCTGAACTATTGCCTCGGCCTCGCCCGTGCCGCCAGCAGCCACGGCGCCCTGCTGTTCGAAAACAGCCCCGTCATCGATGTGTATGCTCAAGACGATGGCGCCATCGTGCGTACGCCTCACGGCCAAGTCAACGCCACCGACGTGGTGTTCGCCAGCAATGCCTTTGTGTCCCAGCTCAAAACGCCACAAGCTCAGGCCTTAAGCAAGAAGATTCTGCCTGTTGGCACCTATATGATTGCCACCGAGCCTTTAGGCGACCGTGCCGCGCGACTGATCGACAATCACATGGCGGTGTGCGACAGCCAGTTTGTGCTGGACTACTACCGCCTCAGCGCCGACACCCGCCTGCTGTTCGGCGGTAAGGTCAGCTATTCTGGCCTGCCGCCGCGACAGCTGGCCCAAAGCATGCGCGCCGACATGCTCAGAGTATTTCCACAGCTGCGCAGCGTCGCCATAGACTACGCCTGGGGTGGCCACGTCGACATCACCATGAACCGCGCCCCACACTGGGGCAGGCTGGCGCCCAATGTGTATTTTGCCCAAGGCTTTTCCGGCCACGGCGTGGCCTTGACCGGGCTAGCAGGCAAAGTCATCGCCGAAGCCATCCTGGGCGATGACACTCGTCTCAAACGCTTTGAGGCCATTAAACACCGCGATTTTCCCGGCGGGCGCTGGCTGCGCATGCCCACCCAGGTCGCCGCCATGAGCTATTACCGCCTGCGCGATTGGCTTTAATGCAACAGCCTCCTGCGCGGCTGCGACTTAAGCTTTATAATAGAGGATTATCGGCGACGGCGACCCAAACATCATGGCGGACATTTCTTTCTTGGCCCTCTTTTTAATTGGCTTTCTTGGCGGTGGTCACTGCGTCGGCATGTGCGGCGGCCTCTCCAGCGCCTTTGCCCTGCAGCTGCCGCCCAACCTCAATCGCTTCACCCTCATCCTCTTATTAAACCTAGGCCGCATTCTGTCCTATGTGGTCATCGGCGTGTTGGTAGGCGCCCTCAGTCAGGCCGGCCTTAGCCTCGCCGACACCCAAGGCCCGCAGCACGTCTTGCTGCTGCTGGCCAATCTGTTTTTAATCCTGCTGGGCCTTTACCTTGCAGGCCTGTCGCATTTAGTCACCCGCATCGAAGGCATCGGCAAGCCGATTTGGCGCCGCCTCAACCCCCTCTTAAACCAGCTGCTGCCGATCAAAAGTGCACCGGCCTGCTTTGGCGTAGGCATGCTGTGGGGCTGGCTGCCCTGTGGTCTGGTGTATACCGCCTCGATTTACGCCATGAGCAGCGGCAGCGCCCTCAAGGGCGGCGCCTATATGCTGGCGTTTGCCCTGGGCACCTTGCCCAATCTTTTGGTTTTAGGCGTCTTCGCCGCCCAGCTCAAAAGCCTATTACAAAAAAAAGCCGTACGCTTGGGCGTCGGCTTTTTGGTGATTGCGGTGGCGCTGTGGCAAGGCCACAGCATGGGCCTGTATCAATGGCCGCTATTTTAGGCCTTTAGCTAAAAGGCTCACATTGTGACGAATCAAATCAATATAGGTGGCCGCAGGGCCTTTCGGGCCGCTTAAAGCATCTGAATACAGAGCGCCCTGCACCTTCACGCCAGTTTCCTTAGCTAGGCGCTCAATCAAGCGTTTGTCTTTAATGTTTTCCACAAACACCGCCTTAATGTGGTCTTGCTTTACCTGCCGAATGATGTTGGCCACGGTACGAGCAGAGGCCTCGCTTTCGGTGCTCACCCCCTGAGGCGCCACAAACTGAATCTGATAGCGCTGACCTAAATAGGCAAAAGCACCATGAGCAGTCAAGACTTTACGCTGAGCCACCGGAATCGGCTTGAACTGGGCAGCGGCCCAAATATTTAGCTCTTTCAAACGATTTTGATAAGCGCTGAGGCGTTGCTGATAATAGGCTTTGCCCTGTGGATCGGCATAGGTTAAGGCCTTGGCCACGTTGGCGGCATAGGCCTGCATCAACACTGGATCATGCCACACGTGTGGATCCAAACCGCCATGATGATGCCCTGGCTCACCGTGGCCGTGATCATGATCATCGTGCTCGTTTGCTGCCAATGCCTTAATGCCCTTGGTCACCATCGCATACGGTGCCGTGCCCTGCTTCACCACGCGCTCTAGCTGTGCGCCCTCAAAACCCAAACCATTGAGCAACACCAGCTTGGCCTGGCCTAGAGTGCGAATGTCCTTAGGCGTCAGCTGATAAACGTGGGCGTCTTGGTCTGGTCCGACTAAATTGGTGACGGCCACGCGCTCACCGCCCACCTGTTTGGCTACGTCGCCCAAAATACTGAAGCTGCTTACTACTGGCAGCGGTGCGGCCACAGCCACCCCAGCAAAGCCTAAACAGGCTGCCACGGCGGTATGAACCGTGAATGTTTTGATGCTCATAATGTCCCTATCCCCTTACGCTGAATTGTCTTCATTAAGCCACGCGATGTTTACTGCGCCAAAGCCTGGCCACAACGCCGCCGTGAACCCCAAAAATCACCGACAGCAGATACACCAAGCCACACAGCAAAATAATCGCTGGGCCTGATGGCACTTCTATATAAAACGACAGCAACAGGCCGCCATAGCCACACACGAAGGCAATCAAGCAAGCAATGCTGAGCACCTTGCCCATGCTGTTGGCCCACAGGCGGGCGCTGATCGCCGGCACCATCATCAAGCCCACCGACATTAAGGTGCCTAAGGCCTGAAAGCCCGCGACCAGATTAATCACCACCAGCACGAGGAAGGCGCCGTACCACAACCCGCCCTTACCGTTGACGGCTCGCAAAAACGTTGGATCGATGCTCTCCATCATCAACGGCCGATACATGATGGCCAAGGCCAATACCGTGACGGTGGTGACGCTGGCCACCAGCACTAGGGCTGGCTCATCCACCGCTAAAACTGAACCAAATAAAAGGTGTAATAAATCCACGCTGCTGCCGTTAACGCTCACCAGCAACACCCCTAGGGCCAAACTACTGAGGTAAAAGGCAGCGAAGTTGGCGTCTTCTTTCAAGCTGGTAAACCGGCTGGCGAGGCCAGCAAATAAGGCCATCAATACCCCCGCCACAAAGCCGCCTAAACTCATCGCTGGCAGGCTTAGGCCCGCCACCATATAGCCAATGGCGGCACCAGGCAGGACCGCATGGCTCATGGCATCACCCATTAAGCTCATGCGTCGCATCACCAAAAACACCCCGATGGGGGCACTGCTTAAGGCTAAACAAAAACTAGACACCAAGGCGAAACGCATAAAGCTGAATTCGACAAAGGGTTCAATCAATAAAGTATATAAATCACTCATAGGGTTCTTTGTGGGTTGTTCTTAATCAACGGCACACCAGCTGCCGTCTTGTTGCCAATGGTTCATTTTATGGCTGGCCTTACGCAACCATTCTGGCTGCATCACCTCATTAGTTGGGCCTTCGGCAATCTTTTCACGCGCAATCAACACCGTACGAGGAAAGTAGTCTTGCACTTGCGCCACATCGTGCAGCACCGCCACCACGGCCTTACCGCGCGCCAAACAGCCTTGCAAAACCACCAATAAATCCTGTGTGGTTTTAGCGTCAATCGCATTAAAAGGCTCATCTAAGAGCAAAAACTGTGCGTCTTGCACCAGCATGCGGGCAAACAGCACTCGCTGAAACTGGCCATTAGACAACTGGGCGATGGCGCGGTCTTTAAACGCCAGCATGCCCACTTGCTCCAAAGCTTCACTCACCCGTGCGCGCTGCGCTTGGCTCACGCCGCCAAAAAAACCAATTTCATACCATAAACCCATGGCGGCCAGTTCAAACACGCTCATCGCCTGGCTGCGGTCGACGTCGCACTGCTGCGGCAGATAAGCCAAGTCCTGCCGTTTTAAGCCGTCCCAAACCACGGTTCCAGTGTCACAGTGCAACAAACCCATAATGGCCTTCAACAGCGTCGATTTACCGGCACCGTTAGGGCCAAAAATCGCGCAGGCTTCATGCTCGCGGAAGGTCACGTCGACGTGGTGAATGGCCGGATGACGCTGATAGCTAACCGTCGCGTTATTGACAATAATCGGCATCAGCGCACCGCCCACAGAAACACCAGCCACACGCTGGCCACTAGCCCTAAGGCCAAGCCCAGCCTAAAAACGGCACTGCGTAACAATAAAGAATTCATTATTTTTCTAAAGCTGCCTGTAATAGTTGTTCAATTTTATCGGCGTCAAAGCTCGTCGCAATCAGCTCAAAGCGGCTGTCGCGGCGCCAAGACACCTGAGTCGCGCCCCATTGGCCATCGACCCAGTTCAGCCACACCCACGTATCCAACACCCGAAATACACCCTTAGCCCGCACCAGCCCGGTGCTCAACTGCGGTAAATCGTTAAAAAAGTTGGTCAGCCGCTCGCCATCAAAATTTAGTTCGGCGGCAAAGGTAAAGCCCTGCGACTGATAGCCTAAGTCGTTATCAGACAGCGCCTGTAAGCGGTAGCGGCTTTTTTCAATGACAGGTGTATCCAGCCAAGCCAAATCAAGTTCGGCGTCTTTGACTTCGGCCACCAAGGCCTTCGGTGGGAACAGCTTGGCCGCACGCTGACGAAACTCAGCTAAAGTGGCCTCATCGCATAAATCGATTTTGCTCGCCACCAATACGTCGGCCACGCTGACCTGATCCTTATACAGCGTTTGTTTGGCGTATTGATCGGCTACAAACTGGCGCGGATCCACCACGGTAAACACGGCACCGACGCTGACTAAGTCGCTCAAAGGCTTGGCGTTTAATTCGTCGATGACGCTGGCGGCATGGGCTAGGCCACTGGCTTCAATCAACAGCCGATCGGGCTGATAGTCGCGCATGATTTTGGTGACGGTGCTGGACATTTGTGGCCCAGCCACACAGCACAAGCAGCCGCCAGACACTTCGGCAACGGGAATGCCGTCGTCGCTCAACACCGCACCATCGATGCCAATTTCGCCAAACTCATTGACGATGATGGCCCATTTTTCATTTGGGTCTTTTTGCGCCATCAGGCTTTTGATGGCACTGGTTTTGCCCACCCCTAAGAAGCCTGAAAACAAATGCGCTATTGTTTTGTTCGTTGACATTGCTGACACATCCCCGTTAACACCATATGTTCATCGGCAAGCACAAAGCCTTGATCGGCCACGCCGGCTTTAAAGGCCTGCCACTGTGGCCCCGCCACTACTTCTTTTACTTCACCACACTCATTACACAATAAAATCAGCGCGTGGTGGTGCGCCTCATGATCGTGCAGGTTTTGGCATAAAATATAGCCGTTGACCGCCGCCACCTTATGCAGCACGCCTTGATCGGCCCAAAAATCTAGGGCTCGGTACACCGTCGGCGGCGCCACATTGCCGCGCATTTTCTGCATCTCGGCCAACACGTCATAGGCTTTGACCACGCCAGTACGGTTAAGAATCAAATCCAAGACCGTTTCTCGTAGCGGCGTCACCAACGCTTTGTTCTGCTGACAGCTCAGCAGCACTTGGGTTCTGTATTGAGTTAAGTGCACATCAACTCCTTTAATCTTCGCGAATAAATGGATGTTATAATATAACAGAAAAAATCACAAGCACTTAAGCCGTATTTCGCTACGCTTTATTAATTGCCATTAAAATGACATAATGCTATTAACCTAGGTTAATAGACGGAATTAAAGCGTAAAACGATTGAATTTTGTCATATCCATAGTAGAATAATGCCAAACAGACGGCCCCAACATAAACCATCATGCGGGTGGCTGCGGCAGATTATGATTTAAGTTTGCATGAAAACACAACAAACCAATTGAGTTTGTCTGATTAATATTTAAAGGAACCCACCATGAAAAAAACCCTGTTGGCGGTTACTGCTGCCCTTACTTTGCTTGCCGCCTGCGGCCAATCAACGCCTCCAGCCGAAAAAGGCCCTAACTCTGAAGCCCGTTCTACTGCTTTTAAAAGCATGATGCCTAACTTCTCAACCATGGGCAAAATGGTTAAAGGCGACGTGGACTATGACGTTGAAGCCTTTAAACAAGCCGCAGCTGGGTTTGCTACCGAAAGCCAAGTGCCGTTCCAACACTTTGAATCTGACGGTGAAGGTAAAGATGGCGACGCCTTGCCAAACGTTTGGACCGATGCAGCAGGCTTTAAACAAGCTGAAGACAACTTCCACAACGCTGTAGCGACCCTAAACGATACCGCCCAAACCGGCGATCTAGACCAAATTAAAGTGGCATACGGCAACGTGGGCGCGACCTGTAAAGCTTGTCACGACTCATTCCGCAAGCCTCAATAAGCGTCATCGAGCTTACTCAACGGCCCGCCTTTAGCGGGCCGTTTTTTAATCTGTGGCACAAATGCCACGGACCTTGCCTGCCAGCCTTGATCCACATCAGCCAATACCGCCTTAGCGCTGATGATAGAAACAGTTATTACTATCATTTATATTCCTCAATCATCGTCGTGACCATTCGACAGCGAATCTCTATGCCTCCTTGCTCCCTCGCTCAACTTCCGCTGGGCCACAGCGCCCGCATCACCAGCCTCACCGCAGCGGCAGCACCGTTTCGACGCAAACTCTTGGCCATGGGCATCATTCCTGGTCAAGAGGTCACTGCCGTACGCCTGGCGCCATTAGGCGATCCATTAGAAATTCGCATTCGTGGCTTTAAGCTGTGCCTACGCTTAAGCGAGGCCGCCACCATCATGGTCCAACCCGAGGCCGCATCATGACACCACAACGCCTGCCTTTGCAGCAAATTGCCCTAATCGGCAATCCTAACAGTGGTAAAACCACCTTATTCAATAAACTCACCGGCGCCCAGCAGCACGTGGGCAACTGGCCTGGCGTCACCGTAGACAAAAAAACCGGCCACTACCGCCATCAACAGCAGCGCATTAACGTGGTCGACCTACCCGGCACCTACGCCTTAGAAAGCCTAGAGGACGGCGTCTCCCAAGACGAGCTGGTGGTGCGTCAGTTCGTACAGCACGACCAAGACAGCCTCATCGTCAACGTCGTCGACGCCACTAATTTACACCGCAACCTTTATCTCACCACCCAATTAGTCGACCTAGGCCGCCCCATGCTGGTGGTACTCAACCTAATGGATGCTCTGGCGCGCAACGGCGAAGTGATTGATCTGAAGGCGCTGGCGCAGCAGCTTGGCTGTCCCGTCATCGGCATCAGCGCCAATAAAAGCGTGGGGTTAACAGCACTCAAAAATTTAATCAACCAAGCCTTGGCCGAACCCACGCCGCCGCAGCCGCTGCTCAACACCTTAAGCCCAGCCCAAAGCGCTGCCCTTGACCTTGCTCGGGCTAACTTGGCCGACAACAGCCCGATCAAACAGTATTCTCGCTGGCAGCTGCTCGACGCTTTATTGCAGCCAGAGCACGCCCCCCCAGCGGAACAGGCCGATCTCAAACGCATCGCCAGCGCCCTACAGCCCCAACCAGAAGACCTCGATATGGCCTTGGCCAGCAGCCGCTACGACTGTATTGATGCCCTGACCCGCAGCGTCATCAGCCAACCGCGTGCGGCCAGCGCCAGCCTGACCGAACGCATCGACGCCCTCGCTCTGGGCCGACTCACCGGCCTGCCGTTTTTTCTACTGGCGATGTACCTCATGTTCTTATTGGCCATCAACATCGGCTCGGCCTTCATCGACTTTTTCGACATTTTGGCGGCGACTGTACTGGTCGACGGCAGCACCTATTTATTACAGCAGCTACACGCACCCGCCTGGCTGATCACCATCTTGGCCAACGGTGTGGGCACCGGTATCCAAACCGTGGCCTCGTTTATTCCCGTGATTGCGGCCATGTTCCTCTGCCTTTCCTTCATGGAAGACTCAGGCTATTTGGCGCGTGCCGCCATGGTGGTCGATCGCGGCATGCGCACCATTGGCCTGCCAGGCAAAGCCTTTGTCCCCATGCTGGTTGGCTTTGGCTGCAACGTGCCCGCCATCATGGGCACCCGCACCTTAGAAAGCCCGCGCGATCGCCTCATGGCCATCATGATGATCCCGTATATGTCGTGCGGGGCACGACTACCGGTGTACGCCCTATTTGCGGCGGCCTTTTTCCCTAGGAACGGCCAGAACGTGGTGTTCCTGTTGTATCTACTGGGCATTTTGGTGGCCATCATCACTGGCCTGATGCTCAAACACTCTATTTTGCCAGGCGGCAACACGCCCTTCATTATGGAGCTGCCTGCCTATCGCCTGCCCACGGCACGCAACATCGCCATGCTGACCTGGTCGCGCCTCAAAAGCTTTATCCTGCAGGCGGGTAAGGCCATCGTCATCATGGTCGTAGGCCTAAGCCTGTTGAATTCGCTCGGTAGCGACGGCTCTTTTGGCAATGAAAACACTGACCGCTCGGTGCTGGCCAATATCGGCAAGGGATTAACCCCTGCATTTAGCCCCATGGGCGTAGACCAAGACAACTGGCCAGCCACGGTGGGTATTTTCACTGGCATTTTTGCCAAAGAGGCCGTCATCGGCACCCTTAATGCCCTGTACAGCCAAATGGGCAGCGACGCAGCCGACAATGGCGATTCAGACTACGACCTCATGGCCGGCGTGCGCGCCGCGTTGGCTTCCGTGCCCGAAAACCTCAGCACCGTCATCCACAATCTGGCCGATCCCTTAGGCATTAACCAGCAAATGGCCGACGGCGACCTAGCGACCGTTATGGATGAAAATGAGATCGACAACCGCACCATTACCCAGATGCACTTGGCCTTTGGCAGTAGTGCCGCTGCCATTGCCTATCTGATGTTTATTCTGCTGTACACGCCTTGCGCAGCCGCACTGGGGGCGGTTTATCGCGAAGCCGGCAGCAAATGGACGCTAATCGTGGCGCTCTGGAGCTGGACGGTGGCGTGGCTGGCGGCCACGGCCTATTATCAAAGCACGCGCCTAAGCTTAGCACCACAGCAGGCCAGTATTTGGCTCATTGGCATCGCTCTTTTTGTGTTGCTGTGCTTTGCCGTGCTGCGTCTGCTGGGTAAACGCCTGAACGCGACGCCGGTACTCAAACCCAGCAAGCCCCGCGACGGCGACTGCTGCGGTGGCGGTTGTCACTGATGCTGTTCGCCATCAAGGCCCACATTGGCCAACACCCCAATATCAGCCTGAATGAGCTGGCCCACTATTTTGACGTGTCGCCCAGCGCCATGCAGGCCATGGTGGGCCAATGGATGCGCAAAGGCCACGTCATCGCCACCGAAGCCCAGAGCGGCTGTCGCAGCAGCTGTGGCGGCTGTACTCAGGCCTGCGCCAACATCTACTATCGTTGCCGCCCCGAGCTTTAACCCACGCGCCTCATCGGCGCGTTTTGTTTGCCTCTTGGCCGCGACAGCCGCACTTTGCTCCAGCAAAAGCCTAAAGCATTTACACTACTAGGGTTATCACGTAAGCTAGGCCTGCTGACCACCATAGAAGTGGTCACACCAACAAAAACAAACGAGAACCCTATAGAGGACATACTATGTTCACATTACTCACGCAGGCCAGCGTTAAGCTGGTACAGCGCTACCTGCCGTCGCCCTTTATCTTTGCCCTATTGCTGACGTTTTTCGTCATCGTCGTGGGCATGTTGTCTACCCAACAATCCCTATTCGCCATGGTCAATCACTGGTATGGCGGCCTGTGGAGCCTGTTTAACTTTGCCATGCAAATGGCGCTGATCTTGGTGACGGGCTACGCCCTCGCGCGGGCGCCCATCGTGAACCGCTTCCTCGACAAGCTCGCTAGCCTAGCCAAAACGCCGGGCCAGGCCATCATTTACGTGACCCTAGTCGCCCTAGCCGCGTGCTGGCTCAACTGGGGCTTTGGCCTCATCGTCGGCGCGGTTTTTGCCCGCGCCTTAGCGCGTCAGGTAAAAGGCGTGGATTATCCGCTGCTGGTGGCTTCCGCCTATTCTGGCTTTTTAATTTGGCACGGCGGCCTCTCTGGCTCCATTCCCCTCGCCTTGGCCACGGCCGGCGATGACTTGATGCGGCTTTCCGGCGGCGTCATCACCGAACCCATCAGCACGGGCGACACCTTATTCACCGCTTTGAACTGGTTCATCATTGCCGGCCTGGTGATTGGCCTGCCACTATTAAACCGCGCCATGCACCCCAAAAACCCAACCGTAGTGGATCCGGCCTTAATGGTACAGGCTCAAGCCAAGCTGCCAGAGCGCACCACCCCGGCCCAAAAAATTGACGACAGCCGCCTAGTGGCTTGGCTGGTGCTGGCGCTGGCCTTGATTGCCTACGCCCAATACTTCAGCCACAATGGCTTTGCGCTGGGCCTAAACGTGGTGATCGGTTTATTCCTATTTTTAGGCCTATGGGCCCACAAAACCCCTGAGCGCTATATGCGCGCGGTTGAAGACAGCATCACCGGCATTGCCGGCATCGTGCTGCTGTTTCCGTTTTACGCCGGCGTGATGGGCATCATGGGCGGCGCTAATGCCGAAGGCGTGTCATTAAGCTCGCAAATCACCCAAGCCTTTATTTCTTGGTCGACGGCCGACACCTTCCCTGTATTTGCCTTCTTAAGCGCAGGCTTAGTGAACGTATTCGTGCCTTCTGGCGGTGGCCAGTGGGCGGTGCAAGGCCCTATTATGCTGCCAGCTGGCCAAGCCTTAGGCGTGTCGCCAGCGGTATCAGCCATGGCCATTGCTTGGGGCGATGCGTGGACCAATATGATCCAGCCATTCTGGGCTTTACCGCTCTTAGGCATTGCCGGCTTAGACGCGCGAGCCATCATGGGCTACTGCCTGATCATCTTATTTTATGCTGGTGCATTGATTGCCGGCGCCTTTTACTTATTTGGTTAAACAACAACAATCGAGGAGAACTAAATGAACAAACAATACCCTGATGCGGCCACTGCCCTGGCCGACATCGTCCAATCAGGGCAAACCATAGCCGTGGGCGGCTTTGGTCTGTGCGGCATCCCAGAGGCCTTAATTGTGGCCTTACGCGACAGCGGTAAGGATCAGCTAACCTGCATCAGCAATAATGCCGGCGTCGACGACTTTGGCTTAGGCCTACTGCTCAAAACCAAGCAGATTTCAAAAATGATTGCATCGTATGTGGGCGAAAACAAAGAGTTTGAACGCCAATTCTTAAGCGGCGAACTCGACGTTGAGCTGACCCCACAAGGCACGCTGGCCGAAAAACTGCGGGCGGGCGGCGCGGGCATACCTGCGTTTTACACCCAAACCGGCGTCGGCACCTTAGTGGCCGAAGGCAAAGAAATCCGTCAATTCAACGGTAAAGACTATGTGTTAGAACAGTCACTCACCGCCGACATCGCTTTGGTTAAAGCCTATAAGGCCGACAAGGCTGGCAACTTAATCTTCCGCAAAACGGCACAAAACTTTAACCCACAGTGCGCCATGGCCGGCAAAATCACCATTGCCGAAGTGGAAGAAATTGTGGAAATTGGCGAACTCGATCCGGATCAAGTTCATTTACCTGGTATTTACGTGCAGCGCGTGGTGGTCAACGCCCAACCTGAAAAACGCATTGAACAACGTACCCTAACCGTAAAGGAAGCTTGAGATGGCCTGGACTAAAGCACAAATGGCACAGCGTGCCGCCCAAGAATTAGAAGATGGTTTCTACGTGAATCTGGGCATTGGTTTGCCCACCCTAGTGGCCAACCACATCCCTGCTGGCATGGACATCTGGCTCCAGTCAGAAAACGGCTTATTGGGCATTGGCGCCTTCCCAACAGAAGAAGAGCTAGACGCCGACCTCATCAATGCTGGCAAACAAACCGTGACGGCGCGTCCGGGCGCTTCCTTCTTTTCCAGCGCCGATTCGTTCGGCATGATCCGCGGTGGCCACGTCAACTTAGCCATCTTAGGTGCCATGGAAGTGTCAGAGCAAGGTGACCTAGCCAACTGGATGATTCCCGGCAAGATGGTCAAAGGCATGGGCGGCGCGATGGATTTGGTTGCCGGTGTACAGCGCGTCATCGTGCTGATGGAGCACACCACCAAAACTGGTGAACCCAAAATCCTGCCCAACTGTACCCTACCCCTTACCGGCACGGCCGTAGTCAACCGCATCATCACCGACTTAGGCGTGTTAGACATCACCGCCAACGGCGTTCAGCTGGTTGAACTCGCCGAAGGCGTGGATTTTGACGCCCTACAGGCCGCAACCGGCGTGACCATTCAGCGCTAATGGTTTGACCTTAAAACACAAACCGCGAGCTAAGCTCGCGGTTTTTTTATGCCTGCGCCGCTCGCTTAGGCGCCGCTGTCGGCCGAGGGCCACGCAGCGACAGCAGCACCGCCGCCAGAATCACCGCACCGCCCAACATCATTTTGCCCGTTGGCACTTGCGCAAAGAACAGCCACGCCATCATGATGGCGTATACTGGCTCTAAAGCAATCACCACCGACGCCGTTTTGGCCGCGACACCCTTGAGGCTGTAGACAAACAGAGTAAACGCCACCGCCGTACAGGCCACCCCTAAAAAGGCCAACAACCACCAGTCTTGAGCAGAATAATCGCCTAGGCTCGCGGCACCAAACGGCAGCAGCACCACGGTAATGCCCAAGAACTGGAGCCACGATGACTGCACCGCGCCAAGATGGGTTTGATTATGGCGGTTATACAGCACCACCAAGCTGTAAGACATGCCCGAGGCCACGCCCCATAACAGCCCAATCGTGGAGCCGTGCGACAGGCTAAAGGCCGGCGTCACCAACAGCAAGCCCAAGGCAATCAAGCCAATCACCAGTACATCGGTAGCGGTCAATCGTTCTTTAAAGAACAAAGTATCAAACAACAGCACAAAGGCTGGAAAGCTGGCAAAGCTCAGCGTGCTAATAGCAATGCCGCCCGTATGCACGCTGAGAAAGAAAAACAGCCAGTGCGCCGCCAGCAGCATGCCCGACACCATGAGTTTCGCCACATTCGCCGCGCTCACTGGCTTGAGTCGTGGCGCACGACTCAACAGCAACACCACGCTCAACGTCAAAAAAGCAAATAAGCCACGCACCAAAACCGTCGCCACCACGCTGCCCGTCAATTGATGGCCGATGATGGCGGTGGCGCCATAAAGCATGGCGCAGGCCTGAAGAGCAAACTGATAACGTAGCGGCGTCATATGGCCACCTTATGGGCTAATTAATCATACATTCAGTCTATAGGATGAAATAGCTTTATCAAAACGAATAATACAGGCATTATCTATTCGATTATCAAATACAAAGGACGCCACATGGCCCTACCGGATTTAGAAATCGCGTGGCTGCGCAGCTTTGTCGCCGTGACCCAAAGCGGATCGATGACCGATGCGGCCAAAACGGTTTTTCGCTCCCAGTCAGCGATCAGCATGCACATCAAGAACATCGAAACCGTGCTGCAACGTCAGGTATTCATCCGCGAAGGGCGCCGCATCAGCCTCACCCCGATTGGGCAAGAGCTATTGGGTTACGCCCAAAGCATTTTGGCTACCCATGCCACGGCGCTACAGGCCTTGGTTGGTTCCAGCGTCGCGGGTAAAATCAGCCTAGGCATTCCCGATGACTATGCGCCAGAATATCTGCCCCAAGTCTTGAGCCTGTTCACCGAAAAATACCCTGCTATTGAGCT
>JAGNTR010000023.1 GCA_017987415.1 Neisseriaceae bacterium
ATATATTTAATGTAAAAACCCCAAATACTTTCGTATTTGGGGTTTTTAGAATTGGTGCGAAAGGAGAGACTCGAACTCTCACGGGTCGCCCCGCTGGAACCTAAATCCAGTGCGTCTACCAATTTCGCCACTCTCGCATTTCAGCTTTGGCGTATTCGCCTTACTGAGGAAACGAATTATAGGCAAAGATACACGCATTAGCAAGCCCCTTTTGCATTATTTTCATTCACCTCAAGGCAAATCAACAATTATTCATGGCAAATCAAAACCCTATTACAGCAATTATTTTCGCCCTCTCTCTAAAACCCTTCCTTTTAAAGGCCCCCAAGCCCTAATCAGCTCCTTGAACTGAACAGTTTTACCACGCACACTCTCCTTATTTCTGACTATTTTTTCAGCACCCACTCCCATCAAGCATGATTTTCTATTAGAATAGGGACTCTGATGACTTATAACTATTGATATTGATACGCTATGAAATGTCCATTTTGTGCCCATACTGAAACACAGGTGGTCGATTCTCGTTTAATCGAAGAGACCAACAGCGTGCGTCGACGCCGTCGTTGCGCCGTGTGCGACAAACGCTTTAACACGTTTGAAACCGCCGAGGTGCGTCTGCCCAATATCATCAAAAGCACGGGCCAACGCACTGAGTTTGACCCGCAAAAGCTGCAAACCAGCTTTGAGCGCGCCTTACACAAACGACCCGTTTCAACCCACTTAGTAGATGAAGCCGTGGCCCGCATCATCCAACAGCTGCTACAGCTAGGCGAGCGCGAGGTGACTTCGCGCGCGCTAGGCGAAATGGTCATGGCCGAACTGGCCAAGCTAGATAAAGTGGCCTATGTACGTTTTGCTTCGGTATACCGCAGCTTTGCCGACGTAGATGAGTTTACCCACACCATCGCCACGCTAGACCAAGAAAACAAATAAACCAATGTCCCGACGACAAGCGCACTTTTCAGTGCGCTTGTCGTCTAATAAAGGGTCGTCACCTTATAGAAAGCCCTCCCTTGTCTGATTTCATTACCGCGCCGGATGCCCAACCCTTTAGCCTATTCGACCAACAAACCATGTGCCGCGCGCTGCATCTGGCCGAAAAAGGCAAAAACAGCACCAGCCCCAACCCTCGCGTAGGCTGCGTCATCAGCAAAGATAATCAGATCATTGGCGAAGGCTTTCATCTTCAGGCCGGCACCCCTCACGCCGAAGTTCACGCCCTAGCCCAGGCAGGCGATGCCGCCGAAGGCGCCACAGCCTACGTCACCCTAGAGCCTTGTAGCCACTACGGCCGCACGCCACCCTGTGCCCAAGCCTTAATCGACGCCAAGATCAGCCGCGTGGTAATGGCACAGCTCGACCCCAACCCACTGGTGGCCGGCAACGGCCAGAAAATGCTGGAACAGGCCGGCATCATCACACAAGTCGGCCTATTGGAAGAAGACGCACGCGCGCTGAATCGTGGGTTTTTATCCCGCATTGAGCGCCAACGCCCGTTTATCTTCTTAAAATGCGCCGCCAGCCTAGACGGTAAAACCGCACTCAAAAACGGCGCCAGCCAATGGATCACTGGCCCAGAGGCGCGCCAAGAAGTGCAGGCCTTACGCGCCCAAAGCTGCGCCGTCCTCACCGGCGTAGGCACGGTTTTAGCCGACGACCCTAGACTCACCGTACGGGAACTGACCACGCTACGCCAACCCACGCGCGTGGTGTTAGACACCCATTTACGCACTCCCCTCACCGCCCAAGTCCTCGACACCCACCAGGCCCCCACCCTCATCATGACGGCCGTCAACGACGCTGCCCAACACCAGCCCTATTTAGATCGTGGCGTTCAAGTCATTGTGGTGGCGTTGGTTAATGACCGCTTAGACTTGCTCGACGCGGTCACTAAACTGGCGGCTTTAGGCATTGGCGAGCTCATGGTAGAAGCCGGCAGCATCCTCAACGGCGCCTTTTTACAGGCCAATCTGGTGGATGAAATCGTGCTGTTCCAGGCGCCCAAAATTTTGGGCCATCAGGCCCAAGGGCTGTTTGCCCTAGACGAAGCCACTGTTTTGGCCGACTGTAGCCAGTGGGTGACCCAAAGCCTCACCCTTGTCGGCGCCGACAGTAAATGGATACTGCACCCGCAGCCCTAGCCCTGCACCCACGCCCAAATCAAACCCGGCCTGAATCCCTTTGATTCGGGCTTTTTCATGCCCTATAGGGTTGATTGCACGGAAGGAGCAGCTAGGTGATAATGGGCCATCGATGCCCACCTCATAGCCTATTGCCCATGCTTTATTTACACCAGTCTAACCGCCTTGAAAACCTAGCCCACACGTTTACGGCGTTTCAAAAAAATCAGCCCTTAAGCAATCCGTTTGCGAAAGAGCAGATTGTGGTGCAAAGCCGAGGCATGGGCCGCTACCTACACGTTTTTTTGGCTCAAGAAATCGGCATTGCCGCCAACCTCAGGCTCACCCTGCCGGCCAGCTTTAGCTGGCAACTGATGGTGTCTGTCTTGCCTGGCCTGCAACCCAATAGCCCGTTTGCTACCGAAGCCATGGCTTGGCGCCTGTTTGCCTACTTCCAAGCCCACCTACACCCCAGCGCCCCCAGCATCGACCCCGTTTTTGAACCGCTGCGCCATTATTTGGCTCTGGGCGAAGAGGCCGCCTTCGATCTTGCCAACAAGCTGGCGGATATTTTTGACCAATACTTGGTGTATCGCCCTCATTGGATTCAAACATGGGAAGCGGGTCGACTGAACGATCTGGGCGAACACGAGCCTTGGCAAGCACGCCTCTGGCAATACCTAAGCGAGCATCCGGCGCCGCATCGGGTGCGCATGTGGGATCAGCTATTGGCGGCACTGCCTCAGGCCCAAGCCGATGGCCGCCTGCCAGAGCGCATCAACATTTTTGGCATCGCCACGCTGGCCCCCATGTACATCGAGCTGTTTAATCAACTGGCCCAGTATATTGACGTGCATTTATTTGCCCTTAACCCGAGTGCGGAACACTGGGGCCACGTGATTGAACCGGCGATGATTTTACAGCTGCCGCCCGAACAACAATCCCTTTTAGAAACTGGCCATCCCTTATTGGCGTCACTAGGCAAGCAAGGCCGTGACTTCTTTGATGCCCTCGCCGTCGACATGACGGTGGGCCACGACATTGACGTCTTCGAAGAAACGCCTGACGGCACATTGCTGCAACAGCTACAAGGTGACCTATTGCATTTACGTCTGCCTGACGCCAGCCATCAGGCACGGCTACACGATGGCTCGATTCAAATCCACAGCGCCCATAGCCCGCTACGCGAACTACAAATTCTGAAAAACCAGCTGCTGGCGCGTCTTGAGGCCGACCCTAGCCTCAGCTACCAAGACATTGCCGTGCTCACTCCGAATATTGACGCTTATGCACCCTTTATCGACGCCCTATTTGGCCAGCATGACGACCAGCCCTATTTGCCTTTTACCTTAACCGACACCAAGATCCTCAGCAGCCATCCGTTTCTCTTCGCCTTCGCGGCGCTCTTAGAGTTATTGGACGGTCGTTTCGAACTGGATCAGGTTTTGGCACTGCTCGATGCTGAGCCACTGCGGCGACGCTTTGATTTGACCGAGCGCGACATTGACGTCATTCGCCAACACATCACCCAAATGAACATCCACTGGGGCTTAGACGAAACCATGCGGCGCCAATACGGAGGCCAAGACGATGCCTTTACCTGGGCTCAGGGTTTAGAGCGGCTGATTCTCGGCTTTATGCTCCCCAGCCACCACAGCAATGGCAGCCCTTTGCTGTGGGCCAATAAGGCGCCCAGCGGCCTCAGCCATCAACACATGACGGTGCTGGCCCAGTTCAGCACCCTCTTACGCACCTTAGGCAGCATTCATCAGGCTTGGCAGCAGCCCGCCAGCATGGACGACTGGTGGCAGCGCATCCAAGACAGCATCCAGGCCTTATTTTTATTTGCCGACGACGACCAAACCGCCGACGGCCATTTGCAACAAAGCCTGCAAAAACTCATCGAGAGCGTACATCTGGCCCAAAGCCATGAGCTGACGGTCGGCTTTCCCATCGTTAAAGCCCACATTTTGCGCTATCTGGATAGCAAAAACGACGCCAGCTTTTTACGCGGCGGCATCACTTTTTGCAGCATGGTGCCGATGCGCAGCCTGCCGTTTAAAGTGCTGTGCCTGATCGGCCTCAACGACGGCGAGTTTCCACGCGATGAAAAAGCCGACAGCTTTGATTTAATCGCCGCCCATCCCAAAAAGGGCGATCGCTCCCGCCGCAATGACGACCAATACCTTTTTTTAGAAGCCCTGATGAGCGCCCGTGAAGTGCTGTATCTCTCCTACGTTGGCCGCAGCATTAAAAACAACGACCCGCTGCCCCCCTCAACCTTGGTCAGCGAACTCGTCGACACGGTGGCCAATATGACCGGCGCACTGCCGCAAGATCTGCACGACCACTGGGTCATCGCGCATCCACTACAGCCTTTTTCCAAAAGCTATTTCAACGCGCATAATCCACGCCTCATCAGCTACGACGAAGGCCTAGCCGCCGCCCTGAATCAACCCGAGACAGAGCCCCAACCGTTTTTAAACGCCCTCAGCATCGAGCAAGACGCATCGCCCCAATTGGCGTTAAACGACCTCCTCAGCTTTTGGCGTAATCCTGTGCGCGCCTGGCTTAACCAAACGCTAGGCCTCTACCCGACCTATTGGGGCAAAGACCAAACCCCGCATGAGCCTTTCAGCCTCGACTCAGGCCAGCAGGCCCGAGTGCATCAAGCCTTTTTACAGGCCAAACTGGCTCATCACGACTACGCCGACACCAGCGCCTACCTACAGGCCATCGACGCCCTCCCTGTGGGCGAGCTGGGCGTTTTAATCAACGAGGCCGCCCAGCACAGCATCAAAAAGCTGGCCTTACCCGACGCCATTCTCAGCCCTAAGCTACCGCACACGCCCATTCAAATCAGGGTCAACGACACCCTCATCAGCGGCTATCTGGGAGAGCTGCATCAGGCCGGTCAAGTATTTTTAGCGGCGCAAAGCATGAATGCGCCCATGCGCATTAACCAGCTATTGCTGCACCTTGTCCTCAATGCGGTTAGGCCCATAGGCCCCGACGCTTATGAAACCCACGTATTTTACATGGATAAAGACGGCAACAGCGTCAGCCAAACCTATGCCGAGCTGCCGCAGCCACAGGCGCATAATCTACTCGAGCAGTGGCTGGCTTATTATCATGCGGGGCTAGCGCGGCCACTGCCGTTTTTTGCCCGCACGTCCTTATCCTGTGCCGAAGCCTATTGGGAAACCCTACAAAAAACCGACAGCGAACCACAGGCGCAAGAACGGGCCGTAAAAACCGCCTATCAGCGCTTTATCGGCAACCACCACAGCCCAGGCCAACAGCAAGACCAAGAAGTCGCCATGGTGTTCGCCGGCCATGACCCGATAGACGACCCAGAATTTATGCGCTTGGTCACCGACCTTTTGGTGCCGGTATTGACCTTAGGACAACACGAATGAGCATAGCCGCCCCCCCTGCCTACCAGCCTTTTGACCCACTGACGGTACCCATTGCGGGCGTTAACCTGGTTGAGGCCAGCGCTGGCACCGGCAAAACTTGGAGCATTGCCGCCCTTTACCTACGGCTGGTTCTACAGCAACGTCTGCCCGTGGCCAGTATTTTGGTGGTGACCTACACCCGCGCCGCCACGGCCGAACTTAAAAGCCGACTGCGGGCGCGTTTAAACGAGGCTCTGTATTATCTAGAAGGTCGCCTCAGTAACGATCAGGTGGATGAATTTTTAATCACCCTCCTAGGCCAGCTCGAAGAGCCTGTCCCCCAACAGGTTTTGCGCCTCAAAGCGGCCATCAGCCAGTTTGACAACGCCGCCATTTACACCATTCACGGCTTTTGCCAGCGAGTCTTAAAAGACAGCGCCTTTGTCTGCGCCAGCCCGTTTCAGGTCAAGCTGGTACAAGAGCAGGATGACGTCTTGCTGCGCCTAGCCGAAGACTTCTGGCGCCACCACGTCAGCCACGACGCCATCTGGGCGCAACTGGTGTATCAACACCAGCTCGATCCACAAGCCTTATTGATGGCCATCAAAGCCCATCTAAGTAAGCCTTATTTGATCACCGACCAGCCAGAAAGCAGCCTTGCCAACGCCGTTGAGCGACTACAAACCCAGTGGCACAGCCTCAGTGAGGCCGACATCAGCGCCATGAGCGATCAGTTTTGGGCCATTCACGCCTGCCTCAACGGCAATAAATACCGCAAAACCACCTTCGAGGCCGTGTTTCAAACCCTGCTTCGAGCCAAGCAGGAACAGGACGTCCATCGCCTGCTGCCGCAGCAGGCCAATCTGTTAAAGCTAGACCCTGAAGCCTTAGTGGCCGGTGCCAAAAAAGGCATGGCTGAGCAGCTACAAGACCTCAGCGCGTTTCTACCGCTGGGGCCATTATTGCGCGCACTGTCGGGCTACCAAAACGCCGTAAACGATGAATTAACCCGGCTGAAGCTGGCCTTTTTAGCCTTTCTCAACGACGGCATGCAGGCCTATAACCGCACCCATCAGCAGCGCCGTTTTGATGATTTACTCTTAGACTTAGGCCAAGCCATCAGCCATGAACAGCAAGGCCCAGCCCTGGCGGCCAGCATGGCGCAAGAATGGCAGGTGGCCTTGATCGATGAGTTCCAAGACACCGACCCGATTCAATACGACATTTTCCAGCGTGCCTTTGTCGCCAACCAACGGCCGCTGTTTTTGGTAGGCGACCCAAAACAGGCCATTTATAAATTTCGCGGCGCCGACATTTTTGCCTATTTAGAAGCTGCCCAATCGGCCGATCATCGCTACACCTTAGCCACCAACTTTCGCAGCCACCAAGCCTTGGTTGAGGGCATTGGCCAGCTATTTACGCGCCATCCGCAGCCTTTTTTACTGCCCTATATTAGCTATAACGAGGTCAAGGCCCACCGCTCTGATCCTGTGGTGTCGCCTTACGACACGCCGATTCAGGTTTATGGCCTAAACACGGCCGACGACGACAAGCCCAACCTCAATAAAGACGTGGCCCGAGCCCGCTCGGCTGATTATTGCGCCCAAGACATCGCCGTCAAATTAACCGCTGCGGCCAACGGCCATTATCGCCTCGGCGATGCGCCGCTACAGGCCGGCGACATTGCGGTACTGGTCAGCACCCACAATCAGGGCAAACAAATCTCCCAAGCGCTGCACCAGCGCCATATCGACTCTGTGTCCCTCAGCCAAGAATCCGTCTTCGCCAGCAGCGAGGCCAAGGCGATTTATGAGCTGCTCAGCTGGTGGCTTAATCCGACCCACAACGCCAGCATGCGGCTGGTGCTGGCTAATCTATTTTTTGGCTACAGCGCCGAGGCCATTTATGCCCTCAACCAAAATGAAGCACAGGCCCTACAGCTGATTGAAGAGGCGCAGCAGGCCCACGACTTATGGCAACGAAAAGGCGTGTTTTATGCCTACCAGCATTTCACGGCAGGCCATCAGGTTCAAGCGCGGCTGCTCAGCCAACGACAAGAGCGCAGCCTCACCAATCTGACCCAAATGATGGAATTACTGTCGGAAGAGGCACCGAAGCACTTCAGCATTCATGGCCTCCACGAATGGCTACAGCAGCAAATCATCGCCGCTCATGAAGGCAAGGCCCGCTCCGAAGCGGCGCAGCTGCGCCTAGAGAGCGACGAGCATCTGGTGAAGATCATCACCATTCATGCCTCCAAAGGCCTGCAATATCCTCTGGTGTATTGTCCTTATTTGTGGGACGCCAAATCACCTAGCCGCCAACAGCAAGCTTTTTACAGCCTTCATCACGCGCAAAAAGGCACCCTACTCTTAACCGAAGAACAGGTCAGCGACGCAGACCGTGAACAGGTGTTGCTGGAACAGCAGGCTGAACAGCTGCGCCTACTGTATGTCGCCCTAACCCGCGCAAAAGAACTGCTGGTGCTGAACTTAGGCAACTCGGAAACGGCCGAACACAGCGCCATTCAATACCTATTGGCCGAGCAGCCTTTAAATTTTGATGCAGAAGGCCGCTATTTTCAGCTCCAGACACAGCCGCAAGACGCCCCCCTACGGGTGCCTCAGGCCCACGCCAGCGAGCGCCACCAGGCGCGCCACTACACCGCGAGCCCTCGCCCGTTTGTACTGCACACCAGCTTTTCCAGCCTCAGCCGCCACACCCAAAGCATCAACAACTCGGATGACGTCATGCCTCAGCTCGACCCAGCCGAACACAGCACACAAAGCGTGGAAAGCCTCTCGACTGCCGTCGATTTAGACACGCCCACTTCGTTCACCTTTCCCAAAGGCGCCCATGCCGGCGTTTGCCTGCATAGCCTACTGGAGCATTACGACTTCCGCTTGGCCGCCGCCGATCAGCCTAATCTCGATACCTTGCGCGACATTTTGGCCCAAAGCGGCTTCGAGCCCAGCTGGTACGAACCGCTGATGCCGATGTTAGACGCCACCAGCAGCGCCTATTTAAACGCGGCTGGGCATAGCCAGCTACGCACGATTGAGCCGGGTAAGCGACTAGACGAACTCAACTTCCTGTTTTCGGCCCAAGGGTTTAATCTGCAACAGTTAAAACACACCCTACGCCAAAACCAGTTCGGCCTACCCGAGGCCATGCATCAGGCCATCGATGCCCTCACGTTTAAAGAGATCAATGGCTACATCAACGGCTTCATTGACCTGATTTGCCAAGACGAACAGGGCGCGGTTTACGTCATCGACTATAAATCCAACCACCTGGGCTATGAGAGCGAGCGCTACACGCCCGAAGCGCTAGTGGGTGCCATGGCAGAACACCATTATTATTTACAGGCCATGCTCTACGCCGTCGCCACCCGCCGCTATTTCCGCAGCCGCCACATGGCGCTGCCGGCGCTACACATCCGCTATTTATTTTTACGCGGCCTGCTGCCCGAAAGCCAAAATGGCATTTGGTCCTGGGATTTAGACGAGGCGCTGCTGCTGCAGCTAGAGGCCTGTTTGAGCGAATAGGCTGCTGAAGTGTCTCTTTAACTTAGTTTTAAATAAGGCGGTGGCTAGGCAGCGCCTCCCTAGTAAACAAAACGAACAGGCCACGACAATGCATCGTGGCCTGTTCGTTCAACCATATTAACCTAAGGCGCTAAGCGCTCTTTTTCCCATTCATTGTGATCAGGGTTTAATAAATACACCACCCGATCATGCAGGCGACTCGGCCGCCCTTGCCAAAACTCAACCCGATCGGGGGTCAGTACATAGCCACCCCAATGAGGTGGACGCGGCACCGACATAGGGTGTTTTAACCCAAACTGAGCCGCACGAGTCACCAAGACCGATTTACCGATGATGGTTTTACTTTGTTCACTGGCCCAAGCGCCCACTCGAGAGGCATAGGGCCGGGACGCAAAATACTCATCTGAAACAGCTTCGCTGGCCTTGGCCACCGTGCCCTCAATCCGCACCGAGCGCTCTAGCTCCGGCCAAAAAAACGTCAGCGCCGCAAATGGATGAGCGCCTAAGGCCTGGCCTTTACGGCTTTCGTAATTGGTAAAGAACACAAAGCCGCCCTCAGCCACTTCTTTGAGCAACACCACCCGCGCCGTCGGTCGACCATCGGCGCCGACCGTGGCCAAATTCATGGCCGTGGGCTCGTTTACTTGAGCATTCATGGCTTCTTTTAACCACACTTCAAACTGACTCACCGGCGACGGCAAACACTCTTTAATGGACAGCTCCTTCTTAGAGTAATCCTGTCTGATCTCGTGTAAATCCAAACTCATTCTCTGCTCCCGTAAAGCGATTAGTGACACCAATATACGCTGTTTTCAGCCCTTAGAGCGGCCTTTTTAAACGCATGCTTTGGCTTTGTTTTCTTGTCATTTTTGGCGTATAATACCGTGTTTTATCTTGAAACTTGACCCCGACATGCAATTATCAGTGATTGGTTTAAATCATCAAACAGCACCCGTCAGTATTCGCGAACGCTTGGCGTTTGCGGCACAAGTGTTGCCTGATGCTTTACAAGAGATGGTCAAAGAGCGCGTGGCCAATGAGGCCGCGATCTTGTCTACCTGCAATCGTACTGAAATTTACTGCGTGGCCAAGCCCGAACACGTCATTCAGTGGCTGGCAAAATTCCACCACATCCCTGAAGCCGACATCCGCCCTTATTTATACACCCTCGACAGCGAAAAAACCATTCGCCACGCCTTTCGCGTGTCCTGTGGTTTGGATTCTATGGTTTTGGGCGAACCACAAATTTTGGGTCAAATTAAAGATGCGGTGCGCATTGCGCAAGAACAAAACACCATTGAAACCACGCTGAACACCTTATTTCAGCGCACGTTTGCCGTGGCCAAAGAGGTTCGCTCCACCACGGCGGTAGGCGAAAGCTCGGTGTCTATGGCGGCCGCTTCGGTCAAAATGGCCGAGCGTATTTTCCCTGACATTTCTGATTTAAACGTGTTGTTTGTGGGCGCAGGTGAAATGATTGAACTGGTGGCCACCTATTTTGCGGCCAAAAACCCCAAACACATGATGGTCGCCAACCGCACCCTCAAGCGCGCGCAAGAACTGTGCCAAATGATTGGCCAAAATGCGCAAGCTTGCTTACTCAATGACTTGCCAGACATTTTAAGCCGCTACGATGTGGTGGTTTCCTCCACCGCTAGCCCTTTGCCCATCATCGGCAAAGGCATGGTTGAGCGCGCCCTCAAAGGCCGCCGCAAAAACCCCATGTTCTTGCTCGACTTAGCCGTACCGCTAGACATTGAACGTGAAGTGGGCGAATTAAGCGACGCTTTCTTATACACCGTCGACGACATTGCCAGCATTGTCGAAATCGGCAAAGAAGCACGCCAGCAGGCGGCTTCTGAGGCCGAAGGCATCATCGATGAGCGCGTGCATGATTTTCTGGCCTGGCAGGCCGCACGCAAAAACGTGCCCCTCATTGTCTCGCTCAAAGACGAAGGCGAGCGCGCGCGCCGCTACGTATTGGCCAACGCCATCAAACAACTCAATAAAGGCATGTCTCCTGAAGACGTGCTCGAACGCTTGTCGGTGCAGCTCACCAACAAGCTCTTACATGCGCCTACGCGCGCCCTCTCGCAAGCCCAAACTCAAGACAACGACACGGTAGAAGCCATTGCCCAGGTCTACCACCTACGGAACGATTAAACACCCATGAAAGCTTCTTTATTATCGAAACTTCAACACCTTTCTGAGCGTCTTGAAGAGGTCACCCACCTTTTGGCCAGCGAACAGGCCACCAACGATATGGATCAATACCGCAAGCTTACTCGTGAGCATTCGGACATTACCCCCATCGTGGAAACCTACCACCAATACCTACAGGCCAAACAAGATCAGGTCGACGCTGAAGAAATGCTCAGCGACCCGGACATGAAAGAATTTGCGCAAGAAGAAATTCAAAGCGCCAAAGAGCGCTTAGAGCACATTGAATTTGAGCTGCAAAAACAGCTGTTGCCTAAAGATGCCGACGACGACAAAAACATCTTTATCGAGGTGCGTGCGGGCACGGGCGGCGATGAGGCAGCCCTATTTGCAGGCGACCTCTTACGCATGTACACCCGCTTTGCTGAGCGCAATCGCTGGAAGGTGGAGATTGTGTCTGAACATGAATCCGACCTAGGCGGCTACAAAGAAGTGATTGCGCGTATTGAAGGCTTTGGCGCCTTCAGTAAATTAAAGTTTGAGTCTGGCGGCCACCGCGTCCAGCGCGTGCCCGACACCGAAAGCCAAGGCCGTATTCACACCTCGGCCTGTACCGTTGCGGTCATGCCTGAAGCAGACGAACTAGACGAGGTGATTTTAAACCCAGCCGACTTGCGCATCGATACCTTCCGCGCCAGCGGCGCCGGTGGTCAGCACGTGAACAAAACCGACTCAGCCATTCGCATCACCCACTTACCCAGCGGCATCGTGGTAGAGTGCCAAGACGACCGCTCGCAGCATAAAAACAAAGCCCGAGCCTTAAGCGTTTTAGCGGCGCGCATTAACGACATCAAGCGGCGCGAACAGCAAGACAAAGAAGCGGCCGAACGCAAGAGCCTCATCGGCAGCGGCGATCGCTCTGAACGCATCCGCACCTACAACTACCCACAAGGCCGCGTGTCAGATCACCGCATCAACCTGACCTTACATAAATTAGACTACATTATGGACGGCGATCTTACCGAACTGACCGACGCCTTGATTTCAGAACATCAGGCCGAGCTACTGGCTAGTCTAGGTGATTAAACCCCCAACCTCATTCTTCTACCCCAGCCGCGCTGGGGTATTTTTTTCTCTCTATCACAAAAGCTGATGATGTCTCCCCTGTACCGTATCGATACCCTCACCCAGCTAGCAGCACCAAGCCTAGATGCCCTACTAGCAGAAAGCCAAGCAGAAGGCTTTCGCTTCGTGGCCAAGCTCCTCAAAGCCTATGAGCAAGGCAGCAATCGCTTTGACCAAGCAGGTGAATGCCTCCTAGGTATGTTCACTCACGACAATGAGCTGGTGGCCATAGGTGGCTTGAATCAAGACCCTTATCAACAGAAACCACATCAGGGTCGGCTACGCCACTTTTATGTTTTATCGGCCCATCGCCAGCAAGGCCTAGGCTCTGCGCTATTGATGGCTTTAATTAACGCTGCTGTGCCACACTTCACCCACCTCACGCTCAGAACGCCAGGCACCCAGGCATCAGCCCGTTTTTATGAACGCCATGGCTTTTTACCCGTCACCTCTGAACACAACAGCCATTGCTTGGCTTTAGTGCGTTCAGACATTCATCCACAAAAAACCCATTAAGCTTAACTTAATGGGTTTTGATATTCATCAGTCCAAAGCCTTAGGCCGATTTTTTTGCTGGGGGCACAAAATCATGGGCCATAAACGAAGCCAAGGAATCATCCTTAATGTCTAGCCACGGCTTAGGCAAGGCATGAGCCATGGTACCGGTCACGGTTGAGCGATAGCAGCGGTTCCTAAACCCCATGATGTCTTCTTGCTTGTGACGCAACCATTGCTTAAACAACTCACCCTGAGCCTCAACGTGAAACTCTGGATAGTCGGTTTTTTCCCACAGATCTTTAATATAGGCGGCCTGAAAATCAATGTGTTCATCATCAGTTTCCGTGGCCGCATATTTGGCCAACCAAGCATCTTCATCTTGCTGACGCTCTTCCATATTGGGTAACTGCAAGCGGCCACACATCACATCGCGGGCAAACCAAGCCTGAGTGTCAAACATATTAAAGGTGAAATACTGGTCTTGCATGCCCAGATACATCAATTTAGGCTGGCTTTGATAGAAAATGCCTTTGTACAGTTTTTTAGGATAGAGGCAATTATCCGTCTGCAAGCGTAAATGGTCGGGTAAAAACGGAAACGAAAACTGATAGCCCGTGCAAAATACAATGGCGTCAACGTCGGTATGACTGCCATCAATAAAGTAGGCGGTTTTGCCCTCAATGCGCGACAGCTGCGGGCGCTCTTCAAAACCTTCGGGCCAATCAAAGCCTAAGGGTTGGCTGCGATAGCTGTAGACAATGGAATCAGCACCATATTTATAACACTGTGAGCCGATGTCTTCAGCCGAATAGCTACTGCCCACCAGCAGTAAACGCTTGCCGGTAAACTCTTGCGCATCGCGAAAATCATGGGCGTGTAATACGCGGCCGGGGAAGCGGCTTAAGCCGGCCACTTCTGGATAGCTTGGCGTGGAAAAGTGGCCCGTTGCCACCACTACATAGTCAAACGTTTCCGTAACCTGTTCGTCTTTTTCGTGGTCCATTACCGTGACCGAAAAGGTCTCGGTTTCGGCCGAGTAGTCCACCCAACGTACGGCGGTATTAAAGCGGATGTATTGGCGAATGTGGTTTTTTTCTACCCGCCCAACAATATAGTCTTTCAGCACCGCCCGTGGCAAATACGAGGGCATAGGCTGTTCAAAATGTTGATCAAATGAATAGTCGGCAAACTCTAGGCCTTCCTTGGGGCCGTTCGACCACAGGTAGCGATACATACTGCCGTGCACGGGCTCTCCGTGCCGATCCAAACCGGTCTCCCAGTTGTAACGCCATAATCCGCCCCAGTCGGCCTGTTTTTCAAAGCACACAATGTCGGGAATATCATGGCCTTGATCACGCATCGCGGCAAAGGCTCGTAACTGTGCTAAGCCACTCGGGCCTGCACCTAAAATAGCGACTCTTTTTTTCAAACGGTTCTCCTTCATTCATACTAAATCGCTCTTTACCTTACAGATATTTTTTTTGCGCCACAATGTTGCCAAACACCACCATCCATGTTAATCCCCATATTATTCAATCACCTATAATACACCATAAAATGACATAAGTATAAAATTTCATAGGCATGATTTTACCCCGTTAAAATCGCATGGTAGAGCCAGAGAAAGACCACCGTGAACACGCCTTTAAAAGCCCATACTCGCCTCTTATCTAACACCCATTCAATCGGCGAGTGCCCCTAGCCCACCTAGCCTAGCGACGAATCAAGGTCACATCGATGGCCAAACCCTAGGCCGCGAACACAGAAGCCAATCCAGCTGCGGCTTGAGCACTTCTAAGCGCCCGTTTCATAGCGGCGACAGGCCGTTAAAAGAGCCGTCTCAACGCCGTCAAACCACACTTATATTGATTGTCAATAACTATCAATATTTAAATATTCGATAATATTTACAATCAAAAAAAGCCTTTTTATTTAAAAAACGCAGCCAAAAACCAAAAAAAAACGGCCTTGACGGCCGCTTTTCTTATTCAAAAATCATTAAAACAGGATGATTTTAACCTTAATCACCCCGTTTTACCCCGGTATAAGCCTGGTCTTCGGCCACAATAAAGCTGTAGGCCATGGCCAATTCGGTGAGCCGATTTTGGCCATAGCTGTGGCCACTATTCATGTCGGTATGCAATAAGATGGGCGCTTTACCCTGCTGATGACGCTTCAGTTTGGCCACCCACTTGGCCTGCTCCCAGTACGGCACCTGCGTGTCAAAACGGCCTGAAGTCACCAAAAGCGCTGGATAAGCCTGTTTTTTAACCTGCTCATAAGGCGCGTAGCTACGAATGTAAGCGCCATACTCAGGCTGATTAGGATTGCCCCACTCTGAATATTCCTGCTTGGTTAGCGGCAAAGTATCGTCCATCAAGGTATTCAATACATCCACAAACGGGCGCTGCGCCACGATGGCTCGATAGCGCTCAGGCGCTTCATTCGCCACCACACCCATCACCAGCCCACCCGCGCTTTCGCCCATGGCATAGGTGCGCTTAGGGTCGCCATAGCCGGCCGCCTGTAGGCCAATCGTGCTCTGAATAAAATCGTCAAAGCTGTGCTTTTTGCTCAAGCCTTTGCCTGCCTCATGCCAGGCGCTGCCAAGCTCCCCCCCGCCGCGTACGTGCACAATGGCGTACACAAAGCCGCGATCCAAAAAGCTTAAGCGATTGGCACTAAAGCGTGGTGCCATATTGCTGCCATAGGCGCCATAGGCATAAACAATCAACGGGTTTTTACCCGCCTGAAACAGGCTTTTTTTATACACCAAGGTCACCGGCACCTTGACGCCATCGCTGCTGGGCAACCACAGGTATTCACTGGCGTAGTCTGCCGCCACATAGCTCGCGACGGCTTTATCTGACTCAACGCGCAAGTGATTGCTGCTTAAATCCAGCGCCTCAATGCGGCTCGGCGTGGTTAATGACGTGTATTGATAGCGTAAGGTATTGTCCCCCTCGCTGTGGCCAGTTTTTAACTCAATCAAATAGTTGGGATCATTAAAGCTTAAAGCCTCGCGCTGAGCGCTGTGGCGGTTAATCTTGGTCAACACGGGGCGGCCTTGATCCCGGGTGAGCACCACCCACCAATCTTTTAACACCACATAGTCTTCAACTTCGCCTAAACCTTGACTGACGTTCTGCCAGCCATCGGCCAAGTTTTTGGCCGTATACAGCGCAAACTCACCATCGAGATTGCTGTGCAGATAAAAATCTTCGCCCACGTGCGCCACATAATACTCAACCTTGGCCTGTAACGGCCGCACCAAGCGTGGCTGAGCTTGGGCAGCATTTTGGCCACGATCAATCAACAGGCTTTGCGAGGCGGTGGCGCCTGAATCATTGATCACCAAATAGGCGTCTGAAGTGCTCAGATACAGGCCCAGATTATGATGATCATTCATGGCCTCATACACCAACACATCGGCGCTGACGGGCGAACCTAAGCGGTGGCGATAAACTTGATAGGGCCGAATGGTCTGGGCTTCGTTTTTCACGTAATACACCCAAGCCCCATCGCGTGAAAAATAGGCCTGACCGTTGGTTTGGGCGATCTTTTCTGGCAGCGCTTTTTGGGTTTGGGCATCATAAAAATGCAGCGTGTATTCACGCGTCCCCACTCTATCCTCACCAATGGCCAACACCGTGCCTTGCGCATTCAAACGAGCTTGGCCTGCGGCATAATACCTGCCCTTTTCTACCTTTGGCGTATACACTGAGCGCCACGGAGCGGCTTGGCTAGACTGAGCCAGCGGCCTGATCTGATAGGCTTTTTGCGCGCTGCGTGGGCCGCCCACGGGGCAGCTTTGCAATTGGTAGGCACCGCTTAAAGTCACGTCGCAGTCTTGCGCCTGAGGCGGGCTGACTTGGGCCTGCATTTCGCCCAAAATCGTTTGATATAGGCCGTCATGGCGTTTGAAATAGGCCTGACTCAGCTGGTTTTCTTGAGCCAAATAATCAGCCACGGGCGCGCTTAAGGCTTCGCCTTTGTTTTTCAGCCAGTCATCGCTCACTGGCGTGCGCGCCTGAACGTTGGAGAGGCTAGCCGCCATCGCGGCCAGCAGTACAATAGAAGATATAGATTGATTCATATGGGCGTACTTTAATTAAAAAAGCCGCTGTTTCCAACGGCTGTGTTTTGATCCCTTAATTAGGGGCATACCAAACGTAATCTGCATGCTCTGGCAATACTTTGGCCTCGGGCTGGGCCAAGATCACGACTTTAACCTCAGCCCGATTACCCAAGTCCTGTAGATGCAGCGGCGCGCCTAGGTTTTTCACCACATGGTAGGCGCCAGCAATCAGCATCGTTGGCTTAGGTGCCGCCATCACGGCCTCGGCCATTTTTCGGTCACGGTGCTGCTGCACCGCCAGCATGGCGTCTAAGTCGGCGCCTTCATGCATGCCATCAATGACTTTGGCTAATTCAGCCTTCACTTCGGGACGAGCATGTAAGCGGCCCGACAGCACCGGTTTGTCTTGATAAATCTGCCTCATCGGCTCACGATCAAGATTGGCTTCCAGTACGGGCGCAGGCTGACGCAGCAGCTGATTCACCAGATCGCGATACTGTGTCCACGTCCAGCCCGTTTGCCAGTCGGTCGCCTGCACCACTTTATCCGCACGCAGATGACCGCCACCGTTTAAAAATGTCTGCGTTTTGCTGACTTTAGCCTGTTGCTTGGGCTGCAGCATTTCCAACACAAAGCTCCCCTGAGGCCGTGCTTGCGGCAAGGTAGCCACCAGCCACTGCTCCATCTGATGGTGCTTGATCTGGTCGTGCTTCTCGCCCACCAACACGATGTCGGCCTTGGCCAATTCAGCCGCCAACTGCGCGGGCGTCAGCGTGGCTTGCGTGCGTAAATCCACGATGCGGCCGCTGCTGGCAACGGCTTCTAGGCTGGCTTGATCCACCGCTGGCGGCGGTGCAATGCTGCTGCAGGCGCTTAAGGCTAAGGTGCTGGCCAAAACGATGGCTAATTTTTTCAACATGGTGCCTCCTTAAAATTTCATTGATAGGCCAAGGCTGTAGGTACGGCCACTGCCGGTGCCAGCGTCCATAGGCGAACCTAAGGTCGCACGGCTTAAGGCATGAGAATGCTGTTTATTGGCGACGTTGGTTACGTTCACCGTCACAACGGCCTCTTTACCAAAGGTATAAGTCGCAAACAAATCAACCAGTTTAGGATTTTTACGCAAAGGTTGGTCAATTAACTCTTGGTTGTCGAAATCATAGCCGCCAGGCGCTAAACTATGACCAGTGTGACTGATTCGAGTACCCAAAACCAACGCATCATTTAGCCAGCGGCTGCCCAAAGTTACATCCCAATACGTTTCAGGCAAGTCACTGATGCGACCTACGCCAAATTCGGCCATAAAATCGCGTGGCAAATTGGTTTCTGTTTTACTCCAGCTCACCGTCGCATACACACGACCTATGTCATAGCGTCCTTCTACCTCAAAACCTTTGATGGTTGATGTCCCAGGTGCATTTGCATACAGACCATAAGCGCCATCGAGGCCATCATCATCAATACCACATGTGATAGGCAGGCCTAAACCCGTATCACATAAGTAGTACTGCTCATTAAAGATGTAATTTTTAATTTTATTATTAAAATAGTTTACTTTTAAACGTAAGCTGTCGTCGCTGTGTAAAAATCCATTTTTAAACACGTTAAAGCCTAGCTCTCGGTTCTCTGAGCTTTCAGGCTTTAAAAAGATGTTCATCCCAATGGGGCGATTATGCAAATCAGGGTAAAACACTTCTTGTATCGTGGGTGAACGGCTTGTTTTAGACCATTTACTATAAACTTGTAACCAATCTGTAGCCTGATAGGCTAGGCTCACGCTGGGGTTAAAGTCATGGGATTTAGTGTATTCTTGAGCACCGCCTAAGGTACCCGTTAATTGAGCACACACCAAAACGTATTCACCACAGGCTGCCGTATTTCCTTTAAGCTGATAGCGATTATGAGCCAACCCAAATGCACCGGACCAAGCGCCTTTTTCCCAATCCAAAGCCGTAAACAGGCTTTTTTGTAGACTTTCCCCATGCGATAGGTCTCGCTGCTGTTCTTGAGCCAAATTACTTTCATAACGTACTCGATGCAGCTTAAGGCCATTTACCCATTTAAAATCTACATCGCCCACCTGCCACTCACTGGTATTCTGTAACGTCATCCCCACAGCAGGGCTAGTGGTCTTTTTACCATGCATACGGTCATGGGTATTTTTGTCCGTATAAAACTGCGACATTTTATTATAGTTGAGGTTAAATGCCACCTTCACCCAATCAGACATCGGGTCATATTCATATTTCAAATAATTCGTTCGATTCACCACCTTCATCGGGGTTAAGTTATTTTCAAACTCACTGCGATTCACCAAATGGCTCAACTCTATGCTTTGTTCTTCATCTGGCCGAATATGAATTTTAAACAATTCAGACTGAGCATCTTTATTACTGCTCTGATAAATATTTTCTTCTCCAGCAGCATTTTCATACTGACTCGTTTTACGCTGCGTTCCTGCAAAAATGGCACCCACAGAACCCTGCCCGCCAAAAGCAGTTTCTTTAAATGCCGCACTGAGTAAATTATTATAACCATAGCCATTACTGCCAAAACGATACAGAGCCTTTGCCCCCCAGCGGCGGCCATCTTGAACCAAATCATCTACGCCAATGGTTCTAAAATTCACGGCACCACCCAAAGAGCCAGCACCATCAGCACCATTAACGCCACCGCGCTGCACGTCTATACCTACTAAAAGATTTTCATCAACATAAGCCGTCGTGCCGCTAGAGCCATGCGCAGGATTACTTTGAAAGCCAGCCTGCTGCACGCCATCAATCATGGTATTCACGCGGCCAAAGCCTTCCATGCCACGGATGTTCACCTGTATCCCTGGTTGGCCCACGTCGTGCTGCGTAAACGTGCCTGGAATGCCCCTTAAAATGCTGGTGGCGCCCTCGCCTAGGGTATCTTCACCACGATGGCTGACGCCCCCTATGGTTTTAAACGGTTTGTCGGCAGGCGTGACCTTTTTGCCGATGACGACGACGGTGTCTAATTTAGCGGTGTCGGCTTCTGCTTTGGCTTCGTCGGCCCAAGCCATGTTTTGACCCAAAAACGGCAACAACAAGCCCAATAAAATCTTATTGGGCTTAAACGGTGAAACAGTCATGATTTTTATCTACCCGGTGTGTGTGATTACAAATAGTAATGTGAATGAGAACGATTATTATTTTAATAAAAGGTCGAAGTTTATAGTGAATGAAGTAAATCTGCAATCTTTTTTAGCCGCGTTCGTTCACACCGTTGTCACACCCAAGCGGCAGGCATAAAAAAAGCCGCCTCAATCGAGGCGGCTTCCGACATGCACAAGGCATGGCTTATTTTGCTGGATTCATTTCTTTAGCCAAATACATATGGGTTTCCACCACGGTATCTGGGTTCAAAGAGATGGTTTCAATGCCTTCTTCAACCAACCACTTAGCGAAGTCTTGGTGGTCAGAGGGGCCTTGGCCACAAATACCGATGTACTTATTGGCTTTGCGACAGGCGCTGATGGCCAAATGCAGCATGGCTTTCACCGCAGGGTCGCGCTCATCGAAGGTCGCGGCAATAGGGCCACCGCTGTCACGGTCCACGCCCAAGGTTAGCTGGGTCATGTCGTTAGAGCCGATAGAGAAACCATCAAAGAAGGCCAAGAATTGGTCAGCCAAAATCGCATTGGTTGGCAATTCGCACATCATGATCAAGCGTAGGCCGTTTTTACCGCGCTCTAAGCCATTCTCTTTCAGTGCTGCCACAACTAATTCAGCTTCTTTTAGGGTACGCACAAACGGAATCATGATTTCGACGTTGGTTAAACCCATCTCGTCACGAACGCGTTTCAAGGCTTGGCACTCTAAAGCGAAGCAGTCTTTGAAGTCTTCAGACACGTAACGTGCTGCACCACGGAAGCCCAACATTGGGTTTTCTTCGTGTGGTTCGTAAGCAGCGCCACCGATCAAGTTCGCGTATTCGTTTGATTTAAAATCAGACATGCGCACAATCACTTTACGTGGGTACACAGAGGCGGCCAAAGTAGACACGCCTTCGGTGATTTTATCCACGAAGAAGTCAACTGGCGTAGCGTAACCGGCGATACGGTCAGTGATCACCTGTTGCAAACCAGAATCTTGCTTGTCAAACTCAATCAAAGCTTTCGGGTGAATGCCGATTTGACGGTTGATGATGAACTCCATACGCGCCAGGCCAATGCCTTCGCTAGGCAGGCTGGCAAAGCTAAACGCCAACTCTGGATTGCCCACGTTCATCATGATTTTCACTGGAGACTCAGGCATATTGCCCAAGGCCAAATCAATCACTTCAACATTTAACAAACCTTCGTAGATCAAGCCGCTGTCGCCTTCGGCACAGCTCACGGTCACTTCTTGGCCTTCGGTCAAGACTTGAGTAGCGTCGCCACAGCCCACCACGGCAGGAATGCCTAATTCACGGGCGATAATCGCCGCGTGACAGGTACGACCACCACGGTTGGTCACGATGGCGGCAGCACGCTTCATCACTGGCTCCCAATCTGGGTCAGTCATGTCGGTCACCAACACGTCACCAGGCTTAACCTGATCCATTTGCGACGCATCTTTAATCAAGCGTACGCGGCCTTGGCCTACTTTTTGGCCAATCGCGCGGCCTTCACACAACACCGCAGATTTCTCGTTAATGCGGTAGCGACGCAAGGTCTCTACGCGGCCTTCTTGAGATTTAACGGTTTCAGGACGGGCTTGCAAAATGTAGATTTTGCCATCCAAGCCATCACGACCCCACTCGATGTCCATCGGACGACCGTAATGAGATTCAATGGTCAAGGCGTATTGTGCCAATTCGTTGACTTCTTCGTTGTTGATCGAGAACAGTTTACGATCAGCTTCATCAACGTCAACGGTGCGTACAGAACGACCGGCCTGAGCGGCATCGGTGAATTCCATACGGATTAATTTAGAACCCATGGTTTTGCGCAGAATCGCAGGGCGACCGGCTTTTAGGGTTGGTTTGTGTACGTAGAATTCATCAGGATTCACCGCACCTTGAACCACGGTTTCGCCTAGGCCGTAAGATGAAGTGATGAACACCACGTCTTCAAAACCAGACTCAGTGTCGATGGTAAACATCACGCCAGAAGCACCCTTATCAGAGCGAACCATGCGCTGTACACCAGCAGACAAAGCCACGTCGGCATGGGCAAAGCCCTTGTGCACGCGGTAAGAGATGGCGCGGTCATTGTATAAAGAAGCAAATACGTGTTTCATGGCTTCTTTAACGTTGTCCAAACCATTAATGTTTAGGTAAGACTCTTGCTGACCCGCAAATGACGCATCAGGCAAGTCCTCAGCCGTAGCAGAAGAACGAACGGCCACAGAAATTTCTGCGCCATTAGCATCGGCCACCATTTTGTCCCAAGCCTCTTTAATGTCGGCATCCAACTGCTCTGGGAATGGCGTGTCGATAATCCATTGGCGGATTTCTTTGCCCACTCGAGCAAGTTCGTTCACATCATCGACATCTAATGCATCTAATGCTTGGTTAATTTTGTCATTTAAGCCATTGTGCGCCAAAAAGACACGGTATGCTTCAGCAGTGGTCGCAAAACCACCTGGGACGCGAACGCCTTTAGAAGCCAATTGACTAATCATTTCGCCTAAAGAGGCATTTTTACCGCCCACGCTTTCGACATCAGTCATGCGCAAGTTTTCAAACCAAATAACGTAGTTTTCAGCCATGTTGTAACATCCAGAAGGAAGATTGGGGAAATTAAAGAAAATTCAGGGGTACATTCTAGCCCTTACAGGCTTTTATGTCATGCCCTTTTGTCAATTTAATCCCTCAGTCAATTTTAAAGGTCCGCTGATTTTCATCAATAAAGATTAAAAGGGGGTTGTATCCACTTGTAAACACAGTAGAATCAAAAGTTGTCGCATAAATTAGCCTGAAACAGAAAACGACCAATCCGTTGTATTTAATATAATATGTCAAAAACAACCCCAATACTTAAGCAGATAAAGCAAAATATTCATCTGGAAAAATATTATGCTAGATCAAGCCTTTTGCTCTGCTGTTTTTAACAACATCAGCCTAACTCAGGAACCTCCATCATGACGCAGCCTATCCGCCACGCTTTTTTTGTCTCCGACCGTACCGGCATTACTTCAGAAGGCCTAGGGGATGCGCTTTTAAATCAGTTTGAACAATTTCAATTTAAAAGAACCACCTTCCCTTTCGTTGATTCTGAAGAAAAAGCCCGTGAAGTCGTGCGTAAAATCAACGAAGTGGCCACCCAAAGCGAAAAGAACCCCTTGGTATTCTCCAGCATCGTAGACCAGGCCACCCGTGATTTAATTAAATCCAGCAAGGCCACTCACTATGACTTTTACGATGCCTTCATCACCAATATGGAAAACGAACTACAGGCCAAAGCCACCCGCGCCGTCGGCCGTACCCACGGCATCAGCAATACAGAAGCCTACGATGCCCGTATGGATGCGGTGAACTTCACCCTCAACCACGACGACGGCATCAGCTCGAAAGAGCTACAGCTGGCCGACGTGATTTTAGTGGGCGTGTCGCGCTCAGGTAAAACCCCAACCTGTTTATACTTAGCCTTACAGTATGGCATTCGCGCCGCTAACTATCCCTTAACCCCTGACGATTTAGATTTAGGCAGCAGCGAGCTGCCGAAAATGCTTAAGCCCTACCGCCACAAGCTGTTTGGCCTCACCATTGAACCGGCACGATTACACCAAATTCGGACTGAGCGTCGCCCAAACTCTAAATACGCCAGTATTGAAAACTGTCGCTCTGAAGTCAACGAAGCGGAATCCATGTTCCGTCAGCACGGCATTGAGTTTCTCAGCACCACGCATAAATCGGTCGAAGAATTGGCCGCCAGCATTTTGCAGCAAACAGGCCTAGAGCGCCGCTGCTAAGCTGAGCCAGCCCCCTTCCCCATCGCGTCACCCCAGCCCAAAATCACACGAGCGCTGGCGTGGCGCTTTTTCTATGCCGCACGCTTTGTCTCACTCATATCCGGGTATTTAGCCCAACGCCCAGCGTCTTTTGCCCTACCCAACAATGGAACCTTTTGCCTATTGCTGGCTCAGTACAATCATGATTTAATCTTTTCATCCCTCATTTGTGAATAAAATCAACAATGAAAACACACTTATTATATGCACTATTACTGGCCACTTTAGTGGTTGCAGGCTGTTCATCATCAACTAAGCCGATCACTAAACCCCGCCCGAACCAAGTCTCAACTGCCTATAACTACAACCATCAAAATCACGTCTTGTCTTATCAAGACCCTGAATACGACCGCTTAGAAATGATGGTGGGGCTAGAGCTGAACATAGACCCCCGCTTAATTGGCGCCATCCGTGTAGCGGGCGAGCGCTCTAACGCCAACCAAATCTCACGCTCTGGCGCCCGCACCGTCTACCAAATTCTGCCCAAAACCCGCGCCGCCTTAATTAAGTTGTATAAAGTTGATCCATATCAATCTTCCTATCATGCCGCACTTGGCGCCGGCTATTTATTAAAAGAGAATCTGATTCGTAACCAGGGCAACGTTGATGCGGCCGTCGGTGAATACAACAGCGGCCTGTATCGAGAAAACTGGACCCAATCCACGCAGAATTATCGCCAGCGGGTGCAGCAATACCTCAACCAGCTGTAACCCTATGCCAGAAATAATGCCGTCGAAAAACAATTAAACCCATAGGGTTTTGTGTTTACGGCCGTATTTGGCTATAATTCAAACTTTATCTTTATTGATACTCAAGGATGCACAGCATGGGCTTTTTGCAAGGCAAAAAAATCTTAATCACCGGTATGATTTCAGAGCGTTCTATTGCGCATGGCATCGCCAAAGCGTGTCATGAACAAGGGGCTGAATTGGCCTTCACCTACGTGGTAGATAAATTAGAAGAACGCGTGCGCAAAATGGCCGCCGAGTTTGGTTCTGATTTGGTGTTCCGCTGCGACGTTCAGAACGACGACGAAATCACCGCCCTATTCACCGACCTAGCCAA
>JAGNTR010000136.1 GCA_017987415.1 Neisseriaceae bacterium
ACGGCGGCATCTTGCCTAAAGAAAAACTCACCCAAGAGATCGCCGTGACCCGTGGCGTGCCCATGGGCGAAGACTGCGTGTCTCCTGCTCATCACCCTGAATTCAGCACGCCGCTAGAGTTGATTGCTTTCTTACAGCAGTTACGTGAACTCAGCGGCGGCAAACCCGTCGGCTTTAAGCTGTGTATTGGCTACCCTTGGGAATTCATGAGCATCGTCAAGGCCATGCTCAAAACTGGCTTTACTCCAGACTTTATCGTCGTAGACGGCTCTGAAGGCGGCACCGGCGCGGCACCATTAGAATTCAGTGACCACATCGGCATGCCCATGCGCGAAGGCCTATTGTTTGTACACAACACCTTAGTAGGCGCTGGCCTGCGTGACCAAGTTAAAATTGGCGCCGCTGGTAAGATCATCAGCGCTTACGACATCATCAGCACCTTAGCCATGGGCGCCGACTGGCTAAACTCTGCCCGCGGCTTCATGATGGCGGTGGGCTGTATTCAGTCGCAAAGCTGCCACACCAACGCTTGCCCAACCGGCGTGGCCACGCAAGATCCGAAACGCCAGCAGGCCCTAGTGGTGCCGGACAAAGCCGAGCGCGTGTTCAACTTCCACAAAAACACGTTAAAAGCCTTGGCCGACATGGTCGCTGCTGCTGGTCTAGAACACCCTGAGCAAATTACGCCTCACCATGTGTCTCGACGCTTGTCTGATGGCCGTATCCGCCCCTTGTCTACGCTGTACCCCTTCCTAGACAAGAATGCTTTAATTGACGGCACCGTGACCGACTCCTTCTACAAGAAATCTTGGCAGACGGCTTCGGAAAACAGCTTTGATGCCGACATTACCCGCATTTACTAAGCCTTAAACGCTTTGTCCAGACGCCGCCCTCTTAAACCAGGGCGGCGTTTTACTTAGCGTCATGGCCACAAAAAAGCCACCGCAGTACGGTGGCTTCTGGACGGTGGCTCTTAAAGGCGTCACATGGGACAATGGGACTTAACTCACCACTCGACCCAACACTACTTCTAAAACAAACTTACTGCCAATGTAGGCCAGCATCAAGCAAATAAAGCCGGCGATCACCCACTTAGCCACGGTGCGGCCGCGCCAGGCAAAGCGCATGCGACCTAGGATCAGTGCGGCATAAATCAACCAAGAAAGAATGCCGAAAACGGATTTATGACTCCAGATAAAGCTTTGGCCAAAAACATACTCCGAGAACACCGTACCGCTCAATACCGAAATGGTCAGCAGCATAAAGCCGATGCCGATGGATTGGAACATCAGCTTCTCTAAGCCCAATAGCGGCGGCAGAAACTGCACCAAGGCTGAAATATTGCGCTTATGTAAGTCATGCTCCAGCTTCCACACCAAGATGGCCAGCAGCGTTGACACGCCAAAGAGGCTGTAGGCCAAAATAGAGGCCAATAGATGCACCAAGAACGGCAGATTACCCGCGCCGTAGCCCATGTGTTGGCCCGGCAAGAAAAAACACAGTACCAAGGACACCACAGCCCAAGGGAACAGTAATAGCTGTAGGCCCTGTAAGCGGTGATAAAAACTACCGGCCCAATACATCAGCAACATCAACCAGGTGGTCATGTTCAAGGCGGTGCCGAAACCCATAAAAATCATGTTGTGGCTGAACATATTGCCCCACACAAAATAGGCATGAGCAAACAAGGCCACCCCTAAAATGGCATGTTCACGGATCAGGGGATAAGCCTGACCACTTGATTTTCGCCAAAAGCGATAAATATAGATACTCATCCCCGTGTAGGTGAGTAACAACCCTAGAAATAACCACAGCATCATTTATTCTTCCGTTTTCTGTTTAAAAGGCTTGGGCTCGTGTAAAATGAGTCCTATTTTATCAGGTTCCACTAGTCTAAGTGAATTATTAAAGGACATCCTAGATGTTAGACAATCTATCTAGCCGCTTGGGGCAACTGGTTAAGACCATGCGTGGTCACGCCCGCCTCACGGAAGAAAATATCCAAGATGCCCTGCGACAGGTTCGCATGGCACTACTTGAAGCCGACGTTGCCCTACCCGTTGTGAAGTCATTCGTGGCCACAGTGAAAGAAAAGGCCATGGGCCATGAAGTCGTCGGCAGCCTCACGCCAGGCCAAGCTTTTATTGGCGTGGTCAACGACGCCTTAACCGAATTAATGGGTAAGGAAAACGACGCGCTTAATCTAGCCGCAGTGCCACCGGCGATTATTTTGATGGCCGGTCTACAGGGTGCGGGTAAAACCACCACCGTGGGCAAGCTGGCGCGCCTATTAAGAACCGAGCAAAAGAAAAAAGTCTTGGTCGTGTCTGCCGACGTGTATCGTCCGGCAGCCATTGAACAGCTGCGTCTATTGGCTGAACAGGTGGAGGTCGAATTTTTCCCATCCGACGTCAGCCAAAAACCGGTGGCCATTGCCACCGCCGCCCTAGACTACGCCAAAAAACATTATTTTGACGTTCTGATGGTCGACACCGCAGGCCGCTTAGCCATTGACGAAGAGATGATGGCCGAGATTAAAGCCCTACACGCGGCCATCAATCCGATCGAAACCCTATTCGTGGTCGACGCCATGCAGGGCCAAGATGCCGTCAACACGGCGCAAGCGTTTAACGAAGCGCTGCCGCTGACGGGCGTGATCTTAACCAAAATGGACGGTGACTCGCGCGGGGGTGCCGCCCTATCGGTACGCCACGTCACCGGCAAGCCGATTAAATTCATCGGCGTGGGCGAAAAAGTCACCGGCCTTGAGCCTTTCCATCCAGACCGCTTAGCCAACCGCATTTTGGGCATGGGCGACGTGCTGTCGCTGATTGAAGACGTGCAAAAAGGCATGGATCATGAAGCGGCCGAAGAGATGGCCAAGAAGTTTAAAAAAGGCAAGGGCTTCGACCTGAATGACTTTAAAGCGCAAATGCAGCAAATGAAGAATATGGGCGGCATTGAGTCGCTGCTGTCGAAAATGCCGGGCGAATTCGCCGAGGCTGCTAAAGGCGTGCCGGAAGGCACGGCGGATAAAGCCATGGCACGGGTTGAGGCCATCATCAATTCGATGACCGAGAAAGAACGTAAAAACCCAGCCTTAATCAAGGCCAGCCGCAAACGCCGCATCGCCATTGGCTCGGGCGTGTCTGTCCAAGAAGTCAACAAAATGCTGAAGCAGTTTGAACAGTCACAAAAAATGATGAAGCAGTTCAGTAAAGGTGGCATGGGCAAGCTAATGAAGATGGCTGGCGGAATGAAGGGCATGAAAGGCATGTTGCCTAAATTCTAATCTTTAACCCAGAGCGTTCCTCTGGGTTTTTTAATGCAGCCTCATCTTGGAGAACCGTCATGACTTCACTCACCGTTAGACGCCTCAGCGTACCCACGCTTTATAAACTTTTACTCATAGGCCTTTTGAGCGCACTCTTGCCCATCAGCCTCATCATTGCAGGCTTCGCCTTATTTGGGTTTCAAGTTCTGTCGTTTAACGGCCAGTACATCACGGGGCCAATAGCGCTGATTGCGGCGCCACTTTGGGCCGTCATGATGACAGCGCTGTTGACCTTATTCATGGGCACGCTCATGGCGCTGGGGCTATGGCTATATGCACGCTTTCGGCCCCTACATTTACACTATCATGCCTAATGGGGCCGACTTAATCGGCCTTCACTTTGGTTAAAGCAAACCCTAGCAGCAACAATCCTAAATAGCCCACAAAAGCCAAAGACACGGCTTTACCTTCCAACCACACCGACAACACCACCGCCACCACGGGAAAAATTAAAAATACAAACGACAGCGTAATGGGGCTGAGCTGTTTTAACAGCTGAAAATAGGCCAAGAAACCCAACACCGAAGCCACAAGGCTCAAATACAGCAACGCCGCAATAGACAGGGCTGAAAACGCGGCCACATCTGGCGATTCCACCCACCATCCGACCCCAACCAACAACAGAGCTGCAACGCCCACAGGCAAGGTATTCAACGTCAAGGGGTGGATTGTGGCGCCATGTTTTTTAGCATACACATAGTAGGCCGCATGCATGATGGCAGCCGCAAACAGCATTACGCCCCCCCAAATATTTTCATACGCAAAGCTACCTTGCTCGTGCAAGATCATCAACAAGGCAAAAAAGCCCAATAAAACACCCACCACTTGCCGCATGCAAATAGGCGCAGCCAAGAACCACACTGAGAACACCAATAACCACATGGGCATGGTGCTAAAAATTAAAGCCGCCAAACCGGATGAGACAGACAATTCACCGACGTTAATCAATAAATAAGGCACGCCAAAATAGCCAAGCGTGCTGAGCGCAAAAAAACCCAGCTGATCTCGGCGCCACAGGATCGGCGCCTCAAAACGCCAGGCCAAAAACATAAAGACAGGAAAGGCCAGCAAAAAACGTAATCCGGCAGCCGTCATCGGCGGCACTGTCGCTACCGCCAGCTTAATGCCCAGCCACGTTGTACCCCAAGTCAAACACACCATCACAAACAGGCCCATTGTCATCCAAGGCCATCTACCCAACATTCGTTTTTGCATCCACTGCGACATTGCTCGCTCCCTGATTCACCACGCTGATTAAAACCCTAAATTGTAATCGTTACAATTTTAAATTGTTACGGTACAATAGGCGATTCGTGCCACCATACAGAGGCCTACTAATGCCTGTCAATCGCTATATTGATACCGTTACAATCATTAAAGATCAGCCACTTAACCCTGAGCTACCGCTGTATCGGCGTATTGCTGAAGCCATCAGCGCGGCCTTAAGCACCGGCGCCATTGCCACCCACGTCAAACTACCACCCATGCGCCATCTGGCTGATGAGCTTAAAGTTACAGTGGGCACGGTGAAGCGTGCCTATGACGAACTGGAAAAGCGGGGTCTACTGAAATGCACGGTTGGGGATGGCTGCTATACCCAAGCACCCAATACACGTGTCACCGCTGACTTTCTCAACGCCCTGGAGGACGATTCCGCTGACGACTGCATTGACCTAGCCCACAATGCCCACATTTTGGATCCAAGCGCTTTAACGCTGTTTGCTCAGGCCCTACAAAACCTAGCGCAAGATCCTCAACGCATGGCAAAAATCCACCAATACAGCCCTGAAGTCGGCCTATTAAGCCATCGTCAGGCCGCCACCGCTTGGCTCAAACTCAGCCAAGTTGATTGCCGTGCCGACCAGATCATGATCACTAATGGGGCCCAACACGGCCTGTTCTGCGCCCTTGCAACCTTATGCCGCTACGGCGACAGCATTGCCGCAGAACACCTTAGCTATCCAGGCTTAATGATGGCCGCCCGCACTTTAGGCCTGCGCCTACACGGTCTCGCCATGGACGAACAGGGGTTAATACCAGAAGCCTTGTTGGCGCTACTGCAAAAACACAAGCTACAGGTGTTGTATTTAAATCCGACTATCCACAACCCGACTACCCTCACCATGCCCACCACACGGCGCCAGGCGCTGGCCGACATTTGCCACGACCACGGCATCACCATCATTCAAGATGAAGCACTGGGCGTGCTGACCGACACTCAACACCCGAGCTTTGCCACCTTACTGCCAGACGCCACCCTAACCTTAAGCTGCTTATCCAAAGCCATTTCACCAGGCCTACGCATTGGTTATGTAGCAGCTCCCTTAGCCTTAGTGCCCAGATTAGCCGCCAGCATTCGAGCCAACTGCTGGATGGCCAGCCCTTTATCCATTGACATTGCCACCCAGTGGCTCAATGACGGCACCCTCTTTCGGCTACGGGCCCAACAGCGCGCCATCATCGCCCACCGCCTCGCGCTGGCCAAACCCTTACTCGGTGATTTAGACTACGCCAGCCACCCCGACTGCGCCCACGTGTGGTTAGAACTCCCCGAGCCTTGGCGCGCTGATGAAGCCCAAGCCACCTTAGCCCAACACAATATTCTGGTGAGCACGGCCGAATCGTTCGCCATTGGCCGCCTACCCACACCGCCACGCATACGCGTCAGCCTTAGCGGTAGCGCTCATGAAACTGATGTCATGACCGGCATCCGTACCGTGCAGCAGGTATTACAACAGCCACTCTCATCACACCGCCCATAAAAAAACCTGCCGAAGCAGGTTTTTTTATGGGCCAAACAACTTAGGGCGCGATCTGGTCATCCGCCTGCCATCCACCGCCTAAAGCCTTATAGAGCTGAATACTGACCAAAGCGCGCTGCTCTTGCGCATTCACTAGGGCGTTGGCAAAATCCTGCGCCTGCAGTCTGGCCTCTAGAACATCTTGCAAGGTTTTCATGCCGCCACGGTACAGCCGATCGGCCTGGCCAATTTTGGCCGCTGCTGCCTGATACGCCTGTCCTTGATGCGCCACCTGCCTATCCATGCCGGTGCGTAACTGATAAGCACTGTCCACTTCTTCCAGCGCCTGTAACAGCGTTTGATCATAAGCCAATGCGGCTGCATCTAAACGGGCATCGCTGGCCTTAATATTGGCCCGAATGCGCCCAGCACTAAAAATAGGCAGATGCACGCCGGCGCCTAATAGGCCCACACTGCCCTTCGCGTCGTTAAAGTCAGACAGGCCAATGCGCCCATCTTGCCACAAGAAGTTAATGTAAAACTTAGGCAATAAATCGGCCTTAGCACTGGCCACTCGAGCCGTTTGGCTACGCACTGCAATCGCCCGAGCCTGAACGTCTGGCCGCCGTGTCAACACATCATTGGGCGCTTGCCCCTGCGGCGCAGCGGGCACCTTGGCCAAGACATCTTGTTGACTCACGCCTAGGGTAAAGCCCTGCGGTGTTTCGCCCAACAGCACTGCTAATTGACGCACGTGTCGATCGTGCAGCGCCTGTAAAGGCGCACGCTGCGCCTCTAGGCTACGCAAGCTGGCCGCTACATTGGTGACTTCATAACGCGTCACCTGGCCAGCATTAAAACGCCCTTCCACATAGCGCAGCAATTGACCCAGAGTGAGGATGCT
>JAGNTR010000137.1 GCA_017987415.1 Neisseriaceae bacterium
CAATGGTACATGTCGCCGCTGTCGCCATAATGGGCCCGAAATTCCGGGCGGTTTTTCGATACAATAAATTGCCATAGCGATCGGCGCTGTGTGCTTTAATCAAAGCAAAATCTGCCGAAATTGGGTACTCCAACACATAATCTTTTCCGTTAATGGCTCGGGTTTCCTTGCCTTCCGCCAGCAAGGTGCCATAGCCCGTCGGGGTAAAAATAGCGCCTAACCCGGCGCCGGCAGCCTGAATACGCGCGGCTAAATTGCCTTGCGGCACCAGCTCTAGCGCGACTTTTCCAGCCCGATACAGGCCATCAAAAATCTGGGAATCTACCTGACGTGGAAATGAGCAAATCATTTTATCCACTCGGCCTGCCTGCAAGAGTGCGGCCAAGCCAATCTCGCCGTTACCGGCATTATTATTAATGATGGTCAGCCCTTTAGCACCCTGTTCAATCAAAGCATCGATCAGTTCGGCTGGCTGGCCCGCGGTGCCAAAGCCACCAATCATGATGGTCGCGCCATCGTGAATCGAAGCGACGGCGTCCATCAGCGAGGGACTTATTTTATTAATCATCTTATGAGGCCTCTATAGGCAGGCCCCATCATGATGGGGCCTGCAATCACACACTATGCCAATGCACGCTGACGCGCGATACGATCTTCTTGAACCTCTTCTTTAGCCTTAGCCAACACAAAGTTGTACTCAACATCGTAGAAGTGATCGCGGCTCATGTTTTTGGCCTTAATTTCCTCCGGCTGGTCTACACGTATCGCTTGCGCAATCAACTCATCGCGAGTCGCAAACGCAAAGTCGTCGTGTAGGTAAGGATCGCCATCCAAGTTAATCTGGGTGGTTAAATGCGCATAGCCAGGCGCAGACACGAAGAAGTGAATATGGGCAGGGCGATTGCCGTGGCGGCCAATGGCGCTGAGTAGCTCATTGGTTGGGCCTTCTGGTGGCACACCATAGCCAGAGGGCACAATACTGCGCGCCACATAGCAACCGTCCTCGCTCACATTGATTTTACGGCGCAGGTTGTATTCACTTTGGGTGGGATCAAAATAAGAATAGCCACCCTTGCTGTCTGCATGCCAAACTTCCACCATCGCGTTGGGAATCACCTGACCATCGGCATCAAACACCTTACCGTGTAGATACATTTCTGAAGCCTCCAAATCGGTGCCATCATCCATGCGCCCTTCCCCTTCACACACTGGTGCCCCCGCCACGTATAACGGCCCTTCAATGATGCGAGGCGTGGCGTTTTTATCCAAACGCCCTGCGGCCTCATCTTCTGCATCTTGGCGCATGTCCAGCATCCGCTCCAAACCGAGGCCAGCAGCCAACAATGCTGGCTCGCCCGCCGTGCCCAAACGGCCTAAATAATAAACCGCCACCCAGAATTCTTCTGGGGTAATAGCCAGATCGTCCATCATGAGGTTCACGTCTACCAACAAGCGGTGGATGATTTCCTTAACTCGGGGATTGCCCGTTTCGCTGTCGTAACCAGCGGCGGTTTTCAAAAAGCCATCGATGAACTCTGGGGTTGTCATTTTAACTGCCATGGTCTTTCTCCTTATGTAGTCGCAATATTGCGTTCCTGCTGTTTTTTCGTTTTGTTTTAGTATTATTGATCGTTGTCGTAAATGGACGATGGGTGGCGACACAGAGGCGTCACGGTTACGTCCATATAGGGATACAAAGGCAACTGCATCAATAAATCGTGTAGCTCGGTATTGCTGTCAACATCAAACACACTCACGTTGGCATACTGCCCAACCACACGCCAAAGATGGCGCCATTTACCTGAAGCCATAAGGCTTTGCGCTAACGCTTTCTCACGTGTTTTCAGGTCATTGGCCACGTTTTCTGGCATGTCCAGCGGTAAGTTCACCACCATTTCTACTTTAAACAACATTGGCATTACTCCTTTATTACGGTTAAAGTGGCACGATTAAGCCCGTTGATAAAAAGCCACTTTGTCTTCATCTAGGCTCAAGCCTAGCCCTGGAGCCGTGGGCACGGTCACCCCAAAATCAGCGTATGTCATCGGCTCAGTGACAATGTCGTCCACTAAGAGCAAGGGGCTAAACAATTCGGTACCCCAAGCCAGCGGCGGCAGCGTCGCATAGGCATGCACCGAGGCCGCCGTCGCGATCGAGCCTTCCAGCATGGTGCCGCCGTATAAATCAATGCCAGCGGCCAAGGCCACATGGGCCAACGCTAAAGCCCCCATCGGGCCACCCGACTTGGCGATTTTTAATGCAAAAGCACGGGCGCAAGCCTGCTTAGCCAACACAAAGCCATCGCTGGCAGTCGCCACCGACTCATCGGCCAAAATAGGAATGTCAAAGCGCTGGCTCAAACGCGCCAATACATCGTGCTGATGGGCAGGAACCGGCTGTTCTACCAGATCAATGCCCGCCTCTTGCAAGCCGCGCATGCCCACAACCGCCTGCGCTTCAGTCCACGCCTGATTCACGTCGACGCGGATTTCACAACCATCGCCCTGCAAAGCGGCCTTAATCTTGGCCACGTGCGCCACATCGTCAGAGACGCTACGCGAGCCAATTTTCAACTTAAAGTTTTTATGCCGACCGCGCGCCATCATGTCTTTGGCTTCGGCAATGTCTTTATCCGTGTCACCACTGGCCAACACCCATAAAACCGGCAGATGGCTTTGGACGGCACCACCCAAAAGCGTGGCCACGGGCACCCCCAAACGCAAACCTTGTGCATCTAGCAGCGCCGTTTCCAACGCATTCTTGGCAAAGCTATTGCCCTTCACATAGGCATTCATACGAGCCCGTAAGGCTTGAATATTGTCGGCCACCTGGCCTAACAGCAGTGGCGTTAGGTATTGATCGATGGTGAGCTTCATGCCCTCTGGACTTTCTGGGCCATAGCTCAGGCCGCCAATGGTGGCCGCTTCGCCAAGGCCCATCAGGCCATCGCTACTGTATAAGCGCACAATCACACTGCTCTGTTTGGACATGGTCGCCATCGCCAATTTGTGTGGCCGAATGGTGGGTAAGTCCACGATTAAAGTATCAATGCGTTCAATCACTACGCTCATCATGCATCTCCTTGCACCACGACGCTGCTCGTCAGCGCCGTGTTCATTAATGCGGTTAAAAAAGCGGCAGGATTTTCTACCGAAGGCACATGACCGACCGGCAAAATCACCAGTTTTGCCTTAGGTTGAACTGCAGCCATCGCTTGCATATTAGCCAATGGCATGGCCGCATCGTCTTGCCCCGCGATCAACACCACTGGCATGGCCAATTCATTCGCCCACGCTGAGCTGCCGTCAAAATAAGCCAAGGCCTCGCACAATTGGGCATAGCTGTCATCATCCACGGCCGCCAGCGCCGCCACCCAATCGGCCACCATGGCCGCTTGCTGCTGAATGAACACCGGCGCAAACCAGCGTGGCACTAAGTCTTTGGCCATCGGTGCTAAACCCTGCTCTCGCACCGCCGCCGCACGGCTCAACCACGCTTCTTTAGTGCCGATCTTGGGTGCTGTATTCGTTAAGGTTAAGCTCAACAAACGTTCAGGCACCGACTGCAGTAAGGCTTGCCCAATCGCACCACCAATCGACGTGCCCACATAGTGAAAGCTTGATGAGCCCACATCGGCCACCAAGGCCAACACCATCGCAGCTAAGTCTTCAATGCGTAAGTGGCGGCTCACGCTGGCAGCACTCTCGCCATGGCCTGGTAAATCTACGGTCAATACCTGAAACTGCTGGCTTAAAGCAGGCAGCAGCGCCGCCCACACGCTGCGGCTCATGCCTAAAGGATGAACCAAAACCAACAACGGCAGCTCGGTTGAGCCATGGCATTCATAGGCCAAGCGCTGGCCGGTGTTCAAAGTAAACGTTTGCATCATGTTCTGTCCTTAATTAACCTATACCCCCACCGGCCACATACAGCACTTGGCCGGTGATAAAGGAAGCCTCTGGCGCGGCAAAAAAGCAGATCGCCGCGGCCACTTCCTCAATGCTGCCCAAACGATTCATCGGAGAATCGCGCAAGCTTTGTTCGTAAATCTCATCCATCCAACCGCGTTCACGGTCGCTTAAAGATGCTGCATTACGCGGCGTGACGCGTACACCATTGTCAATGGCACCAGGCGCCACGCTATTCACCCTCACGCCAGTCTCGCCTAACTCCATCGCCATACACACGGTGGCAGCATGCACCCCCCCTTTGGCGGCAGAGTACGGCACTCGATTCACGCCCCGCGTGGCCACCGAGCCCACATTGACGATGGCGCCCCGGCGTTGCGCTTTCATGATGGGAATCACGCTGCGGCAGCTCCACAGTGTCGGCCAGAGCGAACGGTTGATTTCTTTGGTCATCTCTTCGGGAGCGTATTCCCAAAAAGGCTTAGCCCAAATGGTGCCGCCCACGTTGTGAATCGACACATCAATCCGGCCATATGCCGCCATAGCCGCTGCCACCATCTGCTCGGCCGACTCGGCTAGCTCCATATTCAAGGCCAAGACCATGGCTTCTGCGCCCAAGGCCTGTACTTCAGCCTGTACCACCTCAACCGGGCCTTGGGCCTGATCGACTAAAATCAAGTGAGCGCCTTCTTGCGCCAAACGCAGGGCGCAGGCGCGGCCAATGCCTTGCGCCGCACCGGTAACGATGACGACCTGATCCTTAAACCGGTCAGCGCAAATAGGGGTTTGTATTGTGTTCATGTCGTCTTCTCCGTAGGTGCGGCTTAAGCCGTCTCGTGTTGCAATTCAGTTTGAGGCTGTGGCTGTGCCTCTTCTGGGCGCGGCTTAATCAGCAGCAAAGCCAATAAGGCAAACAGTAGCGGCACAATCAAGGCCAGATAAAACCCACTAGGCCCGGCCTGATCCAGCACCAAACCACCACTAGCAGCCCCTAAAATCGCACCGATCCGACCACAGCCAATCGCCCAGCCCGTGGCGGAAGCGCGTAAATTAGTTGGGTAAATTTTGGCCACCATATAATTCAGAACAATCTGCTGGCCGCCGATGCCTAAACCAGCCAAACCGGCAAACACAAACACCCAGAACCAAAGATTGCCACTGAAATAGAGCCCAAAACACACCGCAATGCCTAGGCCAAACATCGCCATCAACACAGAGCGAACGTTAAACTTCGGCAGGATGGCGGCCAGCGGCAATGCACACAAAATAAACACGCTATTGACCACTACCGTACCCATTGGCGCCTGAGTAGCCGCCAAGCCAGATACCTTTAAAACCGTGGGCAACCACGACAGCAATAAGAACCAAGACACCCAGTTAAAGAAATACACCAGCCAAATGGCCACCGTATTGCGCGCCAACCCTTTACTTAATAAAGCGGCCACGCTGGCCTTAACGGCGGCTTCTGGCGCTAGGTAGCGATCACCCTCAGGGCGCTTAATGCCCACAATACGATGCAATATAGCGTTGATTTTTCCTTCATTACCCGACTTGAGCGCCATGTGGTGCAACGACTCAGGCAGTGCAAACACCAGCACCAGCAATAGAACCATCGGTGCAATGCCGCCCACTAAAAAAATGCCCTGCCAGCCAATAAATGGCATGATTTTCGCCGCCAACAAACCGCCAATAATGGCACCTGCGGGCAGACCTAAAAGCACCACCGTCATGGACGTACCTCGATGTTTATGAGGGGAATACTCCGCCGCCAACGACAGCACCACTGGCGTGGCGCCACCCATGCCCAAACCGGCAATAAAGCGCAAAATCAAAATGTGCTGCGTATGATTCACAAAAGCGGTTAAAAATGTGGCCACACCAAATACCAGCACCGCACCCAGCAAGGCAGGACGGCGGCCAATGCGGTCACCCACGATGCCTAAAACCATGGCGCCCAGCACCATACCCATGGTGCCCGCCGTCATGATGGGGGCGAGCTCACCTGAGGTTAGTTGAAAATATTGAATGATTTCAGGCCCCGTAAAGGCAATCGCCTGAGTGTCAAAACCATCAAAAATGGCAATCAGAAAACACAGAACCAAAATGCGCCATTGAAACCGACTGATTGGGGCTTCATCAATGAGCTGCACAATAGAATGTTGTTGCATGCTTGTTTCTCCAGGATGTCTTTGTATGAATGATGCTTGTTATTTATTATTTACGATCCGCCATTTTTGTGCGATTATCGAACCTAAATTCATTAATCGAACAAAAAGACAGAATCTAGACAGTATGCTTTGACCACAAAATCGTCAATAGTCTGCGGTTGAATAGTGTTCGATCTTCGCACAACTTATTACAATGGAGCCTTAAATGGACGTTGAACGCCCACTCGAAGCGGCCCCCACACCAGCGCAAAGCCTCAAACCATTCGTTGGTGATCCCGACTTCATGACTTCTCTAGCCCGCGGGCTGCTGGTGATTGCAGCCTTTGCCAAACAGGAACAACGCCAAACCATTGCCGACTTAGCCCGCCTCACCGACCTACCCCGCGCCACCGTTCGGCGCTGCCTGTACACCCTTAAAGAACTTGGCTACGTTGAATACGCCGACAACCTCTATCAGCTCAAACCCAAGGTATTGACCCTAGGCTATGCCTACCTTTCTTCAACCCAGCTGGCCGTTACCGCACAGCCGTATTTAGAGCAAGTCAGCCAAGCTGTGAATGAATCCTGCTCGCTGGCCATTTTGGAAAACAATGAAATTCTCTATGTCGGCCGCTCGCCGGTGAAGCGGGTGATGTCTGTCGTACTCAACGTCGGTAGTCGCCTACCCGCCTATTGCAGCTCCATGGGCCGAGTGTTGTTAGCGGCGCAAAGTCCCGAAGCGCGCCAGCTGTACTACCAGCAAGTAAAACGCACGCCGCTGACCGATCGCACCGTCTACACTAAGGCCGATCTAGAACCCCTGCTCGAGCAAATCGCACAGCAAGGCTATGCCATCACCAATCAAGAGCTGGAAATCGGCCTGTGCTCGATTGCCGTTCCAGTA
>JAGNTR010000138.1 GCA_017987415.1 Neisseriaceae bacterium
GATTTTGGCATGAAACCACCCTGACGCCAAGGGCGATGACGGCTAGGCGGCCTCATGTTGGCGCAAAAAAGTCGCCAAGGCATCGGCAAAGGCCTGTGGCGCCTCCCATTGTAGCATGTGGCCAGCCCCGGCAAGTTGTAGGCTGTGGGCGTTGGGGTAGCTGGCCAGGCGCTCGGCTAAGGTGTCTTTAATGGCGTTGAGGTAATGATTGTGCGGTACCGTGTCGCCGTACAGTAATAAAGTGGGGCAGCTGATTTGCTGCCACAAAGCCTGGGCGTGGGCATAGTGGTAAGGCATGGGCGTGGTGTGCTTGTGCTTTTTGTCGGCGCGATAGACTAGCTGGCCGTCAGCGTTGGTGTGGGCCAGAGCATCGGCCACGAATAAAGCCTCGGCGTCGCCGAGTAAAGGGTTGCGCTGTTGCTGCTTGCGGGCTAAGTCTGCCAAGGTGGTGGGCGCAGGGTAGGGCTGTAGGGTGGCGTGCTCTTCTATGTAGTGGCGTAGCCGTATATGGGCTTTGTTGAGGTCGCCGTTGGGCACGCCAAAGCCTTCTGCAATGGTGAGGCTGCGGCAGGTTTCGGGCAGCGCGCCGACATACATTGAGGCCAACATGCCGCCCAGGCTGTGGCCGACGATGTGGATGGGCTCATCGTTAGGGCAGAGGTGTTGGCGCACTAAGTGTAGGTCGATCAACATGTGGCTGCGGTCGTAATAGCCAAACGCCTGATGTTCACTCAGGCCAAAACCGCGCCAGTCTAAGGCGTAAATGTCCCATTCGGGCGGTAGGTGGTCGACTAAAAACTGAAAACTGGCGGAGGCATCCATCCAGCCATGCAGCAGTAATAGCTTAGGCTTATTTGGGCGCGACCAGTGGCGAAGATGCAGTTTTAGGCCTTGAACGGGGAGGAAGGATGAGGTGCTGGGATAACGAGGGCTGTACATAAGACAATGACAATAAAGATTTATGATGCTTTGATTGTGGCGACATTGGGGGGTAGATGCAAGCTAAACTTTTAAGTGTAAGGGGAGTCATAAGTTAATATTTATGATGACGACACAAGGTGTTTGCACTTTTGGGCGAATACCGATAAGGTACGCAACATGATGCGCCGCGTGCGTACAACCCTCTTTAGAACAAGGATGCTTTATGAAGAAATTCACCACCAAAATGGCCATGATCGTTGCCGCACTGCCGCTTTTGGCCTGTGCACAACAGCCGGCCGGCGAACTGGATGCCGCCACGGCCAAAAAAATTAAGGCCAATATTGAAAAAGTATACGGTGAGCAAGGTCTAGAAGTGCTGTCTACGGCGGCGACCCCTATGGCTGGGCTGTATGAAGTGGTGGTGAGCGGTAATCAAATCGTGTACGTCGATAAAAACGCTGATTATTTATTAAGTGGTGACTTGGTCGACATTAAAGAACAGAAAAACCTCACCAGTGAACGTCAGCAAGCTTTGAATAAGATTGATTTTGGCGCCCTACCTTTTGATCAAGCGATTAAAGAGGTGCGCGGTAAGGGCACGCTACAGGTGGCGGTATTCTCCGACCCCTTATGCCCTTATTGCGTGAAGCTGGAGCATGAGTTTGCCAAAATGGACGACGTGACTATTTATACGTTTTTAATGCCCATTCTCAGCCTACACCCAGACGCACAGTCATTGTCTGAACAAATTTGGTGTAGCGAAGACAAAACCGCAACCTGGACCAGCTGGATGCGTCAGAGTAAAAAAATTCCTGCTGCGGCCAGCTGTGCCAACCCTGTGGCCCAAACCATGGAGCTGGGCGCCAAGCTTGGCTTTAACGGCACCCCAACCGTGGTGTTCCCTAATGGCAAAAGTCAGGCCGGCTATGCGCCGTATGAGCAGCTATTAGAGGCCATTAAAACCAATCAGAAATAATCAGCTTGACCGCGTGGTCGTCAACCATGATTGGGCGACGATCGCGTATTGGCTCTGGCATGGATGAATGGTTTTAGAGTAGACATTCGGTGACAAAGTCATGCAGAATCAGGGCGTCTGATCGCCGTTGCGATCACCATTGTGCCCCGTGCACACCAAAGGAGCCAATATGAGTGAACTGGTTAAAAAATTCGAACAAGCCCAAGCCGATGTGAAAAGTCTAGCGGAGCGTCCTGATAACAATAGTTTGTTGAAGCTGTACTCGTTCTACAAACAAGCCACTGAAGGCGACGTGAGCGGCGAAGCGCCAGGCATGTTTGATTTGGTTGGCAAGCGCAAGCACGAAGCTTGGACCAAAATCAAAGGCATGAGCGCTGATGAGGCCATGCAAGGCTACATCGCCGAAGTTGAGCGCTTGTTTGAAGAAGACTAATGATTGATTAAAAAAAGCCCCCGATGATTCGGGGGCTTTTTTGATGGGGCGAGGCTAGGGATTTTCTAGCGTCTCGGCTGCGGCAATCAGCGGCAGCACCACGTGCATGGTAAAGCCTTTCGGCTTGAGGTTTTCGGCAGTGACGCTGCCGCCATGCTGTTCGATGATCTGCTTGGTGATCGACAGTCCTAGGCCGGTTCCCTTGATGTGCTGGGTGCTGGTGGCGCGATAAAAAGCGTCGAAAATTTTCGACAGTTGCTCGGGTGGAATGCCATCGCCCTGATCCATGATGTTGACCAGGAGCCATTTAGCCGTTACCTGTAGCTGAATGTCGATGATGGAGTCTTCTGGCGCATAGGTACAGGCATTGCGAATGACGTTGTCAAATGCTCGGTACAGCATGTCTTCATTGGCGTGGATGTAAATGGGTTCAGGATGCTTATGCCAATGAATGGTTTTTTTGTGGTGGACGGTGATGCTGTGGCAATCGATGATGAGCTGGTCTAAAAACTCATTGAATTCGATGGGCTCTAAGGTAATTTTGGTGCTGCCGGTTTCAAGGCGCGACAGGGTTAAGAGTTCGGCGATGAGGATGTCCATGCGCGTCAACTCTGCCTCGATGCGGGCCAGGTGTTTTTCATATTTCTCTGGCTGCTGTTGGGCTAAGCCTAAAAGCGCCTGTAGGCGCGCCAAAGGGGAGCGCATTTCGTGTGAAACGTGGTGCAATAGGTTTTGCTGCGACGTGACCAGTACCTGAAGACGATTGGCCATGTGGTCAAAGTCAGAGGCGAGGTCGGTTAGCTCGTCGTTGCGGCCGCGCATTTTTTCAGTGAGGCGAATTTTTAAATTGCCTTTGGCCAATTGGTCAAAGCCATCGTGCAAGGTACGAATGGGCATGGCGATGTAGTGGGCCAAAGTAAAAGCCAAGAGTAGGCCTGCTGAAATGAGGCTCAATAAAATAATGGCTTCGTAGCGATTAGGTGAGGGCGGCAGGCCGGGAATTAAGGATGCTTGCTGCAGCGTGTCTTTTAACACCGCTTTGTTCCAGTCGCGGATGAAAAATAAATACTCTTCGCCCAAGTTGTCGTAGCTGAGGCGTGCCTCTTTGGCTTCGGGATTGCTCCGAGCCACGGCGACCGCATCCATGACCTGAGCCATGTCGATGGGGCGATCCAGAATATCGCGGTCGCTGTCGCCCCGAATGATGAATAAATTAGGGGCGATGCGGCCGTTTTGCCAATCCAGCAGCAGCTCTTTTAAGCCTTCTTCACCACGCTGATGAAACACCGTTAGGCTGCTGCGTAAAAACGCCGCACTTTGGTTTCTTTGTTGGTCGCGATGGCTCTCTTGCAAGGATGCTTGGAAAAACCAAAACACCCCGCCCAGTACCAGCGCGGCCAACATGATGACCATACAGAATATGGCGAAGATCTTGTAAAAGAGGCGATTCATGGGCGTGGTTTAGTTTTTGGTGAATAAGTAACCAAGGCCGCGGATGGTTTGAATTAACGTAGGGTCACCAATTTTTTGCCGAATGCTGGAAATGTGCACGTCAATGCTGCGGTCGAATTTGGCCAGCTTGCGGTCTAGGCCTTCTTGCGACAGCATGTCTTTGCTCACTACCTGACCTGCGCGACGCAGCAGCACTTCCAAGAGGTTAAATTCGGTGCTGGTTAGGTCTAGCGGCATGTCGCCAAGCTTGACCTGTCTGGTTTCTGGCGACAGGGTGATGTTGCTGACAGTCAAAACCGCATTGTTGTCTTGGCTGGCGTCCTGATTGCTGGAGCGGCGTAAAATGGCGTTGATGCGGGCCAATAGTTCGCGCGGTGTGCAGGGTTTCGGTACGTAGTCATCAGCGCCCATTTCTAGGCCAATGATGCGATCAATGTCGTCGCCTTTGGCCGTCAACATGATGATGGGAATCTTGCTGTTTTGACGAATGATTTTTAAGGCATCTAAGCCCGTGAGCTTGGGCATCATCGAATCCAAAACGATCACGTCGTAGAGGCCAGAGGCGGCTTCTTTGACGCCGGCTTCGCCGTCATGGACGGCGTCCACGCTTAGGCCTTCAGCGGTTAAGTATTCGCTTAATAATTCGGTTAAGACAGTATCGTCATCAACGAGTAGGACACGATTCATAATGGGTTCCTTTGGTCATGCTGATCCCGACTGATCCTTTTGGGTCAGAGTGTTGCTGAGGATCGTTGGTATTTTAAATTAACACTTAAATATTATAGGCATCATGTTGTTCGTGCAATCTATTCTGACTTATTCCGCATGAACCGGCACCGGGATGAGGTTAATTCGTTCCCTAGTCGGTTTCGCTGCTTAAGCCAAAATGTAATTGCGACTTAGGCGTCGCCATACGGCCGCGTGGCGTGCGCTGTAAAAACCCTTGTTGAATCAAGAAGGGTTCAATCACGTCTTCAATGGTGTCGGTCGACTCGCCAATGGCTGCGGCGACGTTGTCTAGGCCCACCGGGCCACCGCCAAACTTAAACAGCACCGCTTCTAGAAATTTACGGTCCATGACGTCTAGCCCTACGGGGTCTACGTCGAGCATTTGTAAGGCGGCATCGGCGACCTTGGCATCAATGGCGCCATCGTGCTTGACCTCAGCATAGTCGCGTACGCGGCGCAGCAGGCGATTGGCAATGCGTGGCGTGCCGCGGCTGCGGGTGGCAATTTCCCAAGCGCCGGCTTCGGCGAGGTCCAGTTCCAGTAATTGGGCTGAACGGCTCACGATGGTGGCTAACTCATCGGCATTGTAAAACTCTAGCCGCGACACGATGCCAAAGCGATCGCGTAGGGGGTTAGTCAACATGCCGGCACGGGTAGTTGCACCGACTAATGTAAAAGGAGGTAAATCAATTTTCACCGATCGGGCCGCAGGGCCTTCGCCAATCATAATATCTAGCTGATAGTCTTCTAAGGCTGGGTATAAGATTTCTTCAACCACAGGGCTGAGCCGGTGGATTTCGTCGATGAATAAGACGTCGTGGGGGTCAAGATTGGTCAATAGCGCCGCCAAATCGCCGGCTCGCTCCAGTACAGGGCCAGAGGTTTGACGTAGATTAACCCCTAGCTCACGCGCAATGATGTGGGCAAGCGTGGTTTTGCCTAGGCCAGGTGGCCCAAACAAGAGGGTGTGGTCTAGGGCTTCGCCGCGTTTTTTGGCGGCCTGAATGAAGATCTCCAGTTGCTCACGCGCTTTTGTCTGGCCGATGTATTCATCCAGCATTTTAGGGCGTAAGGCGCGTTCCAAAGCTTCTTCTTGCTTGGAAATGCTTTGCATGGCGACCAAGCGTTCGGGCGCACCACCAATGAGGTTGTCTGTTTCTAGCATAGTGTGACCATCTTCAGAATCAAGCGATTAATTTTCGCACATATTATAAGGTTCGTGCGGTTTATTCTTATGGGATGCCGTTAAGGATACAGTAAAGGCTGCCCTTGGGCAGCCTTTTGGGGTCATCGATGGTGCGATTAAACCGAGAAAGAAGACCCACAGCCACAGGTTGTGGTGGCGTTAGGGTTACGGATCACAAACTGTGAGCCGTGTAGGCCTTCGGTGTAGTCGATCTCAGCGCCCACCAAATATTGGTAGCTCATGGGATCAACCAAGAAGGTGAGGCCATCTTTTTCAATTTCAAAGTCATCGTCGTTGACGATTTCGTCAAAGGTAAAGCCGTATTGGAAGCCAGAGCAACCGCCACCGTTTACGAATACGCGTAATTTTAGGTCGGGGTTGTTTTCTTCAGCAATCAGGTCTTGTACTTTGGTGCAGCAGCTCTCGGTAAATACGATAGGGCTGTCAACGGTCGCGGTATCAGTCATGTGTGTGCTCCTTCATTAGTTTTAATGATTGTAGTCTCTTTTGCGCTGAAAAGCGACTATTAAGGCAATAGAGGCATGATTTCTAAACCGGTTTTGGGTGATAACCCTAACATTAAATTCATGTTTTGGACGGCTTGGCCCGCGGCGCCCTTCATTAGATTGTCGATTACCGACAGGATAATATAAGTGTTGCTTTCTGGTGCTTTTTGAATGCTGATGCGGCACAGGTTGGCGCCGCGCACCGAACGGGTTTCTGGACAGCTGCCGCTGGGCAGAACGTCGACAAAGGCCTGGTTGGCGTAATGCTGCTCATACAGGGCCTGTACGTCTAGATCTGGGTTGTGTAGGGTCACGTATAGGGTGGCGTGCATGCCGCGAATCAGAGGGGTCAGGTGGGGCACAAATACCAAATTAGCCTGTTGATAGGTGATGTTGGTAATGGTTTGCTTGATTTCGGGCAGATGGCGGTGACCGCCTACGGCATAGGCTTTAAAGTTATCGCCGGCTTCACACAATAAAGAGCCAATGGCGGCTTTGCGCCCTGAGCCTGATACCCCAGACTTACAGTCGGCAATCAACGGCTGGGCCAGATCAATGGCGCTGCTTTGCAATAGCGGCAATAGGCCTAAAGTAACGGCGGTGGGGTAGCAGCCGGGGTTGGCAATCAGCTGAGCTTGGCTAATGGCTTCGTGGTTCAGCTCGCTTAAGCCATACACGGCTTTTTTTACCCA
>JAGNTR010000139.1 GCA_017987415.1 Neisseriaceae bacterium
CCTGCCCATGTGCCGCAAGACCTAGCCATGGGCTCGTCGCTGCGGGTGTTTGAGGCCGTGCTTTTGGCCAGCAAGCAAGGCGGTGCTTGGCGCGTGGCCGAGGAAGAGCTGGATCAGGTCACGCAGCTGTTGGCGCTGCTGTCGATTGAGGCCTTGGCCGACCGAATGCTGGCCACCCTCAGTGGCGGCCAGCGACAGCTGGTGTCGATTGCGCAAGCGCTGATACGGCAGCCGCGGGTGCTGCTGTTGGATGAGCCCACCAGCGCCTTAGATTTACAAAATCAATATGAAGTTTTGGCGTTGCTGCGGCGCTTGGCGCAGTCGCAGCAAATGTGCGTGGTGATGGCGATTCACGACCTCAATCACGCCCTGCGTTTTGCCGACCATGCCGTGGTGTTACACCAAGGCTTAGTCGCTGCTGAAGGTGCGCCCAAACAGATATTAACCCCGAGCTTATTGGCGCAGGTATATGGCGTGCATGCGCGCTTAGAAACCTGCGCTCAAGGGCAGCCGTATTTAGCCGTAGATGGTTCGATTCGGGCCCCTCAACCCTTGCTCTAGGAGGCACTGATGCAGGTAGACAAAAAAATGATTTTGCTGGCTTTGCCCAGCTTACACGCCGGCGCCTGGCGCCACCCTGAAGCCGAGCCAGGCTTTCATGCCGACTTTAAACACTTAAAATGGCTGGCGCAAACCTTAGAACGCGGCTGTTTTGATGGTCTGTTTCTGCCGGATACCTTGGCGCTGCGGGCCGCACCGTTAGAGGCCTTGGTACGCGGCCACAGCGTGGCCACGCTAGACCCTTTAACCGTGCTGCCGGCCTTAGCGGCCGTCACCGAACATTTGGGCCTGATCGGCACGGCCAGTACCACCTATAACGAGCCGTATATGCTGGCTCGACGGCTGGCCTCTTTAGACCACATCAGTGGCGGGCGCGCCGCTTGGAATTTAGTCACGTCCAGCAATGCCAATGAAGCGGCTAACTTTGGTCGTGACGCGCATATGGACCATGCCGAACGCTATCGGCGTGCGCGTGAGTTTATGACGGTGATGGATGGATTGTGGGACAGCTGGGCGGCCGATGCATTTTGTCAGGATGCGGCCAGCGGCGTGTATGTTGATGCGACCAAAATGCAGGTGCTCAACCATCGCGGCGCTTATTTTCAGGTGAAAGGCCCATTAAACGTGGCGCGCCCGGTGCAGTCTCGTCCCGTGGTGGTGCAGGCAGGCGCCTCTGAAGCTGGGCGTCAGATCGCGGCCGAAACCGCTGAAGTGGTGTTCACTTATCAGACCGATTTACCGTCGGCTCAGGCATTCTATCAAGACATGCAAGCACGAACCGCTGCCGTTGGGCGGCCCGCGCTTAAAATCATCCCTGCCGTATTTGTGGTGTTGGGCGCGACAGCAGCGGAGGCTCAGGCCAAACGACGGGCCTTAGATGATCTAGTCGATGACCAAAGCAGTATGGCGACGCTGTCGATTGCCTTGGGCCACGATGTGTCAGAGTATGACCCGCAAGGGCCATTGCCAGCACTGCCGCCGAGCAATGCCAGCAAGAGTGGGCGTGATCGTTTGGTGGACATGGCCAAGGCAGAAGGCTTAAGCATCATTGAATTAGCGCGACGGGTCGGCGGCTATCATGGGTTGGCCATGGTCGGCACTGCCACCCAGGTAGCGGATGAAATGGCGCAGTGGCTAGAGGAGGGCGCGGCCGATGGCTTTAACGTGATGTTCTCACATCTGCCCGGCGGCGCCAGTGAGTTTGTGACCCAAGTGGTGCCGGAGCTACAGCGTCGTGGTTTACTGCGCACCCACTATGAAGGCCGTACGTTTCGCGATCGTCTTGGTTTGGCCACGCCTGCTGTAGGCTATAGCCGCAGCTAAAGGCTTAGGGCAGCAGCATGCGCAAGCAGCTTTGCGCCAAGCTGTCGGCAAAGGCGTCGGCGTCGGCGTCTTGGGTGGCGATTAAGTCATCGGTGGCGCCGTGAACGCCGGAGTAAATCATGAGGGCCACCAGCCGCGGCTGTGGCGGCGCCCACGCGCCCGCTTGGCTGCCGCCTTCAATGATGGCCAAGAGCTGATCGAGGATGGCGTTCTTGGCTGGATTAGCACGATCGTGGTGATGGTGGTTGATGTAGACGATGTCGTGGATGTGGTAGGTCTCAGCGTAGGTGGTCACATTGCTGTGGACCCACTGGCGTAGCTTGCCGACCCAATCATCATCGTCGCATTGCGCCATGGCCGCGGCCAAACGTTCGATAAAGCGTTCGGTGTAGCGCTGGCCTAACGACACCAATAGGTCGTTTTTAGACGAAAAATAATGATAGAACGTGCCCTTGGCTACGTCGGCCGCAGTCACAATGTCGTCAATCGTGGTGGCGTCCACGCCCTGTGCCAGAAAGAGGTTCTCGGCGGCGTTCATGAGCTCTTCTAGGCGCACATGGGCGGGCTTGGTACGAGGACGTTTTGGGGCTACTTGGGCGTTGGTCTGCGGCATAGGGCTCATTCTGTATTGGCATAGGTGCTTAAGTCTAAGCCAAAGTGGGCTATGCGTCTATGCTTGATCGGAACCTAGGCGCAACTGCTAACCTAGCGTTTTCGGTGTCTGCCCACGGCGTGTCGGCATGAAGGTCTGATGCTGAGGCGCGCGATGAAGATAAAGCGGCTTCTTTGTGGTGGCTAAGCGCTGGCGTGGCCTAGTCGAGCGCGGCAAATAGCTTCTGATAAATTTCTCGCACGATCTGCTGCTTTTTTTGATTGTATGCGGCGACGGTGGCGACATGGTGCCGTGACTGCATTTTGGCCTCGGCATAGCGAGCGCAATCTTCAGGATGCTGTATGAGCCATTGTTTAAACAGTTGGTGGCGCCAGTGTTCGGGACAGTGGGGCCCAAATACATGCAGATTCACCCTCGGCTGAGCTAGCCGTAACATTCGATGCTGATACCAAGAAGGTTCTCTGATGGTTAACTCATAGCCTAATTCGGTTAAGGCGGGGACGTATTGCACTTCTAAATGCGGGTTGGGCACGATTAAATCAATGTCTATGACGGGTTTAGCGGCTAAGTGGGGCACGGCGGTTGAACCCACGTGGGCAATGGTTAAGGCAATATCGCCCAAAGCTGCCGCAATTCTTTGGCTCTGTGTCGCAAACAGATGCGGCCAGTGAGCGTCATAAGGCACCACTTCAATGCATTCAGGCTCAGGCTGCCCGTGCACCCAAGGATTTTCATCGGGTGCTGACGCGATAAAGGTTTGAATGTCGCGTTTTTCTGTCGTAGTCCATATTTTGGGCATAGGTGATCCTGTTAGTCGTAGGCGGTTTGGGCGGGTGTGGCGAGATTGATGAGCAGGCCAAAGCCAGTACGAGTAGGGCTGCGCCACCGCTGCTTGGCCTCATCGTCGAGCAGAATCTCGGGTTTGGGCAAGGCTTACCATAAAAATATAGACTATTTGATCGGTTTTTGCTACTGTGCATGCTAATCATTAGACTAGTCGGTCTAGTTTTAATCAAGAATGAGACAGAAGCATGATTCACATTAAAGAGATTAGCAAAGACAATTGTCTAGACGTAGCCGAGCTGACGGGCAATAAAGATGGGGTGGCGACCGTGTTCGAGGAATACGTATGCTGTAACGCCCTGTCCATCATGGAGGCTCAGTATTTCCCTGGTTTAGTGCCTAAAGCCCTTTATGCAGACGAGCAGTTGATTGGCTTTTTTATGTATGAGCGTACCGAGGACAAGCCTGAGCATGCTGAAATTTGGCGGTTTATGCTGGACCATAAATTTATCGGCCGCGGCCTTGGTCGGGCATCATTTGCGGCCATCTTGACCTATTTAAAAGAGGCGCAGTACCAAACCATCGACATCATGCTAGAGGATGAAAACCACATTGCCAAAAGTCTGTATACCTCTTTTGGCTTTGAATTCAATGGCCGAATCGAAGATGACGAGCATTATTATTCATTAGTTGTTTAAAGGGTGGCCATGCAGTGGTTCGCGCCCATTAATTGCTGGTGAGCGATCAGTAGCCAGCCATCATGAGCGCTCACCGGTAAGTAGGCCGCGGCCTGTTGGGCCGCTCGCTGCGCCTGCATGATGTGCAAACGCTGTACGGCACATGCGCTGCGATCGATGAATAAACGCAGGCCGCCACGTTTGAGGTCGGTGGCGTCGAACAGCATCGGCCCATCGCTGTCGGGGGTATCGCCTGCGACTAAGATGGGCTGACGGACGGCGTCGATGTGGGTTTTAATGGCGGCGACCTTGCCTTCGGCCCAGGTCAGCGGCGCCAATAGCTGGGTAGTCAGGTGATGCTGGTCTAGGTTTTCGGTACGATAGCTGCCGGCGGCCATGCGCTGCCGCGCAGTGGTGACGTCGCCAGTATGTGGATCGCGTAACAAAGTGGTGACGCCGATGACGTGCTCTGCTGGGACGTGATAACCATATTGAGGATCGGCCAGTAACATGCGTACGGCTTCTTCGAGGCCGGCGCTGACAATGTAGACGGCGATGCCGTGCTGTTGTAGCGCCGCAATGAGCTGCTGCATGCCCAAAACCATGCGTGGGGGGTGGCTTAAGCCTGATTGGGCGTTGCCGTTTAGCCAGGTGCGCACCGGCAGGGCTTGGCCAGCAGCGAGCATAGCGTCTAGGCTGGCCTTGAGCTGACCTAGGCTGAGGCCGGCAAAGCTTTGGGCAATCCAAGCGTAGCCAATATTGGCGTCGAGGGCGCACAAGCGAGTGTAATAGCTGTAGAGGCTTTCTGGCTCAGCACCTATTGAGTTTAAAAAAGGCAGCAGCTTTAATTCGGCTGCCAGCGTGTCTTGGCTGATCAGGCCTTGTCGTTCTAAATAGGCCAGCAGCGGTTCGGTTAAGTCGTGCTGATAGCAGGTTTGGTCGGCGTCAAATACGGCGTATTCACCTTGATGCGCGTGGCGCTGGATCAAGGCGCACAGGCGCGTGGCGGCGTCCTCAGGCCAGGCGGATAAATCCATCTGCGTTGTGGGCGTGGTCGACATGCTCGTTCCAAGGCAAGGGTGAATAACTCAGATTAGCACAGCGATGTGTCAATTTGATGATGGCTTAGCCTTGTGCCAGGCTTCAGAATCATTTTGGCATGTTTGATCGTTTCGCGTCGGGGTGAGGTAAGGCTAGGGTGAGCGTAGGATAGGGTTTGCCGGCGCCATCGAGGGCTTGCCTGCTGATTTGGCGACAGCCATAGTGTCGGTAAAAGCCAACGGCCTGCTCGTTTTGTTCGTTGACGTCTAGCGTGGTGGCGGCTAAATTGGCCACCGCAAAATCCAGCAGCAAGGTGCCAACGCCGTGGCCGCGTGCCTGCGCATCAATGAACAGCATTTCCACGCAGCCGTCTAAGACACCGACAAAGCCGACGATGCGTTCTGTTTTTGCGTCAACGGCTTGATACAGCGTCACCGCTGGAAAATACACCGGTATCAGCTGCTGTTTGATTTCGGCATAGTCTTCAGGTTTTAAAAAATGATGGGTGGCCAATACTGAAGTGGACCAAATAGTGGCCAGTTCTGTGTAGTTTGCCGCTAGGGTGGGTTGGATGTGAATAGTCATGGTGAGCGTGTTTAGGGTGAGTTGGTAAAGGTTTGGTTTAGCCAGGACTGCCAAGTGTCAGCGCGGGCTGGATTTAGGCATAAGCCCTGTTGTAAGCGTGGTTCAGCCAAAAAACTGTGCATGATTTGCCGAGTCAATGCTTCATCGCCTTGACCTAGGGTGAGGCACCAATGCCGCCATGCATGATGGCAGCTGGCAGGGTCGAGCTGATGGTGCGTCACCTGGTGTAAATCAGCCAAGATGCTTGGCCAAGCAGACAGGGCTTGAGCATGAGTGTGATTTAAGCAGGCTGTGGCTGCTGGCGTCAGCTGTGCTTGCCATAAGAGCCGATGCTGCTGAGCCCATTGAGCGCGAATGGTGTCGGCATGAGGCCGATCCAGCTGTGCAAAGGCGGTGAGGTTTGGATTGTGCCAAAGATGGTGATGGCACAATAAGCTGGCATCGGTTAAGGCCTCAAAGCTGGCAACCAAGTCCCAAGCCGTGTTTTGTGCCTCATGAGCCAGCAGCTGTTGCCAGCGTGCACTTTGGTTCAGGTGGGATTCATACAAGGCCAGCGCATCAAAAGCATCGGTGGCGTGCCATTGGTCCGAGAGGCGGATCAAATCAGGGTTAAGGGCCCAGTCTATCCAGGAAGGCTGTTGGTTGTTGGCTATTTTGCTGATCACACTCTGCAATCTAGTGTGCACCGTTTGCAGCTGGGATAAACGTTGATCTAGCAGCGCTAGATGTTGTTTGAGGTGGGGCAAAATATCGTCAGGATAGTCGGCCAAGGCCTGTTTGACTTCATCTAGCGACATGCCCACTTGGCTCAAACACACGATTTGCATTAAGCGCTGCACGTTTTGGACATCATACAGCCGATAGCCACCGTCGCTGCGCCTTGCTGGCGTCAGGAGGCCAATTTGCTCGTAATGATGTAGTGTTCTGACGCTGATGTTAGCGAGCTTGGCTAATTCACCCACTTTCCAGTGCATGTCTGTTCCTTCTGGTGTTCAATAGGCTCACTATAAAGGCTAACGTAACGTTAGTGTCAAGCGCCGAGTTTCATGATCCTATCAGCCCTTGGCTCGAGTATTTGGCTTGGGATGGTTTATGCACCATCGCGTAGGGTGGGTAAAGCGAAGCCTACCCACCGCTCTTAACGTATCCTCCTGCCTAAATTCAAACCCGCGTGGGTCACGACCCACCCTACGCTTAAGGGCCTACGCTGTGGACGTAAATCAAGAGCGTAGGGAGCGATACGATAAACCACGATTTGTTGACTATTTGTAGAGTGGGCAAAGCGCAGCGTGCCCACCTTTTTGAATCA
>JAGNTR010000140.1 GCA_017987415.1 Neisseriaceae bacterium
AAAGGCCAGTGCTTCCATCGTGTCTTTTTCTAAGGTGAGTAGGTACAGTACGGCGGCAAAGAATGCCAATACCACCCAGCACATGGCCACGCCACCAGGCATTTTGTAAATAGATTGTTCATGCAGTTCGCGGCGCTGCTTGCGATACACAATGTAGGAAATCAAAATGATCGACCACACGAAGATAAACAAAATGGCGGAAATGGTGGTGACCACGGTGAACGCACCCATGATGCTCGGCATCATCGACAAAATACCGTAGGCGATGGCGATGCAGATGCATGAGAAGATCAAGCCATTGGCTGGCACATGTAGGCTAGACAGCTTAGCAAACAGGGCTGGAGCGGCTTTTTTCTCGGCCAGGCCATACATCATGCGGCTGGTTGAAAACACGCCGCTGTTGGCCGATGAAGCGGCAGAGGTTAACACCACAAAGTTCACCAAGCTGGCGGCAAAAGGAATGCCGATCAGCACAAACATTTCCACAAAGGGGCTACGGTCTGCAGCCACTTGGTCCCAAGGCGTCACCGACATAATCACAATGAGGGACAAAACGTAGAAGAAAATAATCCGTACCGGAATCGAATTGATCGCTTTGGGTAAGGTTTTCATTGGGTTTTTGGTTTCAGCCGCAGTGGTGCCCACAAGCTCAATGCCCACAAAGGCAAAAATCGCAATTTGGAAACCAGCAAAAAAGCCAATGGCGCCGTGTGGGAACATATTGCCATCATTCCAAATATGGCCCAGTGAGGCCACGCTGCCGCTTGGCGATTGGAAGTCGCTTAATACCATGTATAGGCCAGTAACGATCAAGGCCACAATGGCCACGATTTTGATGAGGGCAAACCAGAATTCCATTTCCCCAAACAGCTTCACTGCCACGAGGTTTAAGGCCAAGAATGACACCACGCAGATTAACACCGGTATCCACGGATTAAGCTCTGGCCACCAAAAGTGGGCATAGCCTGCAATGGCAATCACGTCGGCTACGCCAGTGACGACCCAGCATAGCCAATAGGTCCAGCCGGTAAAGTAGCCGGCCCAAGGACCTAATAGATCGGAAGAGAAGTCGATGAACGACTTGTACTTCAGGTTAGACAGCAGCAGCTCACCCATGGCGCGCATCACAAAGAACAGCATGAAGCCGATGATCATGTACACGAAAATAATAGATGGGCCGGCCAAACTAATGGTTTTGCCTGAGCCCATGAATAGACCAGTACCAATGGCACCGCCAATAGCAATGAGCTGTACGTGACGATTGTCGAGACCTCGTTTGAGGTCGTCTTGAGGGATTTCTGTAGACATTTTTTTCTCCGTTTAAAGGCCGCGGTTAGCAGCCAAATCACTCAACTGATAAAGCAAATCTTTGTTTGAATCATTTATTATTGAGTGTTCGGTAGCATAGATATAAATAATCAGGGCGACAACGTTTTTTTTTAAACAGAGGTTTGTTTTTGTAATTTTAAATTTTATATAGTTGATTTTAAATAATTTATTTTTAACGGGCGTAGAATATGGCTAAAATCAGCCATAAAAAGTGGATGATGATTCATTATGTAGGGGCTAGGCTTTTTTTCAGCAGTAAAATCGGCCAGTGCTTAAGTAATGCGTTTTTTTTATGCCTATGGTGTGATGGAATGTGTGGTGAATTGTTTCAGTCTGTCGCTGTTTGTGAGCGGTATGGTGAAGATCGAGCAAAGTTTTGATTTATGCTAAACTTTATCTTTCAAAGGTCTGTTTCTTACGGGTATCCAGCAGGCCTCATCAAGCATGGTTCTGAGCCCGATAGACGCTGCGTTCGCAGCTTGTACGCTATTTTACACAACAGGACTTTCATATGATCATACGTTTATCTAAGGCGCTGATGGTGTGCGCCATTGCTTTTTTCTCGACCTTAGTGGCCTTTGGCAACATCACTGACTACGACACTAATTTTGCTTTTGTACACCATGTGTTCGCGATGGACACTATTTTTCCAGATGCCCGCATCACCTATCGCGCCATCCATAATGACGTGATTCAAAATCTAGGCTATATCGGCATCATCTGTTTGGAAACCCTGACGGCCATTTTGTGCTGGATTGGGGGCATTAAGCTGCTTAAAAACCTGAAGCAGCCAGCTCAGGTATTTAACCAACAAAAAAACGTGGCCGTGGCTGGTCTAAGTTTGGGCTTCCTAACCTGGCAAGTGGCTTTTATGTCGGTCGGGGGCGAGTGGTTTGGCATGTGGATGTCGCAGCAATGGAACGGCGTACCGGATGCGTTTCGTTTTTTTGTGACTATTTTGCTGGTGTTGATTTATCTGGTTCAGCGTGATGTTGATGCCGAGGAAGCGGCTTGAATAGACGGTCGTGTTTTAAAAAGCCCAGACGGGCTTTTTTTGTTGCTTCATCAGTCGCCTAGGGGTTAGGATGAATGTATATTAATATACACAAAGACGAGGTGGTGATGAGGGAAGCTTTACGACAGCTGCTGGCGGAACTGGCCGCCTTTGGCAATAAAAATGATGAAAGCACCAGCGAACGTTGTTTAAAAATGTTGAACATCACGCCAGAAACCGGTTCGTTTTTGGCATTGCTGGTGCAAAGCACGCAGGCGAAGCGGGTGTTGGAGATCGGCACGTCGAATGGATATTCGACTTTATGGCTAGCGGATTCGGTCCAGCGTTTAGAGGGCCAGGTGATCACGCTGGAGCGCAGTGATTACAAGGCCAAAATGGCGGCCGCAAACTTTAAGGCTTCAGGCTTACGCAATATCCAGCTGTTTACGGGGGATGCGGGTGTTTTTCTAGCCGATGAGGCGCACGAGCCGTTTGACCTGATTTTTTTAGACGCCAAGCGTGAGGATTATGTGGCTTGGTGGCCAGATTTACGGCGGCTGTTGCGTCCACAAGGGTTGCTGGTGGTGGACAATGCGCTGTCTCATCAAACCCAAATCCAGCCCTTAGCCGATTTAATTGAGGCCGATCGAGGCTTTATGAGTAGCCTAGTACCGATCGGTAAAGGTGAGCTGCTGGCGGTGAAAATAGCACCTGCTGAGGTTTAAAAAACCGCGCCTTAGGCGCGGTTTTTTTATGGAGCCATCTTAGGGCTGTGGCTTAAACGGCAGGGTATACACCGTATTGTGGTCAACGCGGCGGCGCTGCGGGTCTAGGTATTTCGGCTCTGGCTGATTGTCTGTGGTCCAGATTGAAAAGTCATCATCGTTAACCACCGCCAGCGTGTGGGCGTCCATGAGCCACATACCTTCTAGCTTATCGTGTGGATAATTCAAACTTTTGACCAAGTCAGCCACCAAGGTTTTTTGCACCGGTATCAGGCCTAGCTGAGCGAAATCAACCCAGTCGTGGTTGAGGCGATATTGCTCTAAGGTTTGGCCTTGAATGAGGAGGCCTAGCTGCGGGTCGTGGCTGAAGACGTCATTCGCCTGAATGGCGTTGAGGTCGGTGGCCTGGCTTAAATCAATCTGATAAATGTGCTTCATGGTGTTCGGCTGCTTTAACGCAAACTGACCGTCGCGTTCAATCACTAAAAACTGGCCGTTGGCTAAAGCCATGATGCCGGAATTTGAATTTTCAGCTAAGGCCTGTGGATATAAATACTGTTTGGTTTGGCCTGTTTTAAGGTCGACGCTGACGATGCGCGTGAGGTCGGAGCGATGCGCGGCTTTATTGGGGTTGGATAGAGCTGACTGCATGATGCCCACTAAGGTTTGTTGGTCTGGCGTGATGGTTAAGCCTTCCATGCCACGGTTAGGGCGACGGTTGGCCAGCTCGGCCGGTAGATTAAATTCTGCCCGAACGTCTTGTGAAAACGGATTGATGCGGCCGATTTCAACGCCATTGGCGTCAAAATGCACCATGTGCGGCCCGTATTCATCGCTGACCCAAAACGTGCCGTCTGTAAGCGCGGCTAAGCCTTCGCTGTCCAAGCCATCTGGGTCCCAGCGAATGGGATTGGTGTCGGGGTGATACGGTTTATCGGCGTCGACGGTGATGACGCTGCCGTCGAGGCGATAGGGAACTTCTAAGGTGCCGCCTATGCCTGGTGGGTTGGGTAAGCCACTAATGGGCTGGCCTTGGCGATTTTTTAAGGTAATGGTTTTGAGTAAAGCGATGTTTTGCTGGGCATCAATGGCAAAAAGGCCAATGCTGGGGGTAAAGTCGGGGGTTGGGAAAATCTTGCCTGCGCCGTGTTCACCCTTGGTGTCTAGATTAGGGCCGCGGTCGGTTAAGGCGTAAAACTGGCCAGCGATGCTAGGGTGGGCAGCGGCGTCAGAGCCAAAGCCACCGTGGTTAATGGTTAAAGGTGGGCCTTGGGTTGTGGTGAGGGTGGCCAAGGTTTGGTAGGGTAGGATTTGGCCTTTAGGCGCGCTGGCGCAGGCGCTTAAAGCAAATAAAGTGGCCAAAGTAACGCTGAGCGTCAGGGCGTGAGGGCGCATGAGAGACCATGATCAGAAAGAAGAAGCCTGTAGTGTAAGCGCGAAATGTGACCAAATCATGACGCTACGGTCTGGGCGGCAGTCGGCGCTACAGCAGAGTGAGGAAGTCGCTTATAATGAGGGCATCGCGGCATATGGAATGAGCAGCATGAAACTATTACACACCTCTGACTGGCATTTGGGCCGTCAGTTTCACCAAGCTTCGCTATTGGCAGACCAGCGCCACGTACTCCAACAGATTGTGGCTTATATTGAGGCTTATCAGGTGAGCGCACTTTTGGTCAGCGGTGACATCTACGACCGATCAGTGCCACCGGCAGATGCCGTGGCGCTGTTGGATGAGGTGGTGAGCGAAGTATGCGGTCGCTTAAAAACGCCGCTGATTTTAATCTCAGGAAATCACGACAGTGCCGTGCGGCTGCGCTTTGGCGCCAGCCAGCTAAAAGCTTCTGGCTTACACATTCTGGGCGATTTGGCGCAGGTGACCGAACCAGTAGTGATCCAACAGGGCGAGCAAACGGTTCATGTGTACGGCGTGCCCTACCATACGCCGGAAGAAGTGCGTACAGAACTAGGGCTGCCGGTACGCACCTTTGATGAGGCGCATACGGCCCTAGTCGAGGCGATTGTGACGCAGATGCGGCCGGACGTGGCGAATGTGTGCATGAGTCACTGCTTTGTCAGCGGCGCGGCGGCTTCTGATTCAGAACGGCCTTTGGCCATCGGCGGTGCCGATCAAGTGGCGGCCGCGCCGATGTTGCCGTTTGATTATGTGGCCTTAGGCCATCTACATAGCCCTCAGGCCAAAGGTGCTGAGCACATACGCTATTCGGGCTCCTTATTAAAATACAGCTTTTCTGAGGAGGGTCAGAAAAAGGGCGTGACCTTGATCACGCTGGCCCAGCAACGCGTGGCCGAAATCACTCATTTACCCCTCACGCCCTTGCGTGACATGCGCATCATTGAAGGCACGCTGGCCGAAGTGAAGGCGCAAGGTGGCGTCGACCCCGCGGCGGATGACTATGTTTTGGTGCGCTTAACCGATCAGCAGGCCTTACTTGATGCGATGGCCCAGGTAAGGGCGGTATACCCTAATGTGCTGCATATGGAGCGGCTGGCTTTTAATCAAGAGCGGCCAGTGAATGTGAGCCAGCGGCAATTAAAAAAAGGCCCATTGGCGCTCTTTGATGATTTTTATCAGCAGGTTCAAGGCCAGCCATTGAGTGAGGCTCAGGCTGAGGCCATGACGGCGTTGGTGAGTGAGCTGACCACGAAAAATAAGGATTTGGCATGAGGCCTTTGGTTTTACAGATACAGGCTTTTGGGCCTTTTTCCGGCACCGAACGGGTAGATTTTAGGCTGCTGGGTGAGCATCCGCTGTTTTTAATTAACGGACCAACAGGGGCGGGTAAAAGTGCTTTACTCGACGCCATTTGCTTTGCTCTTTATGGCCAAACCACCGGCAATGAACGCGAAGGGGCGCAAATGCGCTGCGATCTGGCGCCTGAGCAGCTGCCCACGCAGGTGCAGCTAACATTCCAGCTCGGCACCAAGCGCTATCGGATTGAGCGTATGCCGCAGCAGCAGCGGCCGAAAAGCCGTGGCGAGGGTTATACCGACCAGGCTGCCGAGGCCACGCTGTATGAGTGTGCCGATGATGGGGCAGAGCGCCTGATGACGAGCCGTAAAGTGACGGAGGCTAATGCGGCGATTGAAGAGCTACTTGGCTTGACGGCAGAGCAGTTTCGGCAGGTGATGATTTTACCGCAGGGGCAGTTCCGGGCCTTATTGCTGGCAGACTCCAAATCACGTGAACAGATTTTTAGCCGTTTGTTTCAAACCCAAATTTATCAGCGTATCGAAGAGGCGCTTAAGCAAAAAGCCAGCGGCATTCAACAAGCCAAGCTGGCCCACGATGAGCGGGTGAAGGGCCTGCTGCTGGGCGTGGACGTGGCTGATGAAGAGGCCTTGTTGGCCGAGCTGGCGACGGCGACGCAGGCTTTGGCGGCCGCTAAGGAGCAGCGGGCTGATGCTCAGGCGCAGCTGCATCGGGCCAGTACCGCTCAAGCCGAAGCCACGCAGCTGCAAGCACAGTTTGAGGAGCAGGCTCAAACCCAGACGCGCTTACAGCAATTACAGCTGGCGGCACCGGCGATGCAAGATGTTCAGCAGCGGTTGGTGCGGGCTCAGCAGGCTCAATTGATTCAGCCCGCGTGGCGACAGCAACAGCAGGCAGAGCAGGCGGTGCTGAACGTACAACAGCAGCTCAGTTTGGCATCGGCACAGTTGGTTCAGTCGACTCAGGCTGAAGCCGCTCACCA
>JAGNTR010000141.1 GCA_017987415.1 Neisseriaceae bacterium
ATCAGCGTTTGCCGTGCCGAACGTCTTTAATCACAAACGTCACCACGCCGACAATGTGCCATACGTCTTCGGGGCCGGGACGAAATACGGGATAATCCTCGGCTTCATTTTCGGCGTGCAGCTCGATCAGATCAGGCCCTTGATGTAGCCGCTTAATGGTGAATTCACTGCCCATATCTGCCATCACAATGTCTTTATGCTTAGGCGTCTTCGCGCGATCAATGACCAATAAATCATTCACGTCAATGCCGGCATCCAGCATCGACACGCCACCTGCGCGCACGGCGAAAGTAGCGGTTGGGTTGCTGATTAAATACTGGTTAAAGTCTAAATAATCCGCAATATACGGCTCGGCCGGTGACGGAAAGCCTGCCGGTACCTTATTCAAGGCCATAGGGATTAAAGCCTCATTGGCAGCAGGCGTGATCAACCGTGCATCAGCCGGCAAGCGCTGCGGCCGTGGTGCAGTGATCAAGGCATCCACCGCGGCCACCAAATCTTGCGGCACCCGCTTCACCACCGTGGCGCGCCCGCTGCCGAATTTGGGCTTACGGCCTGCGCCCTGTCGTTTACCGCCATGCTGTGGCTGGTCCATTTTAACACCCATCTTGATTAAGTTACACAATCAAGATTATACTCTGGTTATCCTTCATTAAACCAGCCCTTCTTTACGATGACGCTAGACCTTTTCGCCCCCAGCGACGGCCTCGAGAACCTGCTGCCCTACGATGGTTGCTTACACAATCACGGCTTAGTCTTGAACCTAACCGAAGCACAGCAGGCCTATGCCGAACTGCTTCGGCACATTGACTGGCGGCCGGATCAGCTCCAGATGTTTGGCCGCACCATCACCACCCGCCGCCAGGTCGCCTGGTACGCCGATGCCGGCGCCCACTATCGCTACAGCGGCAGCAGCAAAGCCCCTCAGCCGTGGACGCCCTATTTGCTCGAACTCAAAGCACGGGTGGAATCTCATGTGGGCGAGCGCTTTAACGCCTGCCTGCTCAACCACTATTGGGATGGACAGGACGGTATGGGCTGGCACAGCGACAACGAAGCCGAGCTAGGCGATCAACCCATCATTGCCTCACTCAGCCTCGGTGCCGAACGGGTGTTTGCCTTACGCCACAAACGCACGCTGGACGAGCGGCGCCTGCCTCTGGCCAGCGGCCAACTCATCGTGATGCGCGGCGACACCCAGTACCATTGGCGCCACAGCCTACTGAAAAGCCGCCGCATCGATGCGGGCCGCATCAACCTCACCTTTCGCACTATTTTAAGGCCTTAGCCTTATCTCGAACGCCCACAAAAAAGGCCAGCAAACGCTGGCCTTGGTGATCACACCATCAATCAACGGCGTTTTTTGCGCCCGAAGAGCTTACGCAGCACCCATACCAACAGCAGTAGGCCAACGATGCCAGCCGCAGCAATCCCGCCCACTACGGCCATGGCGCTAATGGGCTTCGGCCCAGTACGGATTTTAGCCACTTCGCTGGCCTCAATCACCGGTGCGGCATTGCCCCAAGACGTGCCGATGTAGTTGGCCACAGACGCCACCTCTTCATCGCTTAACAGCTTGCCATAGCCAGGCATGTGATAGGCCGTCTGCCCGCTGGTGATCGGCGTTTTGGCGCCGTGCAAAATCACCTGCACGGCATTGGTTAAGGTCACGTTCATGCGCCCGTTATTGGCCAATTCCGGCACCACATAGTCAAATCCTTTGCCGTTGACGCCGTGGCAGCTGCTGCAATACATCATATATGTGCCCTGGCCTTGGCGCTTCACCGCCTCAGGCAAAGTAGCAGGCTTATTAGCCTTCACAGGCTCAGACGAGAGGCTGTTTAAATACGCCACCATGCTGTTGACGTCGTCGGTGTTTAAATACTGTAGGCTTTCGCTCACCACTTCCGCCATTGGGCCAGAAAACGAGGTTTTACGGGCGTGTCCGTCCTGCAGCAAACGCACCAAATCGGCCTGATCAAAATCCATGCCACGCAGGCTCGGTGCCCACCAGCCATCTAAATAGGCACCCGCTAAATACTGAGTGTCCTTACCCGTTAAGCCCTTTTCCTGCATGGCTACGTTGCGCGGCGTATGGCAGGTGCCGCAGTGGCCTAAGCCTTGCACCAGATAAGCGCCACGGTTGACCTCGTCGCTGGCGGCTGGATCAGGCTTAAAGACGCTGCTGTCGTGGAACAGCTTGCCCCAAATGGCCAACGGCCAGCGCTGATTCATCGGGGCCTCAATCGCTGTGGGCTGATTGGCCTTGGCCACCGGCTGAACCTCGTTCATAAAGTAGTCGTATAAAGCCTTCAGGTCATCGTCAGTGACCTTAGCATAGGCGGTAAACGGCATGGCGGGATACAAATGATGGCCGGCCTTAGCCTGACCGTGGCGCACGGCTCGATCAAAATCGGCTAGGCTATATTGACCAATGCCGTGGGTGGGGTCAGGCGTGATGTTGGTTGAGTAAATCACGCCAACGGGTGAGCTCATGGCCAGGCCACCCGCAAACGGCTCACCGTCTTTGGCTGTATGGCAGGCAATACAGTCGCCCGCACGGGCCAAATATTCACCGCGGCTAGGCGCTTTATCGGCGTCGGTATTGGCCCAAGCGTTGACGCTCAGCCCCAAGCCAGCGCTCAAGGCCAGCATCAAGGTTAATATGCGCTTATTCATGCCACACCTCCTTGCGTCAACACCAGCTTCTCGGCCACCTCAGCAATCGCACGGTGAGCCGCATCCATCGCCTCATGGGCATACGGGCCCCAATTGGCGTCCGAGTTAGCAATGTGAATATTGCCAAACGGCTGGCGCGCCGTTTCAATAATTTTCTCGGCTTCGTCCTCATCGTCAAACAACGTGTTCACGGTATAAGAATAACCGTGCGACCAGCGGTTTACGGTGATGCCCAAAATGTCGGTTTCGTGGTTAAACCCTTCTTCGCCCAACATGGCCTGCAATTGATCACGAATCATTTGCTCATGCTCTTCAAACGAGGTGGCCAGCAAATTGGCGCGGCCCATGCGCGACTGTTCTCGCGCAGGCAAACCACTGCCCGCCATGATCGGCACATACACCATGTGCAAACACATAGGCTGATCGGGCGATTTAGAATGCTCGTAGCCCCCCATAGACACGGGATAGTCTAGTTTGACTAAGCTATAAGGCGCCGTGGGTGAATACACGCTGTGCACGCCTAGCTTCTTAAAGGCCTGCCAGTTTTTAATCACCACTTTGGAATACACCAGCGGTGCCTTCACGTTTTGGTGTAGCGCATCTTGCTGCACCTGCGGCATGGTGGGCACGATGGACGGAATCATCATATTGTAGCCTGCCATAATGGCGTATTTAGCTTTGACGCGATGCACTTTATCGCCCCGCGCATAGGCCAGCACCACGGTGTTGTCAGACGCATTATCGGCGCGCACCACGGTTGCGTTCAGGCGCAGCCGCGTGGGTGACTTAGGCTGATCCAGCTTGCTGTAGTCAAATTTAGCCAACACCACGTCTTCCATCGTGTCGCCTAGGGCCACGGCAGGAATCAGCCGACGCACCAAAAGGCGCGCAATGGTGGCGTTACCGTCTGGAAAGTGATGGATGTAAAGATCATCCAACTCGGCCTGGGATTCTTCATCTAAAGGCGGCAGATTCATGGCTTCAAAGCCAGGCAAGGCGCACAGGCGTGCGTCTGAACATGCCGTGGCGTCTATGCCTACACCTTGGAAGTCGCTGGTTTGCTGTTGAAAATACAGAATGGCGCGTTTAGAAAGTTTCACTTTATCGCGTAAAAACTGGGTATAGCTGTGACGATCCAGATAGTCGACTTTCTCTTCGGTGCTCATGCCCGCCAAATAGTCTACCGTCTCTTCGTGCAGCTTAATCAAATCTTCTCTATCCTGCTTGGGCAGCGGAAAATCGGAGATAAACTCACGGTAGCTGCGGCCATTGAGCCGATTGATGGGGATGTCGTCGGCCACGCCGTGGCCAGGATCGCCAGACACGATTTTATTAACCCCGAAGTGGGCCTTGTCAAAGAACACCCCCTTACTCAAGCCCAGGTCGGGATAAAAATTCACGTCAAAATGACTTTCTAAACGGGTCAAATCAATGCCCAAATCTTCAATGAGCTTAGTGGCAATGGGGCTGTAAATCGAGCGCGGCGACTGTAGGGATTCGCTGCCGCCATAGCCCAACACCATGCCCTCATCGGTGCTGAACTCATTGCGCTTGGCGTGGCCGCCAAAGTCATCATGGTTGTCGAGAATCAACACTTTTTTGTCGGGCCCAAACTGCTGGCGGTAAAAGAACGCCGCAGCAAGGCCGCTGATGCCAGCGCCGACCACCACCAAATCATAGGTTTCTTCGATCGGGCCGGTGGTGTCAAAACGCACGCCAGCGCGGGCCAAGGCATGAGCCGGCTCAAACGAGCCAGGATGGTTGCCGCGCATGCCCATTAAGGCGGGCGGATAATAGTCTTGACCAGATTCCAAGGTGGCGGTGGCCAAAGAAGAAGCTTGTAACAGCTGCTGAATAGGGGTTAACCCTGCGGCGATGGTCAATGCCACGCCATTCAAGAAATCGCGACGGGTAATGTTCATAGCGGAGCCTTAGGTAGTGGTTTAAACGTTTTTTATTCAAGAACCCAGCACCCGATAGGATTTGATATCCTATTTTAAATAAAACCTAATAAACAAAAACGGGGCTGAGCCGGTTGCGCCATCAGGGTTTGCAAATGGCACAACAACCTGCCAACATTACGTCTTCATTATCTATCAAGAATTTAAAAATAACAATATATTCAATCAATTTTCAAAAAGTTCAGAAAATGCAAAAATAATATCGTGATATAAAAATTCAATTATCCGACAATAAGCTAAATATCCTGCCTTGACGCCTTGATCAAATTGGCCGACGCCCAAACAAAAAAACCCACGCCAAAGCGTGGGTAACATACAGCAAGGGTATAACCCGTTCACACGTTAATACAGCTTCTTCTGCGGTGGCCCAGCAAAATTCAGCGGCCCAACGCCATCCATCATCACCTCAACTAGGCTGGGGCCTTGATGGGCGATGGCTGCCTTAATCGCCGCTGCATAGCTGGCCACCGAATCCACGCGCCAGCTCTTGACCCCCATCGCCTCACCAAGGGCCTTAAAGTTAGGGGTGTGTAACTCATTGTAGTATTGGCGCCCTTCAAAGTAATTGTTTTGAATGCCGCGCATGACGCCATAACCACCGTCGTTCATCACCATCAACACCATATTGGTTTGTTCTTGCACCATGGTCGCGATCTCGCCGACGCCCAAAGCCAAACCGCCATCGCCCACCAACGTCACCACTTTTTTGTCGCGATTAGCGATCGCCGCGCCAATACCGGTGGCTAAGCCCAGACCAATGGCGCCCGCCAAAGAATGAATATTGCCGTTTGGCCCATAGGCTGGGAACAGCCTGCTGCCCCAGGTACTGCCAGACATGGTGATGTCGCGCACCAAGATGCCGTCGCGCGGCAGGGCTTCACGCAGGGCATCACAAATAAGGGCATAGTTGTCGATTTGCTTGCGTAGCCCCGCCACCGCCGCCGCTTTAGCGGCGCCAATGGCCTCATCATAAGCACTGTCTACTTTGCTGTGGCCAGCCAATGCGGCCACTAGCTGGCCCAAAATCGTCTTGGCATCGGCACAGATAAACCGCTTCACCCGATAATTGCGCTGCTGAGCGCCGGGGTGGGCGTCAATTTGGTATAGGTTTTCAGGAAACACCACACTATACGTTTTGGTTTCATTGCTGCGTAAACGCGAGCCCACAACGATGGCCAGATCGCTTTCGGCCAGCAGTTTTTCAACCGCGGCGGCGTTATGAAACGCACCCAAGCTACGCGGATGCTCATCCGACAGGACGCCGCGCGCGTGGGTAGACGATACTACAGGCACGCCTAAATCGGCCAAGGCCTCGACTTCGGCCGCGGCATTGAGGCAGCCGCCACCAATCCACACCATTGGCCGCTTCGCCGCCTTCAGCGCCGCAGCCAAATCAGCCACATCGCCAGCGTTTGCCGCCGGCAGCTGCAAGGCGCCGACAGGCCCTAAATCGTGCGGCAGCTCAATCAAGCTGGCCTGTACGTCGATGGGGATTTCCACGCTCACCGGCCCCATCGGCACGGTCGTGGCCACTCGAATGGCCTCGCGGATGATGCCAACCGCCTGCTCTGGACTGTTGATGCGATAGGCGGCTTTACTGCTGGCCTTTAAGAACGTCAGCTGATCTTTGGCTTCATGAATGAAGCTGGCGTCGCGGTCTAGGTATTCACGCTCGACCTGACCGGTCAAGTGCAATAAGGGGCTGGCCGCATTGGTGGCCTCAATCAGCGAGCCAATGGCGTTGCCGGCGCCAGCGCCGGTACTGGTCAAGGACACGCCTAAGCCTTTAAAACGCGCGTGGGCGTCCGACATGGTGACGGCACCTGCCTCACCGCGTGCGCACACAAAGTGCATCTGCTTGCGTCTGCCCACGGCGTCGGCAATGGGTAAATTATGGATGGAAATCACGCCATACATGCTGTCGACACCGTGCGCTTCCAAAACGCGTACGATTGCTTCACCTACATTGATTTTTTCTGACATGGTTGCAGTCCTTTATGTTCTCTTTGTTGACGCGGTATGATTTAGTCACACCAAGGGTTGGGCACGCTGCTCAACCCCAAATAAATGCTTTTTTGCTGCATATAGGACAAAATGCCGGCGCGGCC
>JAGNTR010000024.1:0-13532 GCA_017987415.1 Neisseriaceae bacterium
TTGTGCCATTCGTTCATATTCTGTTCACCGCCGCATAGGCGGCTTAGAAACATCAAAAGGCCGTGTACGACAAGGAAGAGAAGTTCACCGCCGCATAGGCGGCTTAGAAAACTGAACGCCACCGCTGGGCGTGAACGTCGTTGTTCACCGCCGCATAGGCGGCTTAGAAATTACCAGTTTGCTCTTTAACTGGGCGCAGGCCGTTCACCGCCGCATAGGCGGCTTAGAAATAGATTTGAGTTTTATATGGCTGACTCGACCAGTTCACCGCCGCATAGGCGGCTTAGAAAAAGTGTGTGGACTACAAGAACCCGCTTGATTCGTTCACCGCCGCATAGGCGGCTTAGAAATCGCCAAAGAAAACCTCAACGACGTACTGGTTGTTCACCGCCGCATAGGCGGCTTAGAAAGCTAAGAGTGGCATTAAGACGTTCGAGGGGGCGTTCACGGCCGCATAGGCGGCTTAGAAATTTGGCCATGTTGGTGGATCTGTTTTACTTCAGTTCACCGCCGCATAGGCGGCTTAGAAATGATTTGAGGGTAGGATGGGGCGAAATACCCAGTTCACCGCCGCATAGGCGGCTTAGAAAATCTTTGTATAGTCGAACTTCATACAATAGATGTTCACCGCCGCATAGGCGGCTTAGAAAAAAGCATTAACGAGATGATTATTATGGGCGATGTTCACCGCCGCATAGGCGGCTTAGAAAATGGCGTCAAGGTCATCGTCTTGCGCCTTGGTGTTCACCGCCGCATAGGCGGCTTAGAAAACGACCCGAAATCGTGGCATTATTGCCTCAATGTTCACCGCCGCATAGGCGGCTTAGAAAGACGGCGGCGGCCATGGTTTCGAAGTCTTGTCGTTCACCGCCGCATAGGCGGCTTAGAAACACCGCATCACCACCGAACAAGCCCAGCGCCTGTTCACCGCCGCATAGGCGGCTTAGAAAGGATTCATTCTCCTAGGCAAAGCCATCGTTTTGTTCACCGCCGCATAGGCGGCTTAGAAAAACGTCGCAGCTTGTATGTGAAGGCGATCAACGTTCACCGCCGCATAGGCGGCTTAGAAAGCTGACGCCCGATGTGTTTGACGACATTCTTGGTTCACCGCCGCATAGGCGGCTTAGAAAAGTACCCCTGTACTTTTATATAATTGATAGAAGTTCACCGCCGCATAGGCGGCTTAGAAAAGGCGAATTGGCACAGAGAAGGCATCGTGATTGTTCACCGCCGCATAGGCGGCTTAGAAAGACCACGTGAACGATGCGGGCGGTTATCCAGTGTTCACCGCCGCATAGGCGGCTTAGAAATTAAAGTCCGAGTTATCCAGCATATTAGCCCCGTTCACCGCCGCATAGGCGGCTTAGAAATAATGACCCAACTTAAGCGCAAGGTCATCCGTGTTCACCGCCGCATAGGCGGCTTAGAAATAAGGTTATATTCGATTATCGTGACGCAAATGGTTCACCGCCGCATAGGCGGCTTAGAAATTATTTACAAAAGTTATCAGTACGTGCGGGCAGTTCACCGCCGCATAGGCGGCTTAGAAATTTTCTGTGTCTAAAATGATTGAGTTGTCGGAGTTCACCGCCGCATAGGCGGCTTAGAAAAGTACCCCTGTACTTTTATATAATTGATAGAAGTTCACCGCCGCATAGGCGGCTTAGAAATGCTTAAACAGACCTGCGTTAAAGTCCAACACGTTCACTGCCTATTGGTGGCCCGCACCGGCTTATAGTATGCTTAACGGGCTTTTGGCGGTTTTGAGCGCTTGACTTCAAGCTAGCTTTAAGTTGTACGCTGTCTTTTTTACCTCTTTGTATGGAGCAACATGAAACTACCCTTTACCGTCTGGGGCTTGGCCCTGGCGCAAGCCTTACTCACCACAGGTAATACGCTTTTAGTGGCCGTTTCTGCGCTGATTGGCAGCCAGTTGGCGAGCCATCCTGCTTTGGTGACAGCGCCGATTGCGGCTCAGTTTTTAGGCTTGATCATGGCCACATTGCCGGCGGCACATTTTATGCAAAAATATGGCCGTAAAAAAGGCTTTGTGATGGGTAATGTGTTGGGTTTAGTGGGCGCGTTAGTGGCGATGCAGGGCCTGTTTGCCCACAGTTTGGCGATTTTTGCCTTGGGTACGTTTTTAACTGGCTTGGCCATTGGTACTGCTCAGCAATATCGTTTTGCTGCCCTAGATGAATGCCCAAAGGCAATGCATGCTAAAGCGATTGGTTTGGTGATGGGTGGTGGCGTTCTAGCCGCGGTATTGGGGCCCAATATGGCCATTTGGTCACAGAGCTGGTATGCGGGCAATGCTTTTGTCGGGGCGTTCTTTGGACTGTTTGGCCTGTATGTAGTGGCGCTGGTGTTGATCTTGCTGTTGCCGCTACAGCCGCCGCGTAGTCCTGCTCAGGCGGCGACTGATGCCAGTACACGAAGCTATGCTGAATTGTTTCGTCAGCCGGCTCTGTTGGCGGCGGTGGCCTCTGGCATCATTGGCTATGCTGTGATGGTGTTCTTGATGACGGCCACGCCTTTGGCCATGCATCATGACAATTTCTTATTTGAAGACATTGCCATCGTGATTCAATGGCACGTATTGGGCATGTTTGTGCCGTCGTTCTTTACTGGGCATTTGATCAAACGTTTTGGTATTAAGGCAGTGGTTCAAGCCGGTTGTGTGCTGCTGCTGGCGGCCGCAGGAATTAATCTTTTGGGTCAAAGCTATGGCCATTATTTTGTGGCCTTAATTTTACTGGGCGTGGGCTGGAACTTCACCTTTATTGGCGCCACCAACTTACTCAGCTTTGCTTATCAAGATCATGAAAAAGGCAAAGTACAGGGTATGAATGACTTTATGGTGTTTACCGCTGCTGCATTTGGCAGCCTGTTTGCTGGTCAAGCGGTGTCTAGCCTGGGCTGGGCCTGGGTGAATTTAATCAGCATTCCCCTGGTGATTGTGGTGATGCTGTTGATGATGCGCCTTAATTTTAAGGCGGCGATGCAATAGGCTTCGCTGCTGGTATAGAAAAGCCGACGCGGTTGCGTCGGCTTTTTTGTGCTTACCTAGGGGCCTAGTGAGGCAAATTGTATTTAGGCAATAAATTGCCCCATAACGCTTTTTCAACAAAGGCAGGGTTGGTTTCACTTAGCGACTCATAATCAATGCGCGCTTGGCCTTGCTGGCCAAACAGCACCACTTCGTCACCGGCTTTGACATTGGGAATGTCTGAGACGTCGACCATGGTGGTATTCATCGAAATCTTGCCCACAATCGGCGCTTTTTGGCCGTGGATCAACACATAGTTAGGCTGGCCTGCATCGGTGTTGGTGAAGGAGCGTAGGTAGCCATCGGAATAGCCTATGGGTAAATTAGCCAAGCGCGAATCTTTTTTCAGCGTAAACGCCTTGTCGTAGCCCACGCTTGAGCCCTTGAGGTAAGGGTTCACGCTGGCGATTTCGGTTTTTAGGGTGAAAATATGCTCGTAACGGCCATCGTCAAAATAGTTATAGGCCAGCGCACCTGGGCGCACCATGTCGAACCAGGCTTCGGGTACGTTGAGGGTGGTGTAAGAGTTGGCTGCATGCAAGGTGATGTGTTGGCGGTCTAGGCCACCGGCCTGAATCAACCATTGGCTTTGTTCGGCAAACAGCTGGGCTTTTTCTCTCACTTCTTCGACTTCTTCCACCGCAAAATGAGTCATGATGCCGACGGGTTTTAAATGGCTGAGTTTTAAGATGGCTAGGGCATCTTTTTTGCCTTGAGAATGGCCGACTTCTAAGCCGTTTCTATCCATGCCGCCAGAGTTAAGCATTAAGTGATAGGCAATGGTTTGCTGATTTTTTTTGGCAATGTCATTGGCGATGCGAGCGGTGTCTAAGTTGCCCAACATTTCTTCAACCCGATAGGGTAAGGCGTCGGTCATTTCTTTGGCCGTGGCCGAGCGTAGGCGCACGAGCTGGCCGTTGAAACCGCCATCGCGTACGGCTTGGATTTCCCGATTGCTGGTCACGCCAATGCAGGGGATGTTTTCTGCCAACACAGTGGGCAATAGATTGGCAATGCCGTGGCCGTAAGCGTCTGCCTTCATCACCATACATACTTTACTTTGGCCATTGAGCATGTGTTTCATGGTTTGTAGATTGCGTTGAAACGCTTGGGTATCGATTTCCAGCCAGGCATTGCTGACACGGGCTTGCTGTATTTGGTTCAGCGGTGGTTGTGGCTGAGCCCAGGCTGGCGCTAAGCTGGTGGCCAGCAATAGGGCGGCTAAGAGAGTGGGTTTATTTAGGATTGGTTTCACGCTTTGTCCTCTGTGTGACGATGTTTTTATGGGCTAGACCAAGGCTGGTTGGGCGTTTGCGCCTTATCTGCTTGGGACGGATAGCATAGCGGAAATTAAAGCATCGGCGGCACGAAAAACAAGGCGCCGCGAACATTTGCCACGTTACGGCGCATTAGGGCCTTGGTGCACAATAAAGCCTGTGAGCTATGACAGAGTGTGGCAGAAACCTAGGCCGATCATTTTTTTGGAACGTAAAAATACTGCGCCCAAGGCCGTTGAAAAGTGCTGAGGGCGGTAATTTGAAGGCCATTGCTAGGCTAGCTTGATTTCATGTTTTGATGAGCCTTTAAAGTGGTGGAACCAGCTTGGGGATGCGCGCAGGGCAGTTGCCGTAGGCTTGCTCGATGTCGACATGAATGATGGACTGCGCCGTGGGCCAGACGCTAAGGATCTCGTCATCAATGGCCAGCAGCGTGGTTTTGCCGTTGACGCGTGCACGCCGCTGGCGACCAAAATCGACAAACAGCATGCCTATGTGTGGATTGGTGGCCATATTACCGAGGCTGTTGTACAGGCCGTTGCCGCTGAAGTCAGGGAAGATTAAAGACCGTTCATCCAGCACGATCAGCGCGGGCAGTGGCTCGCCTTGATCGTTGCTGGCGCTGCCGCGAAAGCTGGCGTCGCAGTGGCCGTGCTGATTGGCGGTGGCGATAAAGAAGAATGGTTGTTGACTGATGAAGCGTGCGAGTGCCGCGGTTAGCGTGGGGCGCATCATCTGCGGCAAATTATGCTCATCCCATTCGTAGCTGCTGGGGAAGCGTCGCCGCATTTCGGTTTCACCAATGTGGTTTAAAGGCGAATCAATAATTAAGGGGTTGTTTATCATGATTTTTTCGCTTTTGAGTGGTGCCGTTATAGCAGGGGTTTATGTTGGGGTTAGTGGGCGGTTGTACCGTTTTTAGAGGAATGGGCCCGAATTTTATTTTTATGTATTTTGATTATTTTTAGGGGGTTAAGGGTGCTTTATTATGGATTGTTTTTATCTATTTAGGGGGTTTTTTATTTTTTTATTTTTTATTAAGTGACGGTTTTAAAATAATAAAAAATGAAATTTTGGTTTTGTTTTTTGGTATTTTTTATAATTGATGATATTTATATAAATAAAATAATCAAAGTGGTGGGTGGTCTTGGGGATTGCCTTTACGCTGCTTCATGACAACATCGCAATAGAGCATTATGGGGGCAAGGGATGAATATTCGTTGCCTATGCGGCTTCTTTTGGCATAGACATGAAAGGGCATTGGAGATGAAGTTAAAAAGCGATGAGCTTGTATGCTCGCGCTTCATTTGTACGTGAATTTTCAAGTGGTGCAGACTATGCTCTGAATCAAAGCCAGCAGCATCATTCATTTAAAGGCAATTGGTGGCAGTTTGGCGTGGGTGTGACTAGTCAGATCAATAAGCGCCATCATGTTTACCTTGATTTTGAACACAGTAATGGCCAGCGTTTTGATCAGCGCCAGCTTAATGCGGGCTATCGTTATCGTTTCTAGCGTTGCTAAATAATCTAAAAGCCCCTTTTGCGGTTGTAGGGGGCTTTTATGATTTTGAGGTTTTAATCGGTTTGGTATGTGGCGGATCTTTGATGATTCATGAGTGAAGGTTTATTGCCATGCCATTTTCAACTAAATATTTATAATGGAAACGATTATTGAGTCTTTTTACCAAAATTTTAGGGTATCTTTATAAAGTTTAACTCAATTGGATTTCCGGGCTTTTTTGAGGTTTAATTTGTATTAAACGATTGATATTAATTGATAAAGTTTTAAAGCATAAAAATAAGCGCATTTTTATTAAAAAATTGCGCTTATTTTTATGGATTGATTGTTTTTATCTTATTGAATTTTAATGTTTTATTTTTGTTTTGTGCAATAAAACGGTCGTTTTATTGCAGTGCGCGAAAAAAATCTAAATACATATTCTGGCAGGGTTTTAAGATGTTCCTGCTGTCTGTGAATGAGTTTTTAATGCGGTGAAATATAACATAGTAATTATTTTAGTAGATGAAATTTACATAATTTAACACGACAACAGTTTGTTTTCATTGGTTCGCAGGATAACACTAAACATTTTTTAAATCTATCCATTCTTTTAATTTTCATTATTTAAATTAAATATTTAAAAATCCAATCCATTTTTCTACGTTTTTTTTCACAGTAATAATGGTCACCTGAGCCATAAAAACAAACGACCGTTTGTTTTCATTGGATGTTTAATGATTTGACATGAGAAACCTAGGGTTCGCAACGTGGAGAAAAAAATGAAAATAGTTCAGATTACAAATGTTGAAGCCATGCTGTTTGCACTTTGCGAAGATGGCTCGCTCTGGTCAATGAATGCCGTCGAAAGGCGTTGGCATCGGTGTGCCGACATTCAATCTGAAGAAGAGGCGAGGATAGACAAGCAAAGCATGATGCTGAAGTCATTAAACCTGTCTAACCGGACCTTTCGGGCCTTGAGCAGCGCAGGCGTAGGCAATGTTCACCAGCTGATTAATCTGTCTGTGAAGGATTTAAGAGCCATCCCGAGACTGGGCGCTAAGTCTATTTATGAAATAGAAACGGCCCTGGTTGAGGTGGGTGAGACCTTATACGACGACGGCGATTTGTAGTGTTTTTAGGCAGATCGACGGTGTCAGCGTTCCGACGATGTTCACGGCGTGAGCCCTTTGGGCTGTGTTGTGAGGTTGTCTAATTGTGGGTGTGTTGTCACTTTGAATGATCTACCGTTTTGGTAGGTTAAATTTGTAAATTTAATATTAAGGAATTGTTATGAATGTTAGTAAATTAGCTGCACTTATGCTTGCTGCTGGCTTTGCCTCAACCGCTTTTGCTGCTGGTCAAGGCGGCGGTCAAATCGAGTTCTACGGTGACATCATCGATGCACCTTGCTCTGTCAACCCAGACTCTATCGACCAACGCATTCCTATGGGTCAAATCAGCAATAAAGAGTTGAACGGCGGTAAGGTTTCTCAAAGCACTAAACGTTTTGAAATCAAATTGGAAAACTGCAGCGTTGAAACCTTGAAAACTGTTGAAGTGACCTTTGGTGGCACTTCTGACGTGAATGATGCCGATCTATTGGCTTTGGTGGGCAACGCTAAAGGCGCCGGTATCCGTTTGGTTGACGGCTCTAACACCTTGATCAAATTGGGCCAAGCCACTCAACCGACTCAATTGGTTAACGGCAACAACACCTTGATCTTCGGTGCTAACTTGAAAGGTAGCGACGCTGCCGTTGACGTAACGCCTGGTGACTTTACTGCGGTAACCACGTTCGCACTAGAGTACAAATAATAAGTTAATCAAGCACGGCGTGTCCCTACACGCTGTGCTTTTTTGGGAGCATGGTTATGAGCATCCGTTTTCTGTCTTGCTTGGGCTTGATGTTGTTGTCTATGCCAGCCTTAAGTTGGGCCAGTCAGCAGGGGAGAGGACAGGTTGATTTTAACGGCGAAATCGTTGAAGTGCCGTGCAATATCGACACCAATAGCCTAGATCAAACCATCGACTACGGTGTGGTTTCTGCCCGTAATACCCAGCAATTACGCAGAGCATTCGAAGTAAAACTGGTTGATTGCCAGTTGGCCAGTCAAAGCAAGCCAGGCTATATCTACCGTAAGGCCAACATCACTTTTTACGGACAGCCTGATGCTGAAGATTTAACCCTATTAGGCGTCAATGGTAGCGCCAAAGGTTTAGCGATTAAGCTAACCGACCAAAATCAGCAGCACATTATGTTGGGAGAGGCCCATTACGATTACGAACTGGTGAATGGCGATAACCACATTCGATTTTTCACCGAGTTGAAAGTCAGCAATCAACACCGCAAAGCGGGTGAGTTTCAGGCTTTACTGCAGTTTATTGTGTCTTATTTATAAGATATTCATACAATTTTGCCGCTTGATTCACCGCTATTTTAGCCCCTTATTCGAAGATAGGTTCATCTGGTATGCCACAGTTATCGACACATTTAAAAACCATAACGGCCTGCGTTTCTATGGCGTTTGCTTCAGGCTATACCAGTGCCGCCGTTGAGTTTAATACCGACATTCTGGACATCAGTGAGCGCAGCAGTGTGGATTTGTCTCGATTCTCTGAAGTGGGCTACGTGATGCCCGGCACGTATGTGCTGGATGTCTACATTAATAAACGCGTCTTACCGCAGCAGCGGATTAACTATGTCAGCGTCGAGGGCGATGAACGCAAGACCGTGGCCTGTTTGCCCGTCAGCATCATTCCCAAAATGCTGTTAACCGACGACGTTCAAAAACTGATTAAGATTTCTGAAGATGGCCAATGTGCCGACGTGTCTGCCATTGAGGGCGTCACCATCACGACGCATTTAGGCGAAGCCGCGATGCGCATCAATGTCCCGCAGGCATGGCTTAAATACAGCGACCCAGACTGGACGCCTCCTGAACTTTGGGACGAGGGCATCCCAGGCGTGATGCTGGACTATAACGTCACGGCCAGAAGTAATAAACCCCATAATGGCGATCGCAATCGCGACATCAGCGTCTACGGTACAGTGGGCATGAATGCGGGCGCTTGGCGTTTACGTGGTGATTACCAAAGCTATGAGCGTCATGGCAATGGCCAGACTGAGCGTGATTTTACCTGGTCACAAGTTTATGCCTATCGTGCTTTACCGCAAATAGCGGCTAAGTTGACGTTGGGCGAACAATATCTAGATTCTGATCTGATTGATGGGTTTCGCTATATTGGTGCCAACCTGAAAACCGATGAGCGTATGCTGCCACCGTCTTTACAAGGCTATGCACCGCAGGTGCAGGGCGTGGCGACCACTAACTCTACCGTGACGGTGAGCCAAGAAGGCCGCGTGATTTATAAGACTACGGTGCCGGCTGGTCCATTTATGATTCAGGATTTAAGCAGTTCGGTGCGCGGTAAATTACAGGTGACGGTAGAGGGTGACGATGGCCGTATTGAAACTTTTGAGGTCGGCACGGCCAGCATTCCCTATCTCACGCGTCCAGGCCAAGTGCGCTATAACGTGTCTTTAGGGCGGCCTTCTGATTTTGATCACAAAATCGAAGGCCCGATGATTGCCACCGGCGATTTTTCTTGGGGCGTCAGTAATTCATGGTCTCTATTTGGTGGGGCCGTGGGCAGTCAAGACTACAACGCCATCGCCTTTGGTGTGGGTCGTGACTTAAGCGTTTTAGGCGCCGTTTCTGTCGACGTGACACAGTCCAATGCGCATTTATCTAATGGCCGAAAACTCACTGGCCACTCGTTTCGCTTTAACTATGCCAAGCGTTTTGATGAGCTACACGGTCAAATTTCGTTTGCCGGTTATCGATTCTCAGAACGTCAGTTTATGACGGTGTCGCAGTTCTTAAATGCTTACAACAAAGAAGATGAGTATTTTCGCCGCGATAAAGAGCTGTATACGGTGACCGGGAGTAAGACGTTTTGGCCAGAAGAACCCAGAAAAGCGATTACGGCTTACTTAAGCTATACCCGCCAAACCTATTGGGATGACAGCGCCCGGAACCGTTTGAGCCTTTCGGCCAGCAAGCTTTTTTCTGTCGGCCGCGTGAAAAACATTTCGGCATCGTTTAATGCTTACAGCAATAAGCAGTATGGTGAAAACACCAAGGGCTTTATGTTGAATTTGTCTATGCCGCTAGAAACGCAAAAACGGATCAACGTCGGCTATAGCCTCTCTAGCCAAGATGGTAAAACGTCGCACAATGCCAACTTAAGCGGCGGTGAGGGCTATAACAACTGGCAGGTTTCGGCCGGCATGAACAGCAATAATGACGCCAATGTACGTGGTTATTATAACCGTCAAACCAGTTTGGCCACCGTTGGCTTCAATGCCGACTGGCAGCAGCAGGGCTATCAGAGCATGGGCCTAGAGATTCGGGGCGGCATCACGGCCACCCTGAAAGGGATCGCTCTGCACCCGAACAGCATCGGCGGCGGCACTCGGGTGTTGGTCGACACCGGTAAAGTGGCTGGCGTGCCGATTAACGATGGCGCTGCCTACAGTAACCGTTTCGGTAAGGCCGTGGTGGCCGACGTCGTGAGCTATGTCGACACCCGTACCCGGATTGACGTCGATCATTTAGACGATGAAGTAGATGCACCGCTCGCAATGGTGGAAAGCACGTTGACCGAAGGCGCCATTGGCTATCGGAAAATGGATGTGGTGAAAGGTTTGAAAATGTTGGCCACGATTACGCGAGCCGATGGCGATGTGCCGCCACCCTTTGGTGCCACCGTCATGAATGACAGTGGTAAAACCATTGCCGTCATCACTGATGGTGGGTTGGTTTATCTGTCGGGCGTGCAAGAAAACGAAAGCTTAAAAGTGACCTGGGGCGATCGTCAACAGTGCCAGATTACAGTGCCGGTGGCCTCCGTGGCCTTCTCGAAAACGGTGCTCACTTGTCAATAATTCATTCAAAAGGAAGCAGCATGAACAAATCATTTCGTTGGGCCTGTATTTTAGGGCTGATGGTCAGCACGGCGGCTCAGGCAGCGATCACTATTGACCGTACACGGGTGGTGTATTCGGGCGATATGCGTTCGGTCAGCATTAATTTAAGCAACGACAATAAAGAGCTGCCTTTTTTGGCCCAAACCTGGCTAGAAGATGAACATTATCAAAAAATCACGTCGCCCTTAGTGGCGCTGCCGCCGCTGCAAAGGATGGAGCCGGGCAGCAAAAGCGTGATTCGCGTCACCACGCTGCCTGAAGTGAATACCTTGCCGCAAGATAGGGAAAGCCTGTTCTTTTTCAATGTGCGCGAAGTACCGCCTAAAAGCGATAAAAGCAATGTATTGCAGTTGGCCCTACAAACGCGAGTGAAGCTGTTTTATCGACCTCAGGCCATTGTGCCTAAGCGCGGCACGATTTGGCAGGAGCAGTTAACGTTTAAACGCGCTCAAAATCAATTGACGGTGAATAACCCCACGCCGTTTTACATTGTGATGACTGGCTTTGCCAATGATTTTAGAGACAAGGGTGGCCGCGACATGGCTGGGTTTGGTGGTTTGATGCTGGCTCCTTTCGCCACCGAAACCATTACTTTGAAGAACCCAGTACCGTCAACGTTTGTATTGGACTACATCAACGATTATGGGGGCCATCCTGAGCTTAAGTTTGCCTGCGATGCACAGCAAAACTGTGTGGCACAGCCAGGCGCGGATGAAACGAAAAAATAGGCTTAATCTATGCTGATAAAGGACGGATTTATGAATCACCGCACACTGATTTTTTGTTTGTTGGGCCTGAGTGGCCTCGCCCATGCTGCGTCTTTACCGGATGACTACATTTCAGGCACGTTAGGCACGGTACGCATTATCGGTACTTTGGTGAGCAGCACGTGTGAGATGCGGATGGACACCATCACCCAGTCGGTTGATTTAGGCGTGGTGAGCGCTAAGGCGTTTAATCAGGCCGGCGCGCGCAGTGCCGCTGTGCCCATTCGTTTAAAGTTTTCTGGCTGTTTGCTGGGTGCTTATGATGCAAGAGGGCCGCTGATGCAAGGCGAACAGTTTGAGGCGCGCGCCGATGGGGTGGGCACCGATGTGTTTTTAAATGGCCAATACGGTGCCACGCTGACGTTTGTGGGCGAGTCTGATCGGCTCAACCCTCAGCTTTTGGCGGCACATGGTGAGGCACGTGGCGTTGGGGTGCGTTTTACCGATCAACAAGGGCGGGTGATTAAGCTGAATGAAGTGAATCAGGCTTATTTGCTTAATCCGGGCGAAAACGTGCTGCTGTTCTACGCCGGTTTGGAATCTACGCAAAAATCGGTTCGAGGGGGTGAGTTTAGTTCCGTCGTGAACATCCGTGTGAGTTATCTATAAGGAGCAGCGATGATGAACAAGCCATTAGCAGTGGTGCTGGGTCTAAGCGGGCTGCTGTTGCTGGGCAGCGCTCAGGCAGAAGAAATTCCCAGTAATAATCCACTGGAGCTGATTGGGTCTAAGGTGAATTTTAAGGGCACCGTCATTAAAAAAACCTGTGAATTGGATGTGGGTTCAGAGAAGCAGATCATTCAGCTACGCGAAGTCGACGTCAAAATGCTGTACAGCATCGGCAAGGGGCTGAAGCAGCCGTTTGAAATTCGGCTATTGAATTGCGACACCAGCATTTTAAATGATGTATCGGTGATGTTCATGGGGCTGGAAGATGGCGAGCTGCCTGGTCGATTGAAGGTGACTGGGGCTGACGACATCGCCATTGCCCTATTTGGCAAGGAAAACTCGGATGAGCTCTTGCCTTTAGGGGAGTGGACTGAAGCGCAAACTCTGAATTTAGGCAGCAACGTCCTTAAGTTTCATGCCCGAGTAGAAGGACATCCTTCTGCGGTGCAGGCGAAAAACATTAAAACGGGTGCTTTTCAGGCCATCACTAATTTTACCTTGGAATATCGATAATGATGATCTCATTGATTAAATGGCGATTCATGGCGCCGCTCATTGGCTGCTTGCTGTCTACTGCCGCTTGGGCCGGCCAGCCTGGGCAGGTCGAACCCTCAAAAGGCTCGCCTAACCTGTATCGAGTCACCTTGAGAGACGGGCAATTAGCCAACGTGGCCGGCAGCACTTTTCGGCATGATTTTTCTTTGTCGGGTACTTATCCTGGCACCTTTTATTGCTCTCAGCCAAGAGAAACGCTGTGGGGGCCGGTTCATTATCGTGCCTTAACCAATTTACCCGTGTCGGACATCAACGGTAATGCAGGCTATCATCGCCTCAATGACTACATCGATATTCGCATCGACATGTTTATTGCGGGTAACCGTAACACCTATTTCTTGGTGCCGTTTCCTGATCAAGACAACGACATGAGAATTTCGTTTGCCTGTAATGCCGCCAATCCACCGACGGCGAGCCATCCGACATTTGGCTCTGGTTCAAAAGGCTATGTGACGTTTAAGCTGCGTAAGCCAATTGTAAACGGTATTGACATCAATATGCGGGAAATTGTCGACATGTATGGCCGCGTTAATATTCCGGGGATCAATACCGATTACGGTGGCATTCCGATGGCGCGAGTGGTGATTGAAACTGCGTTATTGACGGTGCCTGATAAGTGCGTGGTGAACGATGGGCGTACCATTGAAGTAGATTTTAAAGACATCCCTCAGACCAGCCTAGATGGTAGCCGCTATGTGAAAAGCATTCCGGTTTCTTATCAATG
>JAGNTR010000024.1:13632-23528 GCA_017987415.1 Neisseriaceae bacterium
AGTTATTGCTTTGTAGGCCCTGATCATGCTTTATGGTCAGGGCCTCATGTCTTAGGCGAAGGCATACACCAATAATAAAGAGGCTGTCCAAATGGCAATGCCTGTAGCCGTTTGGCGCTGATAGTGTTGCGCCTTAAGGCCGATAAACACCGTCAGCATCATGTTGGCCAACGGCAGCAGGATGCCGCTGTTGACACAGATTAAACCATTTGCTGATAAGTGCGTGTCAATGGTACAAGCACTTAGCCATAAGCCACAGAAGCAGACGGTGACCATGGTCTGAAAAAGCGTGTATTTCAACGTGTACTACCATTATTGACGATGGTCTATTTTACGCTAAATCATACTCTTATAAGCTTATTTAATTTGACTATCATCACGCATTTGTTATGTATTTAATTGTTTCTATATGGCTTTTGGTTTTTTAACCAATTGGTGAGGCGTATTTTAGGGAGTAGATCATGGTATTAAAATGAAGCAGGCTTCCTCAGCTTATTGGAAATTGTGGTTCTAGAGACATTGTATTGCTGTGCCAAGTCCGAAATGGTGATTTTTTGGGTAAAAAAAAGATGATTAATCTCTTCAATTTGGCGTTCGTTTAGCTTAGGGCGGCGCCCGCCCACGCGGCCCCTGGCTTTTGCAGCCGCAAGGCCAGCAAATGTACGCTCACGAATCAGGTTGCGTTCAAACTCGGCCAGAGCAGCAAAAATATGAAAAATCAGCTTGCCAGTATTGCTTTTGGTGTCTATTTTTTCGGTAATGCTTTCAAAATAAATGGATTTTTCTTCCAGTTGCGTAATGATGCTGACCAAATCATTGACGCTGCGGCCGAGTCGATCTAAGCGCCAGACGATGAGCCGATCACCGGCTTTTAATTGGCTCAAGCATTTGATTAATTTAGGGCGTTGATGAGCATTTTTACCGCTGGCCACTTCATTATAAATCAGGCTACACCCAGATTTTTTTAAAGCATCGGTCTGTAAGTCTAAGGTTTGATCATCGGTTGAGATTCTGGCATAGCCGATGGTTTTAGGCATGTATTTCATAGTCCCCGTCCCCTATTAAAAGGCTCTGATTATAGAACAAAAAAAATAGCTTTGTCCCTAATAGATTTTTACCAAACAATTGTTTTTAATATAGTTTTTATAAATGTATATGATTTAGTTTAAGATATGGTGAATGCTTTTTTTCATCCTATTACTGTGAAGCCGTTGGGATGGGCAACTTAATTGCACCTTTCATTTCATCTACCTGAGTTGATTAAATATTAGCCATTGATGGCAAAGAGGCTCAACTAAATTCGGTTGAGGCAGATTGGATATTGATTAAGCATTTTTGGTTCAATGTGTAAGGCAGTTTATTTATCAATTTTTCAAAATTAAGTAGAAGTTGCATGAATACCGGTCATAACGGTATTCATTTGTCCATAAAAATCGGCTTTTGTATGTAATGCATCTTATCATGACTTAACTCATGATCGAAATGACAAATGATTTTGATGCGCTGTCACGCATTGGCACAGTCAAGTTAAAGGTGATGAATGGCGATTAGGCGTCTTTTCTGGTGTCCTCATGCATGGGTTTTGTGGGTTTTGTATGGTTGTTTGGATTTTTTATTGATGGGCGATTGTTCTTTTTATGAAACGATAAGTTGTGGAATCGTGGGCTACTGGGCACGGTTGCCGTGATTTAGAATGCATTCATCAAGTCCAGCAGCAAGACTCAGGAGTGGGTTTAGGCTGTGATGATTTGCCCTGAGGCCGATTGAGCGCCTTTAAATTTTAGATTGTTATTCTGTAAAAAAAGGAGTCTTCTCATGTCACAACCTGCCAACTTCAACGGCCAACGCCCAGTGATTGACGCCAACGATGCAGTGATGCTGCTGATTGATCATCAAAGTGGCTTATTCCAAACCGTGGGCGATATGCCCATGACTGAATTACGTGAGCGTGCTACGGCTTTAGCTAAAGTGGCTACGTTAGCCAAGCTGCCGGTGATCACTACGGCCTCTGTGCCCCAAGGTCCGAATGGCCCTTTGATTCCTGAAATTCATGAGGCGGCACCACATGCACAATATGTGGCGCGTAAAGGGGAGATCAACGCTTGGGATAATGCCGATTTTGTTAATGCAGTCAAAGCCACTGGCCGTAAAACCCTCATCATTGCGGGCACCATCACCAGCGTGTGCATGGCTTTCCCAGCCATCAGTGCCATTGCCGACGGTTATAAAGTTTTTGTCGTGATTGATGCTTCTGGCACTTATTCTAAAATGGCGCAGGAAATCACCTTGGCCCGTATGGCTCAAGCAGGTGCGGTGCCGATGGACACTGCGGCTGTGGCCTCTGAATTACAGGGCACTTGGAATCGTGAAGATGCGGCTGAATGGGCCGAAGCCTATACCCATATTTTCCCTCACTACAAATTGTTGATTGAAAGCTATGCTAAAGCGCAGCAGGTCGTGACCAATCATGAAGTGCTGGATTCACAGCGTTAATTTTGTGTCAGAAACACGATGCGGGTTACCGCATCGTGTTGTCATTTTGGGTGCCGTCTGTGCCTGCATCTGGCATGAGCCTCATTTAGGCCATACTGCTGTGCTGAGGCGGGATTTGGCCTAGTCTGGTGTCAGCGGGATGGGCTATGGGCAGTGATTAGTCGATTGTTATTAATAGGGTTAAGGCGGCCTGAGTAGTGGCGGCTGAATGTTTCGGTAGCCGCGCGGGTCAATTGTTCTATTTTTGGCACGATCAGTTCTGGTCTTGGGCGTACTCAAACCCAGAGTATTCAAGGATAATAAACCTTAATCAAAGCGGGTTAGATCAGCTTGTGCCAACAGAATAAATCAAGATTAGGACCAGAGTGCAATGAATATTTTACACATCGACAGCAGCATCATGGGTACGGAATCCGTTTCTAAAAAATTAACTACCGCCGTGGTGGCTCAGTTAAAGCAGCAGCACACCGACGCCGAAGTGACGTATTTGGATTTAGACCAAAACCCCGTAGGCCACTTAAGCGGCACGGCTTTAATGAGCCCAACGGCAGAGCAGATGGCGTTAAGCGACCGATTAATTGAACAATACTTAAACGCCGACGTGTTGGTGCTAGGCGTGCCCATGTATAACTTTACCGTGCCATCAACCTTAAAAGCGTGGTTTGACCACGTTTTAGTGGCGCGCCGCACCTTTCGCTATACGGCTGAGGGCGTTGAAGGCTTAGCTGGTGATAAGAAAGTTTATCTGGTCAGCAGTCGCGGTGGCGTTTATGGCGATGAACACGCCTTAGATTTTCAAGAAGGTTTTGTGCGTACGGCCTTGGGCTTTACCGGCGTAACCGACATTGAAGTGATTCGTGCCGAAGGCGTGAATCTGTCTCCAGAAAGCAAGCAGCAGGCGATTAGCCAGGCGGCGCTTCAGGTTGAAGGGCTAGGCTTGGCCGCAGCGGTTTAAGTAAGCTGCTAGATTAAAAAGGACACCGTAAGGTGTCCTTTTTTGTGTTTAAGCGCCTGGAGTGAACGGGCGGGGGTCTAGCTGGTGGCGGTCTAATGGTGCGGCCAGCTTGTGGTAGGTGCCTGCAAGGGTGGCGCCGCCAGAGCAGTAGTAGGCCAAGGCACTGTCGCCTTTCGCATGGTTGGCCTTAATGCTCAGTTGGGTCGGCGTGACGGTTAAGGTAATGGTTTGACCTTGGGCGCTGAGGGCGTAGGTTTGCGGCCCTGTTTGCTGGGCGTATCCGTCGAAAGTGCAGCTGGGTTGTTTGCGGTCGTTGCGGGCACGTACTGAAACGAGCAGTTGCCCTTGTTGCGTTGAACTTAAGCTTACGGCTAGCCAATCGTAGCCTGCGTCGCGTTGGTTGTAGTCGGCGCTGACGTAGTCGCCTGTTGCGGCTACAGATTGAGGCGACGTGGGTTGCGCGCAGCTCGCCAGTGCGAGCGTGAAGAGCGGTAGGGCCAGCCGACCAATGTTTTTGGGGTGCATGCGTTAGGCTTTTTGAGGTGTGGTAAACGTGCCGCTAGGGCTGCGGTTGATTATAGCGGATTTTATGGGGGGAGGGGTGTGAATGGCCCTTAGCCCCAATGTTTAGGGGTTAAGGGCTTTAGGGCTTAATGAGGCTGGTAGCTGCGCCAAAAACGCAGGCTTTTTTCTATCAGCGGCGTGTAGGCTATGTCTTGCTCAATGAAGGGTACCTGCTGGCGATAGGCCTTCAGCAGTTTTTGGGTGCTGCGGCTGGGGGTGAAGTCGGGGCGTAGGGCCACCGCTTGGGCGCCATGCAACAGCTGGAAGGCAGCGATTTCGTATACGCCGTCGATGATGGCTTGTGTATTGGCTAGGGTTTGGTTGCTCATGCTGGCTGTGTCTTCGATGCTGCCGGCGAGGGTAACCGAATCAAACCAGAGTGGTTGAGCCAGCGTTTTGATGTGTTGGTTGGTGGCAACGAATGGTTTTTGAATGGCGCCGAAGGCATGGCCGTGGTTGTTGGGCGCCGCCAGAAACCGTGGCAGTTTGGTCAACTCGGGATTTTCCATGCGAATCAATTGCTGAGTCATGATTTCGGCTAGCTTAGCCAAAGCTTCATTCAGCTGGGCGGCGCTTTGCGCCACCGGTAAAAAATTGAAGTTGGCGGTAGGCACAATGGCGCCTTCATGGCTGCCGGCGACGGCGTATTGGCGCATCTGGCTGCCTTCATCGGCATTGTTTAGACCATGAATTAAGACCACGGGATTGTCGTCGCTGTGGTTAATTTGTAAGGTTAAGGCTGTTTCGAGTTGGCTCATGGCTTGGCGCACTTCGCCCAGGGTATAGGCCATAGAACGATAGGATAAAGGGTCTTGCAGCGCACGCTGTGGATGAGTTTGCCACAGATCGCTGCCATCCAGCTGGTGGCGGATGTCGGCCGCGGCGGCGCTGGCGGCGGGGAATGGGCGTGTCTGCATGGCGGTATGGCTAAAGGGGGCAACGTTGCCGTTCATGCCTTCGAGCATCAGCACAAATAGGGCCAGTTCCTGCTGGTAGAGACGTTGCGCTGAACGCAAGGTTTGTTGTGCTTGGGCAGCCATTAAAGCGTTGGTGCTGAGGATGGATAAAAAGTCTTTACCAATGGGCTGTAGGGGTTTGATGCCTAGTTTGGCCATGACTTTACTGGCCGGCTGGCGCTTACCTTGGTACCAAACGTCCCATTCACCGATCATGGCTAAGCCAATATGGGCAGCGAGGGTGATGTCGGCTTCGCCAACGCTGCCGCGGCTGGGCACGATGGGGGTGATGCCGTGGTTGAGAAAGGCGATGTATTGCTCGGCCACGGCGGTGGATACGCCGGCTTCACCGTTTAAAAACGTGTTCAGGCGCATCAACATGGCGGCGCGCACTACGGCTTCGGGCAGGGGTTCGCCTAACCCAGCGCTGTGGGCGCGTAAAGACGATTGATTGAACTGGCGCGACAGCGTCAAGAGCTCAGGCGACAGGGTGCGCTGGCCGTGGTGCTCTTCAAAAACTGGGTGGTCTTTATTCCAGCCCACGCCCACGGTGAGGCCATAAACGGCTTGATTGTTCAAGGCTGCCTGTAGCACCACTTCATGGCCGGCGCGTACGTTGGCCCAGGCGGCGGCGTTAAGGCTGACGGCTTCGTGCTGCTGAGCCACGCTGTCAACTTGGGCTAGAGTCAGTTGGCGCTCGGGGGTGAGCGTGAGATTGGCCCAAGCGAGGCTGTGGCCGCACAAAAGAGTCGCAATTAATAAGCGTTTCATCGATTTCTCCAAAGTCTTTGTTGTTATGGTGGGGTGCTGCTGTGATGGGGTGCGGCTTCGGCCTCTGCCAAAAGGCATTGCACCAGGCTTTGCTCGGTTGGACTGAGCACCCGATTGCTTAAATAGGCGATGCGTAAGACGCGTCGTAAGGTAGGCGCCAGCGGAATGAAGGCCACTTTGCCTTGTTCAATCAGTTGAGAGACGGCTGAACGCGGCAAAATGGCAGCATAGCGGCCTTCGCTGAGCCAGTATTGGTTGATGTTGAGGCTGTCAGATTCCAGCGCCGGCCTTAGGGTCAAACCAAGGCTGAGGCAATGTTCGTCAATTAACAGCCGCATGCCGGTGCTTTTACGCGGCAACACCAAGGGATAGTCGCTTAATTGTGACCAGTCCAGCTGGCTGAGGCCTGCGTGTGGATGCTGGGTACTCAATACTAAGCCCATGGCCTCTGGGGCCAGCAGTGGTAGGTGGGTCACCCAAGGTGAATCGGCTTCGATGATGGCCAGATGCAGCGCCTGACTGCGCAAGGCGTCGACTAAATAGCGATGGCGCTCTTCCACTATTTCTAAAAACACCTGAGGATTTTTTTGCTGCCAAGCCGTGACTTGATTGGCAATCAGCTGCAACAGCGTGCTTTTATTGTCGACGCTGGGCAATACGCCTAAGGAGAGGTGTTGTTGCTGATTCAGTCGTTGGCCTTCGCTATAGTCGATCAGGCGTAGGTGGGCATCGTGCAGGCCCTGGCACAGTTCGTAAAACAGCTGGCCAAACGGCGTCATGGTCAGGTGGCGCACGCCCATGCCGCGCTCTAAAAGCTTGGTGCCTAGGGCCTGTTCCAGCTGCTTGAGTTGAATGCTTAAAGCAGGCTGCGACATAAATAAGGCCTGAGCCCCTGCGCTGATGGAGCCGGAGCGAATGGTTTGATGCAGATAGTGCCAGTGCTTGAGCTGAGTCGCGGCGGGCCACACCACGCTGTCGTTGTGGCCGGTGTTGTGTACGGCGGCGCTAAAGACTTGTTCGAACTCGGCCACAATCGGGTGGTGGCCTTGGCTGTGGCTGTGCAGGCTGGCCAAGGGCAGGTGTTCAATGCGGCTGACCTGCCAGTCTGGCGCCATGATTTCGGGGTCGAGCAGCAGACTATTAACCAAAATCATGCGTTGTTCAGGATTGGGCTGGGTCATCAGCTGGCGATAGTCTTGGCTGATGTGCTCAAAAGACCAGGTGGCCGCGGCGGTGACGGCCGCGATTTGCTGGAGTAAGAGCCAGGGCATACGTGGTAGATACAGTTTGAGGGCTTGAAGGTCTTCTGGATGCAGGCGGCTGTTGAGGCCTGAATCGACGTGGCTTAGGACACACCATTGCCCCTGCGGCATCTGGAGCTGAAGAGGGGCATCGGGCGCCGCCCAGTCGATGCTGACTTCACCGGCTAGCGGCCAAGGTGGCTGCCATTGGGTGTCGTTGCTGGGGCGTACGTCATAGCTGTCTAAGGGTTGTGGCCACACCAATATCTGTGGGTAGCGCTGGTGGCAGTGGCGCAGTGCGACCTCTAGGGCATGGGTCAGCGGCCCGCCATAAAAGCGCAGCGGTAGGCGGACGCTGAGCCACTGCGGTGACAGCGGCTCAGCGTCTACGGTCGCCGTGGCGCATTGGCTGGCAAACTGGGCCAGTAGCAGCATGGGCAAAATGTGCTTGCCCAAGGTTAGCCCCTGTTCATTGACGTACAGTTTTTTGTGGGCGCGTTCAAACAAGGGGATATTTAAAGTTTGCTCAAACTTACTCAGGCGCTCACTCACGCCCGAGCGTGAGGCGCCTAAAAGCTGGGCGCTGATGCTCGGGCTATGGGTGCGGCACACCGACAAATAGCTGCTTAAGGTAACAAACTCTAAGCGTTTGCGCTGCGCCAAGCTGGTGAGGGCATTGGCCTTAACCATGTACGACGGCCTTTTTTAGGCGTGGGCCAGGCAGGTCAAACATTTTTTGCAGCGCAATTAAGGCGATCACGCAGGCGCCGGCTAAGTACAAGGAAGGCGCCATGACGTTATGGCTGGTGGCCCAAGTGAGCAGTGCAGGGGTAAAGCCGGCGAAGAAAATAGCGGCGATGTTGTAGGCCACGGCCATGCCGGTGGAGCGCACTTCTACTGGGAAAATGCTGGCTAAGGCAGAAGGCGCTGCGCCAGAAAATGCCGCCACCATCAGGCAGAACAAGATGTGTACGCACACCAAGGTACTCATTGCCGGATCGTGGTGAAGCCACATCAATAAGGGATAGCTGCCGACCATCAGCAAAATTGCGCTGTAGCGCAAGACTTTGGCCATGCCGATTTTGTCGGCGCAGCGTCCTGAAATCAAGCTGCCGATGACCATAAACACGTTGCCGATGAGAGAGGCGGTAAAGGCTTGGTTTTTGCTGAAGCCTAGACCCACCACTTTAGACGTGTAATAGGTGGGCATGTAGATGATTAGGGCATACACGCACACCGTCCATAAAATGGAGAACATCGCGCCATACAGCAGATGCAAAGGGTAGCGGCGCACGATGTCAAATAAGGGGGTGTGCTCTTTGCTGGTGTGCTGTGCTTGGGCTTGAAATTCGGGCGTTTCATCGAGGTTGCGGCGAATGTAGATGCCCACGGGCACAATCAATAGGCCGATGATGAACGGCAAACGCCAGGCCCACTGCTGGATCTCGGGCTCGGTGAAAAAAGTCGTCACGCCAACGCCAACTAAGGCTGCCAAAATGTTGGAAATGCCCATGCTGGCCTGTAGCCATGAGGCGTAGCTGGCTTTTTTATCTTCGGGTGCCGATTCAACCAGAAAAGCAGTCGCGCCGCCGATTTCGCCGCCGGCAGAGAAGCCTTGCAGCAAACGACCGACCAGTAATAATAGCGGCGCACCGGCGCCAATCATCCATAAAGGTGGCGCCACCGCGATGATGAACGTACCCACGGCCATCAGGCTAATGGTTAAGGTGAGGGCGGCTTTGCGGCCGACACGATCACCGTATAGGCCTAAAAATAGCGCGCCTAAGGGGCGGGCAATAAAGCCGACGGCAAACACTAAAAAGGTTTTGATTAAGGCCGAGGTTTCATCCCCCTCGACAAAGAAACTATGGCCGATGTAAGCGGCAAAAAAGGCAAAAACGCTGAAGTCATACCATTCGAGCGCATTGCCCACAGAGGCCGCAGCGACGGCTTTACGTGCGCTTTGCGGTGTCGGCTTAGGGGCGGTTTGGCTGGTGTTCATAAAATTCTCCTCGGTCCTGCGGTATTTTTTTATTATGAGGCCTTGTCTGTAGCAAGGCCTCTGCTGTGAACGCGTTCGCCGCGCCAAACCAAGGCTTGACGCGGCGGGTTCAGCTTATTGGGTGAGTGAAATGTACTGCAATCCTTTTTGCATGGCTTCGTCTAGGGCCTCTGGATAACCAGCGTCAGCATAGCGCATCACGCCTAGGCTGGTGTCGTTGGTCATGCTGAGCTGTAAACGTTCTGCTGCGGCCTCGGTGCCGTCGGCAACGACGGTCACGCCGGCGGAGGTCATGTAGCCGCTGTAGCCGCCGCCGCCAGAGTGAATCGCCACTAAATCAGCCTGTGAGGCACAGTTCACCATGGCATTGATCAGCGGCCAGTCGGCAATGGCGTCTGAGCCATCAATTAAATTCTCGGTCATGATGTTGGGGTGGGCCATCGCGCCGGCGTCTAAGTGGTCGCGGGTAAAGGCGATCGGGGCCTGTAAGCGCCCATCGGCAACCATCTCGTTCACGGCTAAGGCCAAATCAGTACGCTCTTGATGACCCAGCCAGGCGATGCGTGCTGGCAAGCCTTCAAACGGCACAGAGTCACGGGCTAGGTTAATCCAATTGGTGACGATTTTATTGTCTGGGAAGCGGGTCAGAATGTAGTCGTCAATGACGGCGATGTCTTGCGGATTATTCGACAGGGCCACCCAGCGGAAGGGACCAATCGCGCGGCAGAATAGCGGGCGTAGGAAGGCTTCGGTGAACACGGGGATGTCAAAAGCGTTGCTGACGCCGGCGTTGTGGGCATGGGTGCGAATCAGGTTGCCATTGTCAAAGACGATGGCGCCGCGCGCTTGGAACGTCAGCATGGCTTCAACGTGGGCCTTGATGCTGGCTAAGCTGGCCGCCATCAGCGTTGGGT
>JAGNTR010000142.1 GCA_017987415.1 Neisseriaceae bacterium
GCAGCAGCGTCAAGATGTAGAGGGCGATATTGGCTAGTAACAGCGTACGGGTGACGACAGGGATGGCATTTAACCGATTGATCATGGGATGGGTCCAGTAGGGGCATGACCTCAATCTAAGCGAGGGCGAGGGTGGGTGTCAATGTTTGTGCTGGGCCAGTTTTGAGGTTGACGTTGTCGACCAGAGCCGTTATGTTGGCCCGCTGATGCCTTGTTAACAGATTGTTGGCGATGGCTGTGGTTGTGCTGGAATGGGCGCAACGCTTCATTTTTATTTAAGGATTAATGCATGATTGCGCGTGTGACCCAGCAGTTTCTACACCTTAGCGCCCTATTGGAGGGTGCGAGCCTGTTGATTTTATTGTTGATTGGCCTGCCGCTTAAATATGGTTTTGGCGTGTATCAGTTTAACCAGTGGATGGGGCCGATTCATGGCAGCCTGTTCTTACTGTATTTAGGTGCTTTGCTGCTGGCTTTGTTGGGACGAACCTTTTCTGTACGCTTGGCACCGCTGGCGGTTGTGTGTGCCTTTTTACCAGGCGGCACGTTTTGGTTGATGCACCGCTACGGTAAATAAGGGGGCGTTAGGCCTTAAGGGTATACGTCTACAGCGTAGGCCCTTAAGCGTAGGGTGGGTCGTGACCCACGCGGGTTTTAAATGTGGGCATCTGAGCACCTTAGGAGTGGTGGGTAGGCTACGCTTTACCCACCCTACGCGACGGTAAATAATTCATGGTTTATCAATCGCGCGTGCTTCGTGTGAAGCACGACAAACGAGCGTTCTTTGTCGAGAATAACGAATAAGGCCACCGCATGATGCGGTGGCCTTTTGTCTGCTTTAGCCGACTTCGGTACGTTTGAAATGACGAGGTCTGAAGCCCAGTAAGATGAGGCTGCCAAAGTAGACCACGACGGCCAGAATGATTAAGGCGCTCAGTTGCAGCACGCGCATGCCGCCGTTGGCCTGCCAATCCAAAGCCAGATAGTGGTTGCTGGTCCATACCGATGCACCCATTAAAATCAGCGCCAGGGTGAGCTTGAGACCAAACGCCAGCCAGCCTTTTTTGGGTTGGTAAATGCCGTGCTTGACCAAGAGGAACCATAAGATGCCTGCGTTTAAGCAGGCGCCAATGCCGATGGCTAAGGCTAGGCCAACGTGCTGTAGCTTCCAGATGAAGATCAAGTTCATCACCTGAGTCATGAATAAAGTAAACATGGCCACCTTGACCGGGGTTTTGATGTTTTGGCGGGCGTAAAAGCCTGGCGCCAAAACTTTCACCAAAATCATGCCCACCAAGCCAAAAGCGTAGGCAACTAAGGCGTATTGGGTCATGGTGGCGTCGTGTAGGGTAAATTGGTTGTACATGAATAAGGTGGCCACCAGTGGGAATGACAGCACGGCTAGGCCAACGGCCGCAGGCAAGGCTAAGAGGAGGCTGAGGCGAATGCCCCAGTCCAGTAGCTCAGAAAACTGTTCGGTGGATTTGTTGGCGGCATGGCGCGACAGCGTTGGCAAGAGAATCGTGCCCAAGGCCACGCCTAAGACACCGGTGGGCAATTCCATTAAGCGGTCTGCGTAATACATCCAAGACACGCTACCAGAGACCAAGAACGAAGCGAAAATGGTGTTGATGACCAAGGAGATCTGCGCCACAGAAACGCCCAAGATTGCGGGGCCCATCTGTTTGAGCACGCGAAAAACGGCCGGGTCTTTGAAACTTAAGCGCGGCCACACCAAGAAACCAAGGCGATGCAGAGCGGGTAGCTGGAAGCACAGCTGTAATACGCCGCCAAAAAAGACTGCCCAAGCCAGCGCCAAAACGGGCGGGTTGAAATAGGGGGTTAAAAACAGCGCAAACACGATGAAGGAAATATTTAAAAACGTAGGGGTAAATGCCGGGATGCTGAATTTACTGTAGGCGTTCAGCACGCTGCCCACCAAAGATGATAGGGAAATTAAAAAGATATAAGGAAAGGTGATGCGCAACATCTGCGTCGCCAGCTCGAATTTATCGGCATCGGTGGCAAAGCCAGGTGCAGAGATGTATAAAATCCAAGGTGCGGCGAGGATGCCAAGGGCAGTGACCAGGACCAGAATCAGGCTCAATAAACCCGCTACATGGGCCAGAAAGGCGCGCGTGGCTTCCGGTGACTTGGTTTGCTTGTATTCGGAGAAAATGGGCACAAACGCTTGTGCAAACGCCCCCTCTGCAAAAATGCGGCGCAATAGATTAGGTAGCTTAAAGGCGACAAAAAAGGCGTCAGTAGCCATGCCTGCCCCAAAGACACGGGCGATGATGGTGTCGCGAACAAAGCCTAAGATACGGGAAATCATGGTCATGCTGCTGACCGTGGCGAGGGTGCGGAGTAAATTCATGTGGCGTCTGTGTCTGAATCTGGGGAAATGCTGAAGTGTACACCGTTCGTCATTTAGCCACAATTTGTGACGCTGATTGGGCCGGCCGGTCCAAGGCTGTGGGCGGGCTAAAAAGCGGTATTTGGCTAAGATGTTGGAAAATAAGCAGGTTTATCAGGGCTGTGATTTTGGTCAATAAGCGTGTACAATTGAAAAATATTGAGAAAAACGCGGAATTAAACTTGCCAAAACTTGGTAAAGTTATTAAAATGCCGTGTTTTACAGAATACTTATTTAATTTTAGGAGACATCCATGGCCAATAGCGCACAAGCTCGTAAGCGTGCACGTCAGGCGCTCAAGCAACGCGCCCATAACGCCAGTTTGCGTACTGCGTTCCGTACTGCAGTAAAGAAAGTGATTAAAGCGATTGAAGGTGGCGATAAAGCTGCTGCTCAAGCTACTTTACGTGAATCTACTCGCGTGATGGACCGCATTGCTGATAAAGGCGTGTTCCACAAAAATAAAGCTGCACGTCATAAAAGTCGTCTGTCAGTGAAAATCAAAGCCATGGCCTAATGGTTTGATACATAAAAAGGGCTCCGAATATCGGGGCCTTTTTTAATGCCTGTCGTTTATGCAATTCGGTTCAATGGTTGCGTTCCAGCGTTTTTATGAGACAATGTTTTTTGCGTTGTCCTTGAATGGTTTGGCAAATTTAAGGTCGATGATAAATGATCATCAATTAATGAAAGCGGTAAGGTATGGCGGATAGAAAACGAGCAATGGGTCAGGCAGTGTGTGCGGCCTTGTTAGTGGGTAGCCCCATGGCGTGGGCCGACACCAAAACTCTGGTTGCAGACTCATTTAAGTTTTGTGCCACTATTACCGAAAATGCAGGCCGCTTGGCCTGTTACGACAAATTGATGGTGACCGACTTTGGCGATGCTGAAGAGGTGGCTAAGCTGCCGCTGGCGCAAAAAGAAAAGCCGGTGATTGATTTACGTAAGGTGTTTACCTCAAATAAGGACCAGTTTGAGGGCACAGATGTTGCACTTTTGGTCACAGATGCCGAGGGTGTTGAAAAAAGCGTGCCACAGACAAGGGTAGTGAGTGAGGCGCCGACGGTGGCCGAGACCGTGCCGGCTGATATTGCCGAAGCCTATACGCCGTTAAGCTTGGCCTATGACCTCTATCAGAACGATCCTGCAGGGACGTTTAGCTTACGCACGCACAAGCCTAATTATTTGATGCCGTTGTGGATGATGCACCGCCCTAATAAAAATCCGACCACGCCTTCTTTGGGGCCGGCGCCAATGTACGGCGACGACATGCAGCGGGTTGAAACCAAATTCCAGCTGTCGTTTAAGACCAAGGTTTGGGAAGATTTATTCGATACCCGTGCCGACCTGTGGTTTGCTTATTCGCAGCAGTCTAACTGGCAGGTGTACAACCACGAGTGGTCGGCGCCGTTTCGCAATACCGACTATGAGCCAGAATTCTTTATTACTCAGCCGGCGCGCTTAGACTTGCCTTGGGGCTTTAAGCTACGCATGCTGGGTGCCGGTTATGTGCATCAGTCTAATGGCCGCAGCGAGCCGTGGTCGCGTTCGTGGAATCGGGTGTATGCGATGGCGGGGATCGAAAAAGGCAATTGGAGCATCTTGCCGCGCCTGTGGTGGCGGATTCCGTCTAAGGACGACAATAATCCCGACATCAGCCACTACATGGGCTATGGCGACCTGAAGGTTTTGTATGTGCACAATAAGGATACGATTGTGGCCACGGCGCGCTATAACCCCGAGTACAATCGCGGTATGCTGCAGCTGGACTATACCTTCCCAATCAACGGCAAGCTACGCGGCTATGTGCGCTACTTTAATGGCTATGGTGAAAACCTATTGGATTACAACCATAAGCAGCAAGGCTTGGGTTTGGGCATCATGTTAAACGACATGAGTGGCTTTTAATAAATTGCCGAAAAACCCTCGTTTAATGCGGTGTTTCTGAGTATAATGTGCGTTTTCCTTAAGCGTTATCAGTAGTGATGGTGCTGGGTTTTTGAGTTCGTCAGACGATGGCTTAGACATGGCATGGGTTCGCTTAGGCGCGCTGGCTGGGTTTAGGGCCGGGTTGAGAAAGAAGTTGAGGAATGAATGGCAGAGCTAAAACCTGCGAAGTCTTCTAAGAGGTTTTCGATTAAGAATTACTTAATCACTGGTTTGTTGGTCTGGATGCCCATTGCCGTGACGTTCTGGGTGTTGTCCATCATTGTGACCACCTTAGATGATACGATTCGCTTATTGCCCGCAATGTGGCAGCCTAAGGCGTTGTTTGGCTGGGAAGTGCCAGGCTTAGGCGTATTATTGACCGTGATTGTGCTGTTGATTACCGGTATGTTTGCCGCCAACGTATTGGGCAAGAAAATGATTTTGGTCTGGGATGCGATCTTGGGTCGAATCCCGATTGTGAAGTCGATTTATTCCAGCGTGAAGCAGGTGTCGGAATCCTTATTTTCTGATTCGCGTCAGTCATTTAAAACCCCGCTTTTGGTCCAGTTTCCGCATCAAGGTGCTTGGACGGTGGCGTTTGTGACCGGCACCGTGCCGCCTCAAATCGGCCTGTGCTTGACGCCGCGAGCACCAGGGCAGGCGGCAGAAGAATACGTGACGGTTTATGTACCGACCACGCCCAACCCGACTTCGGGTTATTACATCATGGTGAAAAAGTCAGACACCCGCGACATCAATATGAGCGTGGATGAGGCGTTAAAATACGTGATTTCTCTGGGCATGGTGGTACCAGGTGCTGAAGGCGACGCGCCTTTAGGCCCAGTGAGCACCGAAGGCGTCGCGGTAGCGACAGCGGTTGGCGAACGGTCGCAAGAATCTAAAGATGCTGTGTCAACACCCACGACACAGCGTGATGAAAAGTAAATACTGAAACAAGACGTTTCTTCGTTCAGCATTCATATCTAAAAGTAAAAAGGCAGAGTATGCGTACCAATTATTGTGGCTTGATTAACGAGCAATATTTAGACCAAACCGTAACCATTAAAGGTTGGGTCCATCGTCGCCGTGACCACGGTGGGGTAATTTTTATTGACTTACGTGACCGTGAGGGCGTGGTTCAGGTGGTGATCGATCCCGATACCCCAGATGCTTTTGCCACCGCTGACAGCGCGCGTAATGAGTTTGTATTGGCGATTACCGGTTTGGTACGCAATCGCCCAGAAGGCACCACGAATGCGTCATTGGTGTCTGGTCAAATTGAAATTTTGGCGAAAAACATTGAGATCTTGAATGCTGCGGCCACGCCGCCGTTCCAAGTAGACGATGAAAACCTGTCTGAAAACGTGCGCTTGACCAATCGCGTGATCGACTTGCGTCGTCCTGAAATGCAAAAAAATCTGCGCATGCGCTACCAAGTGGCCATGGGCGTGCGTCGTTACCTTGATGACCAAGGCTTTATCGACGTAGAAACCCCAATGCTAACGCGCTCTACTCCAGAAGGCGCCCGTGACTATTTGGTGCCTTCACGCGTTCACCCGGGTGAATTCTTTGCCTTGCCACAGTCGCCTCAATTGTTTAAACAATTGTTGATGGTGGCTGGTTTCGACCGTTACTACCAAATTGTGAAGTGCTTCCGTGACGAAGACTTGCGCGCTGACCGTCAGCCAGAATTCACCCAGATCGACTTGGAAACGTCTTTCTTGAATGAAGAAGAAATCATGGACATCACTGAAGCGATGACCAAGCAGATTTTCCAAAACGTCTTGAACGTCGACTTAGGCACCTTCCCCCGCATGACTTGGGCTGACGCCATGTTCCTATACGGCTCAGACAAGCCAGACATGCGCGTGTCGCTACAGTTCACTGAGCTGACCGACGTGATGAAAACCGAAGAATTCAAAGTATTCCGTGGCGCCGCCGACATGGCCAATGGCCGCGTGGTGGGTTTACGCGTGCCTAACGGTGCTAAGCTAAGCCGTAAAGAAATTGATGAATACACCAAATTTGTCGGCATCTACGGTGCTAAGGGCTTGGCGTACATTAAGGTGAATGACAAATCGAACATCACCAATGATGAAAACAGCGGCTTGCAATCACCGATCGTGAAATTCTTGTCGGTTGACGCCTTGAACGCCATCTTGGCCAAAACCGGTGCCGAAAACGGCGACTTGATCTTCTTTGGTGCCGATAAAGCCACCGTGGTGAACGAAGCCATTGGTGCACTACGCATTAAAGTAGGCCATGAGCATGGCCTAGAAAACGGCTATTTCGTGAAAGAATGGC
>JAGNTR010000143.1 GCA_017987415.1 Neisseriaceae bacterium
TCTACGCCAATCGGGTCTTTGGCTAAATCAATGCGGGTGGTGCCGGCTAAGGCATAGGCCACCACTAAAGGCGGTGAGCCTAACCAGTTGGCCTTCACTTGTGGGTGAATACGGCCTTCAAAGTTACGGTTGCCCGACAAGACGGCAGACACGGCCAAGTCATGGTCGTCAATGGCCTTACCCACTGGCTCAGCCAGAGGGCCGGAGTTACCAATACAGGTGGTGCAACCATAGCCCGCTAGGTTAAAGCCCAGCTGGTCTAAGAACGGAGTGAGACCCGCTTTCAGCAAATAGTCTGTGACGACTTTAGAACCAGGCGCCAAAGAAGATTTCACCCAAGGCTTACGCGCCAAACCTTTTTCAACCGCTTTTTTGGCTACCAAGCCAGCGGCCATCATCACACTGGGGTTTGAGGTATTGGTACACGAGGTAATGGCGGCCAACACCACTTTACCGTGGGTCAATTCAAAATCCTGACCGTCTAGGCTCACCGGCACGCTGACTTCTTCATGATTGCTCTGGGTTTTCAAGAACTCATTGAACGCCCCTTGCACTTGGCTTAAGGCCACGCGGTCTTGCGGACGGCGCGGGCCGGCCAAACTGGTTTCCACCGTGCTCATGTCTAAATGTAGGGTGTCGGTAAATTCTGGCTCGTCGCCGGGCTCACGCCATAGTCCTTGAGCTTTGGCATAGGCTTCAACGCGGGCAATGAGGTCTTCTTCACGGCCGGTGAGGCGCAAATAGCGCAAGGTCACGTCGTCGACGGGGAAGAAACCACAGGTAGCACCATACTCTGGGGCCATATTGGCGATGGTGGCGCGGTCGGCCAAAGGCAGATCGGCCAGGCCGTCGCCATAAAATTCGACGAATTTACCCACCACGCCTTTGGCGCGCAGCATTTGGGTAACGGTCAACACGAGGTCGGTGGCGGTCATGCCTTCGCGTAGGCGACCGGTCAGCTTAAAGCCCACTACTTCAGGAATCAGCATAGAAATCGGCTGACCCAGCATGGCGGCTTCGGCCTCAATCCCGCCCACGCCCCAACCCAGTACGCCCAGACCGTTCACCATGGTGGTGTGCGAGTCGGTGCCGACTAAGGTATCGGGATAGGCCCAGGTTTTGCCGTCTTCTTCTTTGGTCCAAACGGTTTGGGCCAAATATTCCAGATTCACTTGGTGACAAATACCGGTACCAGGCGGCACCACTCTAAAATTATCAAACGCTTTTTGGCCCCAGCGTAAGAAGGCATAACGTTCATGGTTACGCTTCATTTCCATGGCCACGTTTAAATCAAACGCATTGGCCGTGCCAAAGGCATCCACCATCACCGAGTGGTCAATCACTAGGTCAACGGGCGACAAAGGGTTAATTTTATTGGGGTCGCCGCCGGCTTTTTTCATCGCTTCGCGCATGGCGGCTAAATCCACCACGGCCGGCACGCCGGTAAAGTCTTGCATCAAAACACGGGCAGGACGGTATTGGATTTCACGCTTGGATTGGCGCGTGGCCAGCCAGTCACGAATGGCCTCAATGTCGGCCAAGGTAACGGTTTTGCCATCTTCATAGCGCAATAGGTTTTCCAGCAACACTTTCATGGATTTAGGCAAACGCGACACATCACCTAAGTGGCCTTCGGCCTTATGAATGTCGTGATAGTGATACGTTTTGCTGCCCACGGTTAAGGTGGCTTCGGTATTCAGACTTTTTTGGTGCTGATTCATGGTTGTGACCTCCTATCATTATTTTTTATGGTACTGCGGCTGTTTCGATAACGACTTAAATCATGTGAACCACATCGGAGAAAACCAAAAAAGCACGCCTCACTTCAAAACGAACTGAGCCATGCTTTCTTGTTTTATTTGGTTTGGCAAGGCCGTGACGACAACGTCAGCGTGACGCATCCTAGGACGATAAATCCTCATCTTGATCTCCTTGCCAAATGGTTAATACGCAATCCAGCATACGCCATTTAACCTATTAAATCAAAGTATAGAGGTCAACAAATAGGGAATTCAATCGGGGCGATAGCTATTTAGGCGCATACTGCTGGCTGAGAATTCGCGCGAGCTCTGTGGGACGATCGGGGGTGTAATACAGCTCGGTAAAGATCAAGCTGTCGGCGCCGCGTAGGTGGTGCCAATTCTGATCGGTATCGACTAATTCACTGAAGGTGCGAGCAGGGCTATGGGCGCGTAAAAAGGCCTGCGCTTGAGCACGAGATAGGGCCACGTGGCGCTTCGGCGTGGTCCCGTAGGTGACGGATTGCTGTAGGCCCGTACCGGCGATCAAAGGCGTGACCTGTAGGTCTAGCCATTCCACTTCAGTATGGGTAAACACCTTCAAAATGCCATACAGCAGGGCTTGATCAACCAGCGCCTGTTTGATGTCGTCGCGGTCATCGGGCAACACCAGCGGGTGCAGCTTAATCACTAAATTATGAGTGTCGGCATGGCTAACCTCAAGGCTGCCGTCGCTGCGCTCATACAGACCACGCTCTTCAAACATCCGCACAGGATGCAGATAGGTTAACACGTCTTCGCTGCTGAAATAATACCCTGTCACCTCATGCACCACAACCGGCGTTACCGGCTGCACCGTTGTGCCGTCAATGCGTTCACCGCCCACATAATCACAGGCAGTTAAACCACTAAACAAGAACGCAATCAACCATGTCTTCAAACACAAGGGATACATAGGCTTTAATAACCGCATCAATAACGAGGGAATATAATATGATAATTGAGGCTATTGATTTTGTCGAATCCAGCGCAACCACGGCTTAAACAACTCAGGCTGTAAAGCAGCAATGGCGGAACGGTTCCAGACATTTTCGCCGCTCCAGAAGGCATCCCCTTCTAGCGTGGCCAAGAGGCCGCCGGCTTCTTCTAAAATCAAGGCGCCTGCGGCGTAATCCCACAGTTTTTGGCCGCCGTGTACGTACACATCGTAGCGGCCAGAGGCCAAATAGCACCAATCTAAGGCGCTGCTGCCCATACTGCGTTGACTGCCACAAGGCGATAAGTTTTGAATGCGGCTGGCTAATTTACCAGAACGCAGATATTTGACCTCCACCCCAGCAATCGCTTCACTGAGGGGATTAACGGTGTGCTTCAGCGGTAGGGCCACGCCATTCATAAAGGCGCCGCCATCGCGTTTGGCGTAAAACATTTCTTGAGTGGCAGGATTGTAGACCACGCCAAGGTGGCTTTTGCCGCCTTTGACATAGGCCACAGAAAGGGCAAAATGCGGCAGCCCATTGAGGAAGTTGGTGGTGCCATCGATCGGATCCACGACCCACACCCCCGCCTCATGCTGCTGCCACAAGTCATGCTGCTGCGCTTCAGTCATTTCCTCACCCAACACAGGGCAAGCCACAATGCCCCCTAGACGCTCGGCAAAGGCGGTTTGCGAAGCAATGTCGGCTTCGGTGAATAAAGAACCATCTTCTTTCTTCCCCCTACCGACGCGCAAAAACCGAGGCATCACCTCGGTTTGTGCAACTTCTCTGACTAAATTAATCAGCTGATCTAACACTCACTCATCCTTTGGCTCCACGAGCCATATTGATTAGCCAACCCAATACTAAAGCAATGCCTGCTGGCAGCAACCATTCCATAGAAATGTCGCGGAACGGTAAAAATTCAATAGTACCCTTGGCAAAGACAGACAGCAAGCTAACCACCACAGTGGTGTACACCGCCATTTGCATGGCCAAGCGGCTCACGGGCACGACTAGATTCAAGTACACCAAGGCAATCAACACAATAATAATGGGGTAAACCACCATCAAGACAGGGATAGACAGGCTAATCACCTGATTCAAACCCATGGTGGCGATCCCAAAGCTTACCACTGTAAAAAGCACGGCGTAAGTCTTGTAGCCGATCTTGGGATAAATTGATTGGAAAAACGCACTCACGGCCACGACCAAGCCGGTAGCGGTGGTCAAACAGGCTAGGGTCACGATGATGCTCAACAGATAGCGGCCAAACGAGCCATAGGTCAGGGTTGCTACTTCAGTCAAGATGTAAGCCCCTAAGTTACCGGGCACTGCCGCAGCCTGTTCGGTGGTCAAAGCAAAGTGATTACCCACCCAGCCCAAAGACATGTACACCAAGGCCAAGCCAGCACCGGCGACCAAGCTGGCCATCACGGTGTATTTAAACAAGCCCGTTTCGCGGGTGACGCCGGTGGCTTTCACCGCACTCATGGCAATCATCGCAAACGCAACGGCGGCGATGGTGTCCATGGTTTGATAGCCTTCGACAAAACCGTGGAAAAACGGTGCTTCGGCATTAAAGCTCGCCTGAGGCTCCGTCGCGCCAGGGCCCAAGACCATAAAGGCGCGCACGGCCAATGCAAAGATCGAGATCAACAGCATGGGGGTCAATACTTGACCAATACGGTCTACCATTTTAGAAGGGTTAATGCTCAGGTACAGCACCACGGCGAAGTAAATCGCGGCCGCAAGCGGTAGATAATTGGTGTCTGGGTGGCCAATAAAAGGCACTAAGCCCATTTCAAACGCCACAGTGGCGGTACGCGGAATGGCAAACAAGGGGCCGATGGTCAGATAGACCACGATGACCAAGATCAAACCAAACAAAGGGTGAACCTTACTGGCCTCGCCCTGAATGCCGCCTTCGTTAAAGGCACCGGCAATTAAGCCCAAGAGCGGCAGACCCACACCGGTGATCACGAACCCCAAAATAGCCCAGCTAAAATCGTTGCCGCTGGCCCAACCTAGGCTAGGCGGGAAAATCAAGTTGCCCGCACCAAAGAATAGGGCGAATAGCATAAAGCCAATCACCATTGTATTTTTAACCATACTTACTGACTCCAAAGACCACAGGTCTTCCTTCAAACTAATTAATTAAGCACAAAATTGATTATAATAAGACACCATTCGTCTTAAGTAGAACATTATGCCCCGTTTTTATTGCTTGTTTCCCATCGAAGTCGCACATACTTACCCCCTACCCGATGCCGTGGTGCGCCATATTCAGGTGCGTCGCCTACAGGTGGGTGACACACTTGAGCTGTTTAACGGTGATGGCCATGCCTATGCGGGCACATTAACCCACTTAGACAAAAAAAACGCCTCGGTGCACATCGACACGAAGCTGGCCACTCATAACGAATCACCTTTAGAGATTACCCTGATTCAGGCCATCTCTAGCGGCGACCGCATGGATTTCACCTTGCAAAAATGCGTTGAACTCGGGGTCAAACACTTCTTACCGGTCATCAGTGAACGGTCGGTGGTGCGCCTTCAGGGCGATCGTGCGCAAAAGCGGGTGGAGCGCTGGCAGGAAATTGTGATCTCTGCCTGTGAACAATGTGGTCGTACCACAGTGCCTACGGTTATGCCCATCATCCCTTTTAAGGAACTGGGTCAGCATCCCTTTGAACGCGACGCCCTGAAATTTATTTTAAGTATCGCTAAAAATCAAGGATTAAAAGCAATTCAGCCCACAACCACAACATTTTACCTACTGGCAGGGCCCGAAGGCGGCCTCACCGAAGCCGAGGAAGACGCGGCTTTTGCGCTGGGTTTTCAACCCATTACCTTAGGTCCTCGGGTTTTGCGTACCGAAACCGCCGCGATGTGCGCCGTTTCAGCCATGCAACTGCTTTGGGGTGACTTCTGAATCTAATGTTGTCCAGTATACGCATCAGCGGACATTTGCAAGCCTGAATTTCGCCCACTCGTCCATATTGTCCAATTTTATTTAAAATAAATGTGCAAATCGCTTAAAATTAAATCATCTGGACTAACTTTTTCGTACAATTTGTCTCTTTTTTGCCAAAAGACGACATTTCGTCGAAAACATTTTTAACTTAAGCCGATAAAAGCGAGCAACTTTACTAGATAAATCGGATCAGAAGTTCTATAGTAAAGACTCTATACCGATATGGTTGAAAGGCGAAAACACCCTCTATGTATGCAAGTGAACGCTTTAATGCTTATAGCCATTTAATTGGCACCGTTCTGGCCATTGCTGGCCTCGTCATCCTGGTAGTCAAATCCAGCCTCTACGGCGATGCTTGGCGCATCGTCAGCAGCAGCATCTACGGCAGCACCTTAGTTATTCTGTACGGCTTCTCAACGCTGTATCACAGCATTCGCAGCGTCAAAGCCAAGCAAGTGCTGCAAAAATTTGACCACTGTTCAATTTATTTACTCATTGCCGGTAGCTACACGCCCTTCGCCTTGGTCACGTTAAATGGCCCTTGGGGCTGGACGCTTTTTGGCCTCGTCTGGGGGCTTTGCGTCATCGGCATCATCCAGGACGTAACCATCTTTCGCAAAAGCCAAACCCGTCTGCTGTCTTTGATCATCTACGTATTGATGGGCTGGATTGTGCTGATTGCGATCAAACCGCTGATTGCGGCCATGCCCTTCTGGGGCCTATTCTGGCTGGTCTTGGGCGGCCTCGCCTACAGCATTGGCGTGTACTGGTTTGTGAATGATGAAAAGATCAAACACGGCCACGGCATTTGGCATCTGTTTGTCTTAGCCGGTAGCCTAGCCCACTATATTTGTATTTTCCTGTATGCGAGTTAATCCATGACCCTAATCGAGCCTCAACACCCCTGTCCTTGTGGACT
>JAGNTR010000025.1 GCA_017987415.1 Neisseriaceae bacterium
ACTTCTGCGCGCAGGTCAACTAAAAACTTTCCCCCAGACTGGAGCCCGTTAAACTGTTTCAACAGCTTAATCCGACGCGGCTCTAGAGCTTGGCGCAAGGCTTCTTCTGCGGCCACTCTGCTTTCGGGCTCGGCACAGGCCCCGCCCACGCTACAGTTTTGCCATGCGGTGATGGCGGCCTGAACCTTATCTTCTTCCACGCCATAGTCGTTTTGGGCCAAAAGGCGTAAAAAACGCAGTCGACCGACGTCGCTCAAATGTAAGAAATGCGTGCCCAAGGTGGCCGCACGAGAGCGTGCCGTCACCTGGCAGCCATCTTTAGCCAAACAGCTGTCGATCCACTGGCGCAGGGTCTCAATGTCTTTACCGTCAAGATTAGGCGACAGCGTTGAAGAGGCGCTCAGCACCGCCGCACCCTCCTGGCCTCGCCAGCTCTTAGGCAGCCAGCTCTTTAACGCTTTATCAAATAGGCTAATCGACGTATTGCTCATTTTGAGTTCTCCCTGTGGGTGATTCTTTGGCGCTTCGATCTGTCGACCGAACATGATTTCAGGCTAACAGAGTCAAAAATATAAATCAAGTATTAATACTTGCTTTTATGTTGGAATACCCTTACAGTGACACTCACTAACCCGAACAACAACGACTAAGAAAGCCTATATGACAAATCTACATGGTTACTATTTAGAAGACTTAACAGTTGGCATGAGCGCTGCCTACGCCAAAACCATTACCGACGCGGACGTGGTGTTGTTTGCCGGCGTCACCGGTGACGACAATCCTGTTCACATCAACGCCGAATACGCCGAGACCACTCGCTTTGGTCAACGCATCGTGCACGGCATGTTCAGCGCTGGCTTGATTTCTGCCGTTTTAGGCACACGCCTGCCTGGCCCTGGCGCCATCTATGTGGATCAACAGCTAAGCTTTAAGGCTCCGGTACACATTGGCGACACCGTCACCGCCACCGCCACCGTGATTGAGATCGACACCGAACGTCGTCGCGTGAAATTAGAAACCGTGTGCACGGTCAAAGGCCAAGTGGTCGCCACCGGCGTGGCCACCAATATGGTGGATCGTCGTCCGAAAGAAGCTTAAGGCTTTATTGATTAAGGAGAGACTATGTTAGTCAACGTACAAGACAGCGCCTTATTGGTCATCGACGTGCAAGGCCGACTATTGGGCGGCATTCACCAAAGCGAAGCCTTGGTGCAAAAATGCCAGGCATTGATCACCCTAGCCCAGGCCCTAGATGTACCTGTTTTAGGCTCAGAGCAATACCCACAAGGCCTAGGCCACAGCGCAGAGCCCTTGGTTGAGCTATTAGGTCAAGACGCCTTCGTCGGCAAAACCGTGTTTTCCTGCGCCGAATCCACTGAATTTTGCGACCGCTTGGCCAAAACCGCTAAAAACAGCGTGATTTTATGCGGCATGGAAGCCCAAGCCTGCATCATTCAAACCGCCTTTGGCTTCTTAGCACAGGGTAAAACCGTCTACGTGGTGGCCGATGCCATCTCGGCACGTAACCCTCTAGAAACCGAGCTGGCCTGTCAACGCATGCGCGCTGCCGGCATCCACATCATCACGGCTGAAATGCTGGGCTTTGAGTGGGTGCGCGACTCCAGCCACCCTCAGTTTAAGCTGTTCAGCAAACTGCTGTTACGTTAAACCCAGCGGCGCCCATCTTCATGATGGGCGCCGTCCTTTTGAGCGCTTTGGCCACCGTATTGAAAAGCAGGCAGATCATGTATACTCTCCCGTTCCGACAACTCAGTTCTTTGAACATGTTGAGCATGGCACAGCAGACCAAACTGACGGCCTTAGCCGACGAAACCGAGCGCAACCGCATGCTGGCAGAAATGGCCGAACAATCGACCGACATGATTTCTCGCCACACGCCTGACCGTGGCTGCTTTATTTACGCCTCTCCGGCCATCACCCACTTATTGGGCTACAGCGTGGAGGAAATCATCGGCGTATCTGCCTACGATTTATATCATCCTGACGACGTCGAAAACTTTAAACGCCGCACCCGCAACGTCAACTACAGCCGCGGCCTGTATACCCATACCTATCGATTTCGCAGTAAAAGCGGCGAATACATTTGGCTAGAAAGCACCAGCCGCACCATTCGCGACAAGCACAGCGGCGAAATCAAAGAAATCCTGGTGGTGTCACGCGACATCAGCCACCGTATTTTGGCCGACCAGACCAACCGCCGACTGGTTCAAGTCATGGAAAGCACCAGCGACATGGTGATTTTTGCATCTTTGCAGCATCGGGTTAAATACATCAACGAAGCCGCCCGCAACACCTTATCGCTCCACCACAAGCAGCCAGAAAACCTCGAACTGAGTGAATTATTCCCCGAGGCCGACTATCAGCAGCTACTGCAACACGCCCTAGTTAAAGCCAGTCTACACGGCAGCTGGCGCGGCGAACTCTCGATGCGCCAGCTGAATTCAAGCGTGGCCATCCCCGTTTCTATAGAGGTTTTGGCGCATATGTCGATGACGGCCGAGCTGGACTATTTTTCCCTCGTTGCCCACGACTTAACCGAGGCCCGTGCCGCCGAGGCCAAGCTGACTCAATACCAAACTGAGATCAACCACGCCGGCCGTATGGTGGCCATGGGCGAACTCGCATCGAGCCTAGCGCATGAGCTGAATCAGCCGCTCACCGCCATCGTCAATTATCTGCGGGGCATCGAACGGCGTTTTGGCCAAGAGGCCAATATTGCTTGGGCCGATGTGGAATATCCAATCAAAAAAACCACCGCTACGGCGCTGCGCGCTGGCGAAATAATTCACCGCATGATGGACTTCACCCGCCAACGCGAACCATTTAAAAAAGAGCTGTTCGGCCTCGGCGACGTCATCGAAGATTTAGTCGAATTTTGCCATCCCAAGGCCAAACGCCAGCACGTGCGCTTTGAAACCACGGTACCGGCCGACATCCCCCTAGTCGAAACCGACCGCATTCAGGTCGAACAAGTGTTGCTTAATCTGATGGTCAACGCCATCGAAGCCTACGCCGACTGCCCAGACGGTCGCGATAAAGTCATCCAAATCACCGTCAGTCAATACGATACCGCCCACCTTCAGGTACAGGTTAAAGATTTTGGCATGGGCCTACCGGCTGAAGCCGACAAAGTGTTTGAGCGCTTTTTCACCACTAAATCCTCAGGTCTGGGCATAGGCTTGGCCATCAGCCGCTCGCTGATCGAGGCATTGGGGGGCGAACTGTGGGCGCAAAACAACCCCGAAGGCGGCACCAGCTTTTACTTTACTTTAATGACCAGCATTTAAACCCAGCGCGCCACAGCTTAGCGGCAAATCTCGCAGCCAGGCCAAAGCGCTTATGTTAAAATACGCCGTTCGACCGTTTTTTCGCAAAGGCCACTCATGAATCCAGCAGACACCCCGCAACGCGTGTACATCATCGACGATGATGTAGATGTGCGCGATTCGCTTAAATGGTTGCTTAATTCCGTCCATTTAGACGTCGTGTGCTTTGACAATGCCCAAGATTTTCTGGAGCAATGCCCAAGCGACGCCGAAGGCTGCATCATCATGGATTTACGCATGCCGGGCTTAAGCGGCATCAACGCGCAAAAAAATCTGGCCAAATACCACATCGACCTGCCGCTGATCATGATTTCTGCTCACGGCAGCATCGACACCGCCGTCACCGCCTTACAGCAAGGCGCGCTGACCTTTTTAGAAAAACCCTTCGACGACCAAGTGTTGATCGACCACGTTCAGATGGCCTTAACTCAAGACAAAGCGCACAAAGCCAGCGTGCACGAAAAACAGGCCTTAAAAGCCCGCTATAACACCTTGACCAAGCGTGAAAAAGAAGTGTTCCAACACGTGGTGCGCGGCCTGTCCAATCAGGAAACCGCCGACGCCCTAGGCGTCAACCGTAAAACCGTTGAAGGTCACCGCGCCAATATGATCGCCAAAATGGCCTCGCCCTCTTTGGCCGATCTGGTTCAAGCGGCGGTCGCCCTCGAGCTACTCTAGGCCAACCATGACCCATAAAAAAACCACCCTAGGGTGGTTTTTTGTTTAGGACGGCAAAGGCCTTGCCGCCAGCGCCTCGTACAGCGCCCAATTTTCTTCATCAAAGCACACCGCCCAAACCGTCTCAATCTCAGGATAACGACGCAGGTTTTCCGTCATCGCCGCCCACGCAATGAGCGCGGCTTCAGGCTTAGGAAAGCGATACACGCCGGTGCTGATATTGGGAAACGCCAACGACTTTAAACCATGCGCTGCCGCCACGGCAAAGCAATTGTCGTAGGCTTGGCGCAATAAGGCCGCCTCCTGTTGCTGACCGCCCTGCCATACAGGCCCCACCGTGTGAATCACATGATGCGCCGGCAACAGCCCGGCCGTAGTGATCACCGCCTCGCCCACGGCACAGCCGCCCTGTTTGGCGCGAATCGCATGGCACTCGGCCAAAATCGCTGGCCCGCCAGCGCGGTGAATCGCGCCATCAACACCGCCACCGCCCAATAAAGACGTATTGGCCGCGTTCACGATTGCGTCTACCTTCATCTGAGTTATGTCACCCAAGCACACTTGTACCGTCCCCATTGCCATCCTCCTATTTAACCAAGCTTTATCTTAAGCCAAGCCAAACCAATACGCCAGCCGTATTCTGACCGCAATAGGATTGTCTCAGCCACGATTTGATGAGACCATAGATGCTTCCCAAGGAGACCATCATGAGCTACGACAGCAATAATATTTTCGCCAAAATCATCCGCGGCGAAGCCCCCTCTTTTAAAGTCTATGAAGACGAACACACTTATGTGCTCATGGACATCATGCCGCAATCCACAGGCCACACGCTCATCCTTACCAAAGAGCCTGCCGTGACCCTGTTTGAACTGTCGACCGAAGGCGCCCAAGCCTGCATCGCCACCGCCAAAAAAATCGCCCCGGCGTTGATGGCCGTCACCGGTGCCCAAGGCTTAACCATGTGCCAATTTAATGGTGCTGTAGCCGGCCAAACCGTCGACCACGTCCATTATCATTTAATTCCCCGCTATGAAGGCGAAAGCATGAACCTACATGCCAAAGAAGTGGGCGATCTAGACGCCATCAAGGCCTTAGGCGAACAAATCGCCGCCGCCATCGCCGCTTAATCCTAGCCCGCACACACAAAACGGCACGCTTGATCGCGTGCCGTTTTTTTTCACTGAACCACTTAACCTAGTTTAATGGTTGATCTCTGGATGCTGATCCACCAAAGTGGCCCGTTTTTTCTGCAAGCGCTCAATCTCCTCATCGATGTTTTCGATTCGGCCTTCGATGTGGTCGTAATGCGCCTGTAAAATCTCGCGCGCTTCTTCCTTACTCGACGCCGCCGGTGTGGCCCCTTTTAGGGGTTTATTGGCGGTTTCAGTCATGCGTAGGCCCGTAATCAAGCCAATCACCGCCACCACCATTAAATAATAGGCCGGCATGTAGAGGTTTTGCGTTGCTTCCACCAGCCAAGCGATCGCCGTCGGCGTAAAGCCCGCCACCAAGACCGAAATATTAAACGCAATGGCCATGGCGCTGTAGCGAATCGCCGTCGGGAAAATGGCCGGCAAAATCGACGCCACCACACCCGTAAAACAGTTCAGCATCACCGCCAACAGCAATAAGCCCAAGAAAATCAAGCCTACTGAACCGCTGTTAATCAGATAAAAGCACGGAATCGACAGCAGTAACAGGCCCAAGCTGCCGCCAATCACAAAGGGCTTACGGCCAAAGCGGTCGCTCAACAGGCCAATAATCGGCTGCACAAACAGCATGCCACACATGATCGCGATGATGATCAACACGCCATGATCAGCAGAATAATGCAGGTTATGCGACAGATAGCTGGGCATATAGGTTAACAGCATGTAATACGTCACGTTGGTGGCGATCACCAAGCCCACGCACACCAATAAGCCTTGCCAGTTATTGCGCACCACCTCTTTAAACGAAATTTTCGCTGGCGCTTTAATATTGCGTTTGTCGTCTTCAGTGAGTTGATCAACGTGTTGCTGGAACGCCGGCGTTTCTTCCAGCGCATGGCGTAAATACAGGCCAATCAAGCCCAAAGGCCCGGCAATAAAGAACGGGATGCGCCAACCCCAGGCTTCAAAATCTTGCTCGCCCACGATGGCAGAAATCAACACCACCACACCGGCGCCAAGCACAAAACCGGCGATCGAACCAAAATCCAACCAGCTACCCAAGAAGCCGCGTCGATTGTCCGGCGCGTATTCGGCCACAAACACTGCCGCGCCCGTGTACTCGCCCCCCACCGAAAAGCCCTGCGCCAGCTTGGCGATTAACAGCAATATCGGCGCCCAGATGCCAATACTGGCATAAGAAGGGATCAAGCCAATCGCGAAGGTACTGACCGACATGATGATGATGGTGACGGCCAAAACCTTCTGCCGCCCGAGCCTATCGCCCAAGATCCCAAACACCACCCCGCCCAAAGGCCGGACCAAAAACGGCACCGAAAACGTGGCCAATGACGCCACCAGTTGGACGCTGGGGCTGGCGTCTGGGAAAAACACCTTACCCAAGACGTAGGCTAAGAAGCCATACACCCCAAAGTCGAACCACTCCATGGCATTACCCAGTGCAGCGGCGGTAATGGCCTTCTTTAATTTTTGATTTTCAATGATGGTAATATCATTGATGTGCATCGGTACTGCTTTTTTCTTCTTACGCATAACCATCCTTGTAATGTTGAAAAAAGACCAATCCTTTTGCTTATTTGATTAACCCCTCAGGCAATCATTGAACCACACGATACTTTGATCCAGAAAACGAAACGCTGCAACGGCAGCAGATGAGACATGTAAGGGTTTTAATAAAATGAAACAAAACACCTACATAGAGATTGGCATAAATCATTTATGCTTTTTAAACTAACACAGGCTTAAACCAATGTTCAAGTTTTGAGGCAAATAAATGGCTCATTTTCAACCAAACCTAGGCTAAATGCCCTTAAATAAAGGGTGGTTACCCTTTGATCTTAAAGAAATAACCAAAATAAATGGCCCAGTGCCAAATAAATATCGGCTATCCGCCCCGAAAACCCCCACAAAATGAAGCCGTAAAACGAAACCAGCCATGCTCAGTTGCGTGCGACCACCTGCTAGGCACAGGGTTTATGGCAGCGTGTCTGACTGGGTGAACGATGCTGAAGCGTCTACACCACACCCGAGCCCCATAAGCAAAAACCCCATTTCGTTCTCACCAAATGGGGTTAGCTTGATCAGCGCTTAAGGGGCTTCTTCACGCGGTTGGCGGCGTGCCTTCCGCATTCGACACCACCACTTCTATTTGAATCAAGGCATCATGAAGCATGGCGCCCACGCCCACCACCCGCCGCGCTGGGATACCGCCGGGGAAAAAACCTTGATACACCGCGTTCACCGCATCCATATCGGCTAGGTTTTTCACATACAGATTGACTTTAACCACGTCGCTCATGGCATGACCGATGCTTTCTACAATGGCCTTGATGTTGTTTAAGCACTGCTCTGTCTGCGCCTTTATCCCGCCTTCGACTAAGCGGCCTGATTGAGGATCAATCGGCAGCTGGGCCGACACATGATTGTAGTGGGAGAACACCACCGTTTGCGTGGCCAGCGCATTGATCGGCGCTTTAGGCGTATTGTGCGCCTCGATGATCAGCCCGTGTCGGTCTTCTACCGCCTGTGGTGGCGTACCGTCGCCATGCGACACGATCGCCTCAATCTGCACCAAGGCGCCCATGGGCAAGTCCGCCGCCGCAATCACGGTACGCGCCGGCACATAGGCCACGGCTCGGGCAATCGCAGAGTCAGGAAAAAACGTGCGGTATGCCTCATTCACAGCGTCAAGGTCAGCGAGGTCTTTAAGAAACACACTGGTTTTGACGATGTCGTCAAAAGGCACGTCTAGGCTTTCCAGAATCGCTTTAATATTCTTTAAACACTGAGCCGTTTGCGTGTTCACGTCGCCAGCAATCACCCGTCCAGACTTAGGGTCGATCGGCAGCTGCGCCGTCAGATGATTGTAATGTGAAAACGCCACCGCCTGCGTCGACAGCCTACAAAGAGGCGCATGGGCAGTGTTGTTCCCAAGCTTAATTAAGTCACCCGCCTGGGGCGCATTCGGAATCGTGCCCTCACCATTGGACAACAGCGCCTCAATTTGCACCAAAGCGCCCATAGGCAAGGCATCCACCGCTACGGTGGTGCGCGTCGGCACATAGCTGGAAAAAAACGTTTGATACACCTCATCAACAAGGTCTAGATCTTTGATATTGGTCACAAATATGGTCAGCCGAACCACATCGCTCATCACATGATCAATACCCTCAACAATGGCTTTAATATTGTGTAAACATTGCGCCGCCTGCGCTTTAATACCGCCCGCCACCAACTGACCCGATTGAGGGTCAATCGGCAGCTGGGCGGATAGGTGATTGTAATGAGAAAAGGCCACCGTTTGTGACTGGAGGCCAAGATCTGTTGGCGCATGTGCCGTATTTCTTGCCAAGACTGCATTTAAATCGCTCACGATTGCATTCTCCCATTGAAATCAATTGATTGGAATATTCATAGTGATGCACCCCACCCCGATTGTCAATCAATGTCAGCGCCTATATTCATCCACCTGACCCAACGCAACCGCCGACGCCATCATTGAGACCAAACTGACCACATTCAGCCATTTTCACCACCAGATCAATCACATGACGCGACTGCCACGAAAAAAAGCCACCGCAAGCGGTGGCGATGGCTAAGCCAAAAGCTTAAGGCTAGCGACAATAGTCCGCCGCCTGATTCAATAACGACACCGCCGCATCCCAGCACTGGCGCACATACACCTCATAGTCGCTCAAATGCTGCTGGGCGGTTTTAAGACACACTGCCTCGCTCGGATAAATCAGCGCCTGCCCTCCTGCTAACGCCTTATTCTGGATTTGGCAAGCGGCTTCTAAAAAGTAGATTTGATTAAACGCTTCGTATACCGTTCCGCCTACCGCCAACAGCCCGTGGTTGGCTAAAATCATGGCCTGATTATCGCCTAGGTCTTGCACTAAGCGCACCCGCTCATCGGTGCACAGCGCAATGCCTTCATACGGATGATACGACAGCTTGCCGTAAAACTTCAGCGCATGTTGACTAATCGGCAGCAGCCCCTGCGCTTGGGTCGACACCGCAATGCCATCAGCGGTATGCGTGTGCACCACGCAATGCACGTCGGCGCGGGCCGCATGAATCGCCGAATGGATCACAAAACCGGCAGGATTGACCGTTTTATGGCGATCCAAATCCGACACGATCCGCCCTTCTTCGTCGATTTTAACCAGATCAGAAGCCTTCATTTGATTAAAGGTCACCCCATAATGGTTGATCAAAAAATGATGGGGCTCGCCCGGCACCCTGAGGCTGATGTGGGTGTCGATGAGGTCGGTCATGCGGTAATAGGCCATCAGCCGATACAGCGCCGCTAAATCACAGCGCGCCTGCCATTCAGCCGCACTGACCTGTTGTTCATAGCTTAAGCTCACAGCCACTCCTTTCCTTAGGTTGCCAAGCATCACACATGCTGGCCGCCGTTGATGTGGATCTCAGCGCCATTGATGTATGACGACGCCTCCGAACACAGAAACACAATCGTTTGCGCTACTTCAGACGGCGTGCCTAAGCGCCGCATCGGCACCTCACTGGCCACCAAGGCATCGGTGCCCGGCGATAAAATATTGGTGCTGATTTCGCCAGGGGCAATGGCATTGACCCGCACGCCCATGCCCCCAAACTCAAACGCCATTTCTCGCGTCAGCGCCGCTAAACCAGCCTTTGAAGCCGCATAGGCCACGCCGGCAAACGGATGCACGCGCGACCCCACAATCGACGTCACGTTCACCACCGCCCCCTTCGCCTTGATTAACTCGGGCAGCAAAGCCCGCACCAGCAGCGCCGTCGACACCAGATTCACATTCAATACCCGCGTCCAGGTTTCGGCATCCGTGCCCTGCACGTCGAGCTTATCGCCGGCGGCATTTTTAGGCGAAATGCCGGCGTTGTTCACCAAGGCCGCCAGCTCACCATCGGGCAGCTTACTGCGCACCAAGGCCGCAATGTCTTCAATGCGGGCTAAGTCTTCTAAATCAGCCTGAATGTGGTTTTCTTTACCTTGGGCCCAGCGGCAGTTTTCGGCAAACGGCTGGCGTGAAATAGTCAAAACCCGCCACCCAGCCTGCTCAAACGCCTTAACCGTGGCGTGGCCGATGCCGCGGCTCGCGCCGGTTAACAATAAACACTTGGTTTTCATTGCCTCACCTCTTTTCCTTGGCTGCGGCCCTAGGCCGCCGCGCTGAGTTTTTTCACCCGTTTTTTAAACACCACCGTCGCCATGCCGATCACAATGGTGGCCACAATGAATAAGAAGGCCGCCGAGGCGATCGTCGGGCTGATGTTCTCACGAATGGTTGAGAACATTTGCCGCGCCAAAGTCCGTTGATTCGGTCCGGCCACAAATAAGGTCAACACCACTTCATCCAGCGAGGTGGCGAAAGCCAATACCGCGCCCGACGCCACCCCCGGCATCGCCAAGGGTAAGGTCACGGTGCGAAACACGGTAAAAGGCGCCGCTCCTAGGCTTTCCGCCGCCAGCTCAAGGCGCCCATCAATCCCTGCCAATGAGCCACTGACGCTGATCAACACCAGCGGAATCGCCACAATGGTGTGGGCCACAATCACCCCCATATAGGTATTGGCGATGCCTAAGCGGGTAAATAACAGCTGCATGCCCACGCCCAAAACCACGGCCGGCACCACCATAGGCAGAATAAACAGCGTCCGAATCGGCGCCGCCAGCATGATGCCCTTATGGCGCAGGCCCAAGGCCGCCATCGTGCCCAATGTCGTGGCCAACAGCGTGGTGCCGCCGCTGATGATTAAGCTATTGATGATGGAACGGCGCCATGAATCCGCCACGAACAGCTCTTGCAGCCACTTCATCGACCACCCAGGCATCGGATAGGTCAAAAAACTGCTCGACGTAAAGCCCAGTGGCAAGATGGCCACCAAAGGGCCGAGTAAAAAGGCCACGGCCGCCGCCCCAAACATGATTTTGACGATTTTCCCTAACATTAGTGGGCCTCCCGCTTTTCTGCCGTCATGTGGCTATAGATACTAAACAGAATCAAACACGTCACCAGCAAAATGATGCCCAAGGCGCCCGCCATGCCCCAGTTCGCTGCGCCAGTGGCGTAGTAGGCAATGATGGAGCTGATCATCTGATCGCCCGGCCCACCGATTAAGGCTGGGGTAATGTAGTAGCCAATGGCCGTCATGAACACCAGCAGCATGCCCGATAAAATGCCGCGATAGCTTAAGGGCAATAAAATGGTGACAAACGCACGCCACGGCGCCGCGCCTAACGATGAAGCAGCCGGCATGAGATTGGGCGGAATGGTCTTTAATACGCTGTAGATCGGCAACACCATAAACGGTAACAACACGTGGGTCATGGCGATCACCACCCCTACACGGTTAAAGATTAAGGCCAGCGGCTGGTCAATTAGGCCCAGACCAATCAAAGCATCGTTAATCAAGCCCCTATTTTGCAATAAAATAAACCAAGCCGCGGTGCGCACCAATAGCGACGTCCACAGCGGCAGCAGCACCGCCATAAACAATAGGTTACGCCACCAACCGCTTGCAGACGCCAACAGCAGCGCATAAGGGTAGCCGATCAACACGCAAAACACCGTCACCATGGCGGCAATGCTGAAGGTACGCAGCAAAATGTCGCGGTTGGCCGACTGACTCGCCGGCAACGCCTCAATCTGGCCTTGCTGGTTTTGGCCTAAATCCACCGCCGCCAATAAATAGCGGGCGGTCAGCGGCGCCATCAGCTTATTAATGGCCTGCCAATAAGGCAGCTCGGCCCAACGCGCATCAATGTCGGTTAAGCGGCCCGTCGGCGCACTCTGGCTCTTTACCGCGGTAATGGTTTTGGTCATGAGGGTTCGAAAACCCGCCTGCTCACTATTGAGCTTGCGCACCATATCACCCAATGCCTGTTCGTCATCGGTGGCTTGAATGTCGGCCATCACCGCCTGCTGCACCGCCACGCTCGGCACCGACTGCCCGTCCCAATCCGGTATCGCCACCGCAGTGCGGTCCATGACTTTGGCCACGGCGTCATCCGACACCGATTGCTTCATCATGGCCAACAGCGGCCACAGAAAAAACACCAATAAAAACAAAAACAAGGGCGCGATCAAGGCGTAGGCTTTGCCTTTTTTAGTTTTAAATAGGTTCATCAGCGCACCACCCAACAGTCTTTTGACGCAAAGCTGGCCACCACCGGCGTATTCACCGCCCATTCCACCGAGCTTCGGTTGGATTTAACGATCAAGCCTAGGTCTTCGGCGGCTAGCTGCACCCGTAGATGGTTGCCCAAATACACGCTGTCGCGCACTTTGGCGTGAAAATGATTGTCGGCGCCATTGGCCTCATGGCCTAAAGTGATGCGCTCTGGCCGCACCGACAGCAGCACTTCTTGGCCGACCTGCATCCCCTCTTGCTGCGGCACCACGATGTTTTTACCGCCACCGATGCTGACCACCGATTGGCCTTGTTCGAATCGATCAATCACGCCGCGGATTAAATTGGTGGCGCCGATGAATTCAGCCACAAATTGAGTTTGAGGACAGTCATAAATCTCGCGTGGGGTGGCAATCTGCTCAATCTGGCCCTTATTGAATACCGCAATGCGGTCAGACATGGTTAAGGCTTCTTCTTGATCATGGGTGACAAACACAATGGTCAAACCCAGCTGTCGATGCAGTTCGCGAATGTCTAGCTGCATCTGTTCGCGCAGCTGTTTGTCTAGCGCGCCTAACGGCTCATCCATCAACACCACTTCGGGCTCAAACACCAAGGCGCGCGCCAAGGCCACACGCTGCTGTTGTCCACCGGAGAGCTGAGCCGGTTTGCGGTCTTTTAAGGCCAGTAGCTTGACCATGTCTAAAACCTTATGCACCTTCTCTTGAATCACGCTCTTAGCCACACCGCGCATCCGCAAGGGAAACGCAATATTGTCGGCGATACTCATGTGGGGAAACAGGGCGTAATTTTGAAACACCACGCCAATATTACGCTTATAGGCGGGAATGTCGTTTAACACTTGGCCGTTGAGCAACACGCTACCGGCCGACACCGCTTCAAAGCCCGCCAACAGCATTAAAATTGTGGTCTTGCCCGAGCCAGAAGGGCCCAGTAAGCTGATGAATTCACCCTTATGTACGTCTAAACTGAGGTCTTCAATAATGCACTGATCCCCATAAAACTTACTCACCTTGTCAAATCGAATGTATGCTTCTTGCATGACGTTCTCCTCGTATCTCGTAGTCGTTATTATTGTTTAGTGCTGATTCGGCTGATGGGCCCATCCAGGCTCTTCAGCCTAGATGGGCAACATCAAAGTGATTTATTTAGACAACCAAGCGTTGAAGCGCTCAGTCAGTTCTTCGGAATGATCAATCCAAAAATCAATGTTTAAGGGAATGGCGTCCTTCATATTGGCTGCTGTAGTCGGTAGATCAGCGGCTAAGTCGGCCGGCACTTGTGCGGCGGCTTCTTTATTCGGTAAACCATAAGCCACGTACTGAGGTAGCTTCACCTGATGCTCAGGCTTGCTGGCGAAGGCGATAAAATCCATACCTGCTTCTTTATTGGCCGCCCCTTTTAAGATGGCCCAGCTGTCGACCGCATAAATACTGCCTGGCCACACGACTTTAAAGTTGGTGCCATCGCTGCGGTTCAGGCCAGCAATCCGCCCATTGTAAGCGGTGGCCATGACCACTTCCTTAGACACCAATAGCTGTAGCGGCTGGGCGCCAGCTTCCCACCACACAATGTGGGGCTTCAGCTCATCCAGCTTTTTAAAAGCGCGGTCAACGCCAGCGGCCGTGGCTAAGGTGGTGTAAATGTCGTCTTTATTCACCCCATCGGCCAACAGCGCAAACTCTAAGGCGTATTTAGGCGTTTTGCGCAGCGAGCGCTTACCCGGGAATTTGTTCACGTCCCAAAAATCTGCCCACGATTGCGGCGCTTGTTTCAAACGATCAGCGTCATAGGCAATGGCCGTCGTCCACACGATAGAACCAACGCCACAATCATTCACCGCACTGTCGATGAATTTGTCTTTGCCGCCCAGCTTGTCCCAATCTAATTTTTCCAACAGGCCATCGTCGCAGCTACGGGCCAAATCTTCAGACTCAACCTGCACCACGTCCCAGTTCGGGTTACCGCCCTGCACCTTAGCCTGCAGTACGCCGTAACCACCGTCATAGTTTTCATCCAAAATGCGCCGACCTGTTTCGGCGGTAAAGGGTTTGAAATAAATCTCCCGCTGAGCGTCTTGATAAGTACCGCCCCAAGACGCCACAGTGAGGTCGCGACCACCGCTTGGGGCTGAACTCGCCTGCCCAGACGTCGACGCATCGCCACCGCTACCGTTGTTACACGCAGCCACCAACAGGCTGCCCATCATCAAAAAAAGATGTGTCGCTTTCATTGCTCGTATCCTTTCAACGCTCAAGGCGCATAAGTTTTTCCTCTAGCTTTTTTAAGTCTACTTCTCTGAAGTTCTACTGCGAAAACACTGTTTTTTTGTTCGTTTGTGACTCATTGATTCAAAGCCTGCACCAGGCTATCGGTTAACAGCACCGCATGCTCACTATTAAAGGTCAGCGGTGGGCGAATTTTCAATACATCGCCATTGGGCCCACAGTGGTTTAACAACACCCCGGCCGCCCGCACCGTATTCACCACCCGAATGGCCCTATCCTGCCCCGACTCACGCCCATCGGCGGCCATTTCAATGCCCCAATACAGGCCCTCGCCACGAATGGCCTTCACCCCTAGAGGCGCCAAACGCTGCTCGAACTGCTGGCGTATTTCTGCGCCCACTCGATCTACTTGAGCCGGCAGTTGGCGCGTTTCTAGCTCATCCAACACCGCCATCGCTGCGGCCACAGCCACAGGATTGCCGCCAAAGGTATTAAAGTAACGCCCCTTATTGGCAAACTGCTGCACTAAATCTGCGCTGGCCACCACGCCGGCTATTGGATAGCCATTGCCCATAGGCTTACCCATGGTGACAATGTCTGGCCGAACCCCAACCTGATTAAAGCCCCACCATTGCGAACCTAGGCGAGCAAAGCCTGTTTGCACTTCATCGATGATCACCAAGGCCCCTGCCGCATGCGTGGCCGCCACCGCTGGCGCCAAGCTATCGGGTGCGCAAAGATCAATGCCGTCACTGGCCAATACTGGGTCGATGATCAAGGCGCAAGGCCGAATGCCCGCTTGCGCCAAGTCGGCAAACGCATCCGCCACCTCGCGGCCAAAGCGTTCTGCCTCGTCCGCCGACGCCTGGCTGCTAGGCGGCGTCACCGTGCGCACAAAAGATGAGATCGGCGCTAAAGAAGGCGACATCTGCGCCAATAAGTGGCTGACGCCGTGATAAGCATTGTGGGTGACCACGATGCCGCGCCCACCCGTCACCGCCTCGGCAATGCGAATGGCCAAATCATTGGCCTCGCTGCCGGTACAGGTCAGCATCAGCTGATCCAATTCAGCGGGAAAGCGGCTTAACAGCCGGTCCGCATAGTCTAAAATTAAATGGTGTAGATAACGCGTGTGGGTGCACAGCACCGATGCCTGCTCGGCCATGGCCGCCACCACTCGGGCATTGCAATGCCCTACCACCGGCACATTGTTGTAGGCATCCAAAAACCGCTGACCACGCTCGTCATAAAGCCAAACGTCCTCGCCCCGAACCGGATAAAACGGCTCCTGATAAAACAGGCGATAGGCCGGCCCCAATACTTTACGTCTTGCCAATAAATCCGTCGCAGTAACCACCGTCAACTCCTCGTAGTGTGGGTGTAACTATTGAATGAATTGCTTGAATAAGGCGACCGCCTGATTGGTCGCCCGTAAAATGTAGCGCTCGTTGTTGGGAAACTTCTGCGCCCGCCACTTGGAAATCACCATCCGCTGCACCAGGCGCGCCTTCACGAGATCAGGTAGCAATGCCCGCTCCTGCGCCGTCAACGGCAATAAAGACTCATAGCCAGCCATTACCTTGGGCAAGGCCAATAAGGCTTGATCCGATTCATCAATGGCATAAGACGCTGCAATGGCCAACTCCACCACCCGCGGCCCGCGGCACAAATCGCCAAAATCCAATACCCCGTGTATCTGGTCAGGCTGGGCGGCAGACGCCACCGTATTGCTCTTGGATAAATCGCCGTGAATCACCTGCTGCGGCAAAGCCTGAAGCTGCGGCCACACGTTGCGGCCAAAATGTTCGAAAAAAGCCGCTATTTCTATTTTCAAAGCATCCTCTAAATCAATTTGCGCCAGCCATTCGGTCAGCTGCATTAAATGCATCATGTCCCACAGCAACACCCGTTCCAACGCCGGGTGATCAAAACCCTTTAGAGCCGTGACCATCTGCGCCGCAGTGGCGCCAAACGCCCCATACAATGCCTGTGGTTCAGCCAAGCCCAAAATAGATTGACCCTCAATAAACGTGTAGGCGCGCACGCGGATGACTTGATTGTTTTTTTCGAACCAAAACAGATCTTCACCGTCTAGCGTGGCTAAGTTCTGTGGCATGCATACCTGATGCGGCTGCTTCGCCAACCAGTTCAACACCTGAATTTGCACGTCTATTTCATCGGCCGTTTCGGCAATATTGATGAACTTCAATACCATGGGCGGGCGGCCATGCGATTCAACCAAATAATTTTTGTCCCGCTCGCCGCCTAAGGGCTTAACCGCACCAACATAGCCATAGGCTGTTTGCGCCACGGATACAGCATCCACTAACTCTATGTCTGGCGGCGCAATGGTCAACACTTCAACATAGCCTGCATCTGTATTATGATTCTGATGGCTTACCCGTTCATTCATGCTCATTGTGTTTAACCCTATGAATTGATTGACCTGATCGGCACGTCCATGATGCGCCTCGATCGCGTCTGAACCTGAAAATCAGTATATTGACCATAATGCATCATAGTCAATATAATGGCCTTAGATTAAACATACTAAATATTTAACTATTTGATTTATATATAAATTTAAATTAGTCAAAATTTCATGATGCATCTTAACGTTTTGAAAGGCATAAAATATGCTTATCGTGGACAATATTGACCGCTTCGACAATAAGGGTGATTACGTTTACAACCAGTTGGCCAACAACTTAATCATGGGCGAATTACTGCCCAACGAACGCTTAAAAATAAGAGAATTGGCCCAAGCCATGGGCACCAGCGTGACCCCCGTGCGCGATGCCGTTTTACGCATGGTGCAAGAAGGCGCCTTCGTGCTCCATTCGCCCCGCGACATCCGCGTCATCGACTTAACCCTGGCCGAATACTTAGAAATTCGCAGCATCCGCCTCGAGCTTGAAGGCATGGCCGCGGGCAAAGCTGCGCTGATGGCCAGCGACCAAGATATTGCGATTTTAGAGGGTATATTGGAAGAAAATGAACAGGCACTAATGAATAATCAGGGCCAAACCTGCATTATCTTGAATCAAAAATTTCACTTTGAAATGTGCCGCATCGCCCAAATGCCGATTCTCATGGACGTTTTGCGCCAGCTGTGGATCAAGATTGGGCCCTTGATCGCCCAGGTTTATCTGCTAGGCGGCCGAGAAATGATTGATCACCACTACCCCATCTTGCAGGCCATCAAGAATAAAGACCCCCAAGCCGCCCGCATCAGCATTCAAACCGACATTTTGTCGGGCGGCAAGGTGCTGCTGCAACACAAAATGGCCAAATAAAAACGGCCTTGCTAGATCATCCTAGCAAGGCCGTCGCGCTTAAACTTAAAACCGGGCCTAAGCCCCCTGCCAAGCGGCGGTGTAAATCGCCGTCACGCCTGCCTCATCCAACGGCATCGGGCTTCGTGCCAATAGCCGCGTTTGCTTTAAAGCATCTGTAGTCAAAGAGGCAATGGCATCTGCCTCAATCCCATAGGCCTGTAGCGATTGGGCAATGCCAACGTCGCGCACCAAGGTACGCAATGCCACCACGCAACGCTGCGAAGCCTCTTCATCAGACAAATCCGCCACCTCAAAACCCATGGCGTGATAAACCGTCCGTAGCCTAGCGGCGCAGGCAGAGCGAATATGGTCCATCACAAACGGCAGCAATACCGCATTCGATTCACCATGGCTGATGTGGAACTGGCCGCCTAAAGGATAGGCCAAGGCATGCACTCCAGACACCCCTGCATTAAAAAACGCCACCCCAGCCAAATAGCTCCCATAGCTCATGTCGCTACGCGCCTGCCGATCCGTTCCCTGGTTCACGGCCTGGCGTAAAGCACCGCTGATCAAGCTAATTGCCTGTAAGGCAAAAGCATCGGTGATCGGATTGGCGTTAACCGACACATAGGCTTCCACCGCATGCGTCAAGGCATCAATCCCCGTTGCCGCCGTCACCTTAGGCGGCACCGTTACGGTTAATGCTGGATCCACAATCGCCACGTCCGCCAATAAATAATCATGGGCAATCACGTCTTTACTGCTGGCCAAAGACAATACCGAAATATTGGTGACCTCAGAGCCCGTACCTGACGTGGTCGGAATCATGATGGTCGGCAGGCCCTTATTGCTCAATTGCTTATGGCCGCTGAGGTTTAGATAATCAGCCACCAAGCCCTCGTGCGTTGCCAAAACCGCCACCAGCTTAGCCAAATCAATGGCGCTGCCGCCGCCTAAACCAATCACCAAATCGCAGTTTAAAGCCTTGGTCTCGGCCACTAGCCGCTCGCCCACAGCTAGGGGCGGTTCGGCCACCACTTCGCTATTGATGAACACCTCACAGCCACAATCCAGCAGCTGGGCCTTGATCTGCTCAGCCAAGCCTGATTGTGCCAAAAAGGGATCGGTCACGATTAACACACGCTGGGCCTGAAACTTGGCTACCTCGCTCGGTAAAGCTTGTAACGCGCCCCAGCCATTATGGCTGGTGCCCACTAATTTAGTTTGATATTGCGTCATGCATCCTCCTTCGGCCCTTAAGGCTCTTGATGGGTTTGTTCAGTCGTGGTCTGAGGCTGATCAGCCTGATCTTTGGTGAAGGTTGCGTCGACAGAGCCTTTAAAGAAGTCCTTGCCGTAAATCAGCAAACACATCAACACCCCAGCCGCAAACGCCCAGCTGGCGCCTTTAATACACAAAATCGCCGCAATCACGCCCGCAATGCCCAAATCAGTTTGGCTTTTTGCTTCCAAAACGCCGATTTTCACGTTGACATAGCCTTGAATCAACAGCGTCAACGCCAAGGCCACCCCTAAAATAGGTTCAACCAGGCTCACGATCGGCAACAGCAATAGGCCGGTATTCGTGCCCCAACGGAAAGACCCCACGCCGCCAAAGAAAGAATCCATCGCCTTGCGGCCTTTTTTCCATCTCTCCACCATCACCACCTGCATCGCCGACCAAATCGGCCCACACATGGTCACGTCTGGTCCTAAAATGCTCATGAACGCGTTGCGGCCACCAAACACCAAATGGGCACGTTCTGACTTATATTCCACTTTTTCATCCGGACGGTATTTTTGCCCATCGGCCAGCAAAGCCTTGTTTTGCAAGATGTCGCCAAACAGCACAATGTAGGCCGCCAAAACCGTCGGTAAAGCCGTGACAAACATCATCAAAGGCGGCATGCCCAAGCCAAACACCGTGTATTCACGCCATAAGCGCCCAAAATCTGGTGCCGAAATGCCCCACTGAATGCTCGGCCAACTGGCTTCGCCCGCCAAGGGCGCCACCACCACGGCCAATAAGATGATGGGGAAAATACCCAGCTTGGCCACCATGCCCAAAACCTTATTGCGCTTTTGCCATTCACTAAAATGCTTAGAAAACAGCACGTAAAACGCGATGCCCACCGCAATGGTGATGCTCACAGGAAAGGTTTCAAACCGCCCGCCTACTTGGAAGATGGAAATGATCGCGGCCAAGCCTGCGCCCATCACAATCCCAGCCTTCATCGCGCTGGGAATAAACCGAATCAGCTTAGACGCCAAGCCCGTTGTACCCAGCAAAATACACATGACGCCTAAGGTCATCTGAAAAGCAATGAGCGAATGCACCCGCTCTGGCCCCTCAGGAAACTGCTGGCAATACATGATGATCAATGGAATCGCCGGCGTAATCCATCCCGGTACGCAAGGATCACCCAATAAATGGTGGGCCAAGTAAAACAGGCCATTCAGCATCACAATCGCCAAGGCCACCTCAAACGGCATGCCCAATAGCTGAATCAACAGCGGAATCGCCGCCAAATCGACGGCGCACATCAACAAGCCTTGGATGTAATCCGGCCACTCAAATTTATAATGTATAAACGGCAGGCGTAAGTGGAATGGCCCCAAGGGAATATGGGGCGCCTCCTCTCCTTCTACACGATCTTTCCATTTAGCAAAGCCCATGGCATTCTCCTTACATGACGTATCTCATGCGTTTCATTGTTATGTATACGTATTCATTTGTAAATGAATACGTATACATTCTAAGCTAAAAAATTTCAATCCGACAAGTCCCGCGTGGTCTTTCGCGCAAAAATAGTCACTGGCAGGGTTAATGCTACCGGCTCAATAGCTGGGTTTTTCAGCTGCGCCACCAAGGCTTGAATCGCCACCAGCCCTAGGTTTTGCTCACTTTCCACCCCTACCGTCGTCAAGCCAATCGCGTGGTGTTGGCTTAAACCCACATTGTCGATGCCGGTCACGCTCACCGTCTGCGGGCAATCAATGCCTAAAGCGCTTAAAGCGTCTAAAACCTCAATCGCAATCGCATCCGTTGCCGCCACAATGGCCGTAGGCCTGTCCTCTCGCTGCTGCGACGCCCACAGCAACTGCCGTAACCCTGCCTGATCAACATCGTCACGATTCACCACCCACGGCTCGGGGATGGTTTCTTCAGCATGGTTGAGCACATGCGTTTGGTAGGCGCTTTGAAAACCCTGAAGACGATTGGCAAACGTGCTGGTATTGCTTGCGCCCCCCAGCCACAGCATGCGCCGATGGCCGTGCTCAAACAAAAATGAATACACCAGCCGACCGGCCTGAACATTGTCCATTTCCACGAAACAGCGGTTATTTTGATGTTTACGGTTGTAGGTTACAAAAGGCATATTTAAACGCGACAATTGCGCAAAAATAGGATCGTCCCATAAAACGCATGACATGATGATGCCGTCGGCCTTATTGGCCAAGGCAGCTTGATAAACTTCCTTGATTTTATTGTCGGTGACAAAATGAACGTTCACCGCATAGCCACTTTGGTTGGCATAGCGCACGATGGCCGCCGTAGAATCCACAAAAAAAGGATTGTCCAAGGGGCCAGACAACAGCGTAATGGTTTGCGTTTTGCCGCTGACCAGCTGGCGGGCGCTGGCGTCAGGAATGTAGTTTAAGCGCGCAATCGCCTCCTCAACCCGCAGCCGCGTCTCATCCCGCACCAGTTCGGGCGTGTTCAACACTCGCGACACGGTGGCCTGGGACACACCGGCCAGCTTGGCAACGTCTTTAGAAGAAGGCATGGCGTCCTTTCAAGGGCAAATAAGATCAAAAAATCAGGCGCGGCCATGAGCCGCCAGCCCTTAGGCCACAATCTTACCCGATTTTAAGCCCACTGCCCACGCAGGCCTCAGTACTTGAGGCGCTAAGCCATTTTAATCAACCAAATACACAAACTTCACCTGCTTGGTTTTGGCCAGCTCTTCAATCGCCGCAAACTGATCGGAGCGAGTACCATAGTAAAACAGCGTCGGCGGATTGGCTCGGGGGGTGTATCGATTTAAAGCATTTTTGATTAAGGTTGCATCCACCGCACTACTGGCGCCATGAATCCCAATATTGATGTTCGGCAGCGCCATCAGCTGATTCAACGCTTTTTCTGTATTGCTCTGGGCCACCGTTGCCGTGGCCAAAGCCATCATCGCGTTCGAAAGCGGATTGCCCGCCGAGTTTGAAGCCAACACCATTATCTGCCCCTGAGGATTGACTTCGCCACTGCTCATCATCAACGCGCTCAAACGCTGGCGCTGCTCGGCCGGATTTACCGTTGCACAAGCCGCCAACCATAATGCAGCGGCCAATATCACCCATTTTTTCATGCGCTTCTCCTCGTTTCAATTGAACAAGCGTAGATGATATCTACACTTGCTATGGGATGATTCGTATAATAGCTAAATTCAGATTTTTACACCTTTTAAAGCAAACCCATTAAAACTATTTAGCATATAGGTTACTCAAAAAATGGGCAGCCTCAACCTACCCATTCCCCCAATGTGATTAGACTCTACGAAACAATCACCGTATCTAAATACGCTCGCTAAACACGGCCAATACTTGGGCCATATATAATGGCATTAATTTAGTGGGCACAGGCATTCTTTCACTCCCCTTATAACAGTCCACTAATTACACAAACCCGTTAGTTTTTTGTTTTTGATACACTTTGATCTATTATAAATAACATAGCCTTTCTCCTCCATACATGTTGATATTGCTTTACGTCTCTCTATCACATCCTGAGTAGTCATACCTGAATAAGCAACGGATAAATCTAAACGGCCATCACTATAATTCTTAACACCACAAGCCTGTAGATCTTTCCATCTTTGTTCAGTATCCGTATGTCCAATCGTATCGGTTTTTTGATATCCTTGAATCACTGGGGGGGCTAAATATATATCAGGATTATATTTAGGTATAACCCGTATGGGGATACAGCCGCTCAAGGCAATACTCATTAAAACCAGCCAGCTTTTCATGGATGTCTTTCTTGTTGGTAATAAAATCCGTAAAGAAACAGCCTGGGCAACACAGGCTTTGCCCGCCCTTGTATCTTCCACAAAGACAAAATAAATAAGTATTATTCTGTCTATTGCCATCTCAGGTGAGTTTGTGCCCACCCTAAGCATTTAATGCTGTTACGTAGATTAAACCCCTGAGAT
>JAGNTR010000001.1 GCA_017987415.1 Neisseriaceae bacterium
CTAGCACGCAGCTATAAGTATGGTCGTCTGCGTGGCATCATGAGTGCGGGGGCCGAAGAGCCAAATGCTCTGGTTCAATTAGAAACGGGTGGGTTTACCACCCCCAATATTAAGGCTACTCAGGCTGAGCTGTACCCTGGCCTCATTGCTAAAAGAACCTCAGGCTGGCCCAGCTTGGATTTCGACGTCAAAGGCTTCATCGGCCAGGTTGGCAAAGGCATGATGCCCCCTGGTTTTTATAGCAAAACCTTTATGTGGCCCCAGTCTATGTGGCCTAAATATGAGCATGTGATCAGAAGCTTTGCTGGCTTTGGGTCTGCGCCGGCTGTGGCGGATGAAGAATGGTATGACCATCTTCATCATCATGTTGACGTATTGGTAGTCGGCGGTGGTTTAGCCGGTTTATTGGCTGCGCTAAATGCGGCAAAAGCAGGCTTTTCTGTCCTGCTGGTTGACGAGCAAAATCAACTGGGCGGATGGTTATTGTCTGATGCGCGTAGTCAGTTTGATGGCCTGTTCGGCCATGAGTATGTGCAGGCGCTGGTGCAGCAATTGGCTCAGTACGATCAGGTGACGGTGCTCACGCGCACCACGGCTTTTGCGCTACATGATCACAATTTGATTCAAGCCGTAGAGCTGCTGCAGGATCATGTGCCGATTGCCCAAAGAGATGCGGAGCAGCCCAGACAAAGGCTGCATCGTATTCGCGCCGAAAAAGTAATTTTGGCCAGCGGCGCCATCGAACGGCCTTTGGTTTTTGGCAACAATGACTTACCCGGTGTGTTTACCGTATCGGCGGCCCAAACCTATTTAAATCGTTATGGCGTGTTGCTGGGTCAGAAAATCGTGATCTGTGGCAATAATGACGAAATTTACTTGGCCGCACGAGACCTACATCAAGCAGGGGCGGCCGTGGTGGTGGCGGATGCACGCCGAGTCAGCACGGTGCCGTCTTACTTACCTAAGGAAGTACGGGTGTATTTAAAGACGGGGATTGCCACCGTTAAGGGTAAGAAAGAAGTGACGGGGGTCAAGCTGATTGACGTGGTGACGCAGCAAACGAATACGCTCGACTGCGATGTTGTGTTAAGCAGTGGTGGGTTGTCGCCAACGGTGCATCTGTATTGCCATGACATCAGCCGACCGATTTGGGACCAGGATAAGATGGCGTTTGTGGTGCCTCATCGTTATGTTGATTGTAAGCCAGCCATCTGTTGCGTGGGCGCCGTCACCGGTGAAAAAACCTGGCGGGGCAGCATCGAGCAAACTCAGCACATGCTCACCGATTTTTTCCAGGCTTACGATAAGGACGGTTCGCTCTTGCTGCCAGAGGCGGTAGAAGAGGCGCATCAAGCCATGGAATTGGTCGTGGCTTTACCCAGTGGCGCTGCGCCAGGTAAGGGTGACAAGGCGTTTGTAGACTACCAAAACGACGTCACCGCGGAAGACATTAAAATCACGATTCAAGAGAATTATCGCCACATTGAACACGTGAAACGCTATACCGCCTTTGGTTTTGGTACCGATCAAGGCAAGCTTTCTAGCGTGAATAGCTTTATTTTAACCGCAGAAGCCATGCAGGTGCCGATTGAAGAGGTCAGCACGACGACTTATCGCCCGGCCTATACGCCGGTTAGCTTAGGCGTTTTAGCGGGCTTGGATTCGGACACGACCTTTGATCCGGAGCGCATCACGGCGATGCATGAGCATCATCAAGCGCAGGGAGCCTTGTTTGAAGAAGTAGGCCAATGGTTACGCCCGTGGTATTTCCCTTTGGCAGGCGAAAGCATGACTGATGCCGTCAACCGTGAGTGCCTAGCCACGCGCACGTCGGTGGGCATCATGGATGCCTCGACGCTGGGGAAAATTCAAATTGATGGTCCTGACGCACGCGAGTTCTTAAACCGTATTTACAGCAACGCCTGGACTAAGTTAGAGCCTGGTAAGTGTCGTTATGGTTTGATGCTGGACGAAAACGGCATGGTCATTGACGATGGCGTGACCGCTTGCATCCATGATGAACAGTTTTACATGACCACCACAACCGGCGGGGCCGCCAATGTTTTAAGCTGGCTGGAGCGTTGGCATCAAACAGAATGGCCTGAGCTTAAGGTTTGGATGACTTCTGTGACCGATCATTGGGGCACGATTGCCGTGGTTGGGCCTAATGCTCGAGCCGTGATGACGCAGCTGTGTGACGACATTGATTTTGCCGCGGATCAATTTGCCTTTATGGATTGGCGTAGTGGCACCGTTGCTGGCATTCCAGCACGAGTGTTCCGCGTGAGTTTTTCGGGTGAGCTGGCGTATGAAATCAATATTGAGGCAGGCTTTGCGCATCACGTTTGGGCCCAAGTTATGCAAGCTGGCGCAGCGTTTGACATCACCCCCTACGGTACGGAGACGATGCACGTATTGCGCGCTGAAAAAGGCTTTATTATCGTCGGTCAGGATACTGATGGTTCGGTGACGCCGATAGACTTAGGGATGGCATGGGCCGTGGGCATGAAAAAACCATTTTCTTTCTTGGGGCGACGCTCTTTATCGCGTAGCGATACTGCGCGCAGCGACAGAAAACATTTAGTGGGGCTCTTGCCGCACGATGTGCATGCAGTGATTCCGGAGGGTGCACAGGTGGTTGCCTCTAATCAATTCACCCCGCCTAAGGCCGGCAGTCACGATGCCAAGATTCCATTCATGGGCCACATCACCTCTAGCTATTTTAGCGCCTTCTTAGGGCGGTCAATCGCCATGGCCGTGGTTGAAAATGGTCGTGAACTGATTGGCCAAACCTTATATGCGTTTGCGGGTGGCCAGCTCATTCCGTTTACCGTTGCACAAAGTGCGATTTTTGTTGATGAAAAGGGAGAACGTCAACATGCTTAATTCATCCATTATAAAACAGTGGCAGATGCCTTTACACGCTCAGTGGCAAAGCCTGCCAGAGCAGGCCGCCAATACGCGCTTGAACTACAGCAGTGGTGGGGCATTGGGCTTCATTAATTTACGTGGTCTGGTGGATGATCCTGCCTTTGTTGAGGCGGTGGCGTCGGTTTTAGCCTGCGCCTTGCCGACCGAGCCTAAAGGCATGGTTTATGCCCAAGAGGCCGCCGTGTGTTGGCAATCTCCCGATGAGTGGACGCTGATTTGTGCTTATGGCGTGAAAGATCGGCTTTTGTCTCAGCTACAGCTTGCCTTAAAAGGGGTGCATGCCCAAGTGGTCGATAACAGCGGCGGCCTCATGATGCTGAGGATTCATGGGTCGGATGCGGCCACCGTGTTGCGGCATTTGTCTCCTTATCCTATTTTGAACATACAAAAAGGCAGGTGTGTGCAAACCATAGGTAAAAAAACGCCGTTTTTAATATGTTGTATTGATCAAGGCGATTATGCTTTAATTTTCAGAAGGAGTTTTGCCGAGTACCTTTGGAAGATTTTAGACAAAACAGCCAGGCCATACGGATTCTCTTTACAAAAAAAATGGGCGATTGAAGAGGAAAACTGGCAAAGATACACCCAGCCATAATGAAGAAAACCCTGATCCTGTTGTGATTAGGGTTTTGTTGTCTATAAGAATAGGGTGATCTTGATCTGGTGATGAGCGATAAAAGAGGAGAATGACATGCAGCATAAAAAAATACCCCAGCATGATACACAGAAAATAGGCTTCATCTTGTTACAAGGCTTCACCTTTATTACCTTTGCGAGCGCAGTCGATGTTTTGAGAATGACCAATTACTTAAGCCAGAAGGAAGGGTATGAATGGTCGGTGTTTCAAGAGCCAGGTGTATTGGCCAGTAATGGTTTAAGCATAGGCGCCACGACAGACGCCAAAGGCCTGTTTGCATGTGACATGGTTTTTGTCTGTGCGGGTGTCGATGTACAAGAGGCAACTACGCCAGCGATTAAGGTTTTGCTACAACAGTTGGCCCAAAAAGGCATTGTATTGGGCGGATTATGCAATGGCTCCATTGCTTTAGCGCTGGCTAAATTGATGGACGGCTACGAGGGAACGGTTCATTGGGAGAGCCTGCCTGCGGCCAAAGAGGTCTTTCCTAAAGTCCATTTTACGGATCAACTGTACGTCATCGACCGAGATCGTTTAACCTGTTCCGGTGGTCATGCCGCCATGGACATGATGTTGCAATTAGTCAGACTGCATCACGGCAAAAATTTGGCCCATTCTGTGGCCGAACAGTTCGTCATGGATAGAATCCGCGAAGGGGAGTCCATTCGTTATAAAAACAATCCCAATACGGTTGGTCCGGGTTTTGATTATGTAGAAACAGCGGTGGCTTTAATGCAGGCCAATTTGGATGAAGTGCTGACGATGCAAGAAATTGCAGAGCTTATCCCCTTATCGTTGCGGCAGCTAGAAAGGCTATTTAAGCGTTATTATGACACCACGCCAGCACAGTATTATTTACAGCTACGGTTACGCTATGCCAAAGACTTATTGTCGCAAACCAGCCTGTCCATCATGCAAATCACCGTGGCGTGTGGCTTTTTAACGTCTTCTCATTTTGCCAAAGCATATCGGAATTTTCATGGGTATTCGCCGCGAGAACAGCGTAAACCGCTGAATCCTGCGTTTAAATACAAAGCCGAAGGCTCTGCTGGCGTGTTTGTCAATGGCGTCAGCTAGCCAAGACAATGTCGTTTGTGCTATGTTTTATATGCTAGTGGATTTTTATGTTACGGCGCCAGCCTGAGGCCTTTCTCTCTATGTCGGGGTAGGTGTTAGCTATGAAAGGAAGCATGATGTTATCAAGACGGCAAGGATGCGGTTTAGCGATGGTGATGCTGTTGGCCGGTTGCGCGATGAGTCCTCAGTTTGCTGGGGAAAGTGCTTCATTTGGCAGTCATACTTTAAAAGCCGATGTGTTGAAGTCGATCAAAAATTTTGAGCAGATACGGCAAGGTTGTCGTCAGATCACCTCGGTACGCAGCCAAATCGTGGACCAGAAAGTGGATGGCAGCGGTCGTCCGATCAGCTCAACTGAAGTGTGGCAGATAGATGCCTGTGGGCAGCAAAGCCAATACCAAGTCGGGTTAAGAGACGATGGCCAGGGGGGCACGTTTATCAACACCCGCCGTCTCCAACCCTAAGGGGTTTTAATGCCCCTTAAATCATGGCTCATAGAGCTTGAAGTGAAGGAAAAGGCAGTGCGGGGCGGTGCCGTGGCTGTGTTGGCGTTAGAAAAAGCGTGGTTTTTTTGGTCGTACTTGTGAGGCATTTATCTATCTAGATCTAAATTTAAGTTATTATTCTAATTTTTAAGTTGGGCGATCAGCCTTGGAGTCAGACCGAAGCTTAAGGGTTTGATGTAGGGCGAGGATGTTTTGATTCTACGTGCTCGGATTTAAACAACTTTAGGGTGATGGTTGGCGAAGAAAATCATGCTGATGCTGAGTAAACATGAGGGTTGTTGCGGTTGATGAATCAAAAAATCACTTCATTGGGTGTGATCATGGCATGGCCATTGTTGGTTTTTATGGCCATGTGTTGGTACAACGTTTGGTTTGTCCAACGAGACTTCTTTAATAGTTGGTCATTTGCGGCTTTAGTCCTGTTTTTTGTATACCTAGAACTGGCCATTGTGCTGGTGTGGTTGTGCTGCATTGGCTATCGTCAACAGAGGTTCCTGAAGTCAGCAATAGGCCTAAGCATTTTGTTTGTTTTACTCAGCGCCGTATTGCTGCCCGCATGGTTTACTGGCTTGTTAACGGTGGCCTTGGGCTTGACTTGGTGGGTGACCCACCGCAATCTTAATGCCAACGCCTAGACGGGTGTTGGCAATCATTAAATAGTCTACGCTGGACGTTTGGTTTATTCAGGGCTTGGCCAGCCAGAGCGCACCTTAAGCGGTCATATTCCGGCTAAGAAGCCTGTTGTTTATTATGGAAATAGCAAAGTTATGAGTTTGATTGATTGTGAAGTAGATTTAAGCCAGGTGTTTAAAAAAGTGTATGTGGATGAATCCCCCCAATTGATAGACGTCATTCGGAAATTTACTTTTTTATGGATGTGTTTTGACAAAAGTTTTATTTCTAATCCCAGAAGTTCGAGTAAAAATGCGCAGATTAAAGGGTTTTCTCGCCAGTATTATCGAGAAATCAATAGGCATTTACCCCTCTATGAGGCCTATATTGGCTGCGCACGGTATTTTCATGAGCGCTATCAAGATCCTGATTTACGTGAGAAACTAGGCTATTCTTTGAATGCAAAGGGCTTGCCCAATCAGGCGCAGCTTGGGCTAAATCAATTTTTTGACGGTGACTTTGAGCGAATTTTGGACATCAAGAAATTAGAGTGCAGTCTACAGATCATTTATCGATTTTCCTGCAACCTTTTCGATGGAAAAGCGCGAGACAAAGGCTTTGGCTGCCAAATTGAGAACGTGAAGCAGGCGAATAATCTACTCTATCACTTAAATATGGCCTTGTTGCCAGAGCTATAGGCCATGCTAATGGCTGGCTGATGCAGCCGATGTTGTCGGAGAATAGAGGTTAAAAATAGTCATGGCGTGTGAATTTTAGGAAAAAAACGGCTATGAGCAGCAGCATCGTTGGTTAAAACGATGTGATAGGGGGGGCGCTTCAGTACCTGTTAATGGCGGTGGCCTCTCTGTGATCTGGGCTTACTCCCTTCTTTTTATTTCAATGGTTTAAGATGCTTTGGGCGAGCCGCCCCTTGGGCTAAGGGCGATCCGCGCGATGAAGACCGAGAAGATAGAGTAAAGGCCCATAGTTTTTTATCTTGGCTGACTATGTTCATTGAATATAAACTATTGGTTGTCTTTATAGTTAATGATTTATAATTGTTTTTTATCAAATATAGTGATTAATAAAATGAAAAAAACCTTACTGATGATTGCAGCATCTTTGGCTTTAGCCGCTTGTGGTTCTGAGAAGGAAGGCGATAAAGCCGAATCTGTTGTGTCTGCAGAATCTGCGATGCCGCAAGAGTGTAAAGCTTATCTAGATCAAATGAATGAGCTCATCAGTGCCAACCCAGCCATGGCTGAGCAGTTTAAAGAAGCGATTAAAGCAACTGAGGATCAATGGAAAGACATTCCTGAAGCATCTAAAGCCGCCGCTATTGAGGCGTGTAAACAAGCGACTGAGCAACTTAAGTTAATCCCTAAGGGTTAATGTCGAGTTAATCTGACTTAATGGCCATCCAGAGGGTGGCCATTTTTAATGTTTAACCGTGTGCCACTGAGCAGCGCGGCCTCCACGGAGATGACCACCTTAGGGTGGTTTTTTTGATCCAGGCGTGGCAGATAACTGTAAGAGCGAGCATCTTTCCTTATCATTCTTTTAAGCCGGTGGTGATAAGGAGGTTGAGGCGCGTTTGGGCATGGGCTACAAAATCAATAACTTGGGATAGAGCTGAATGCCAGTCATGGGTTGTGTGCCCTAAGTATTCGGCACAGGCGGTTGCCAACAGCTGAGCGTGTTGGGCAGGCAGCTGAGGGATAAGCCAGGCGGCGGCTTGGCCTTTGGTGGTGATTTTGTGGGTGTGGACGCTGTACCAGATACGCCCTATGGCCAGAATGATGTTGCGCTCGTCACCGCTTAAGTCGTCGGGGCTTCGCCATTGGTTTAGCGTGTGTTGAAACGTACTTAAGAGGTCTTCTTTGGGGATGGGATTAAACAGAGTCTTTGCGTCTGGCCCAATAAGAGGGTGGCTGGCTTGGCGGGCCTGCGCCAATAAAATAGTTAAGTCAGGGTCTGGCTGTGGGGGGGCATAGGTGTGGGCCAGAATGTCGTCTCGTAACCATTCGCCAAAATGTAGGTCACGTATGGGGGGAACCGCGAGGGCTGCACATGAGCATATACGACGACGGTCACCTCTAGCGCACGCAGTGTTGCGAATGTTGCCCGAAAGGCCGATTGCGCCAGTAAGCCTTGCATTAAGGCATGGGGTTGATCTTGACTAAGAGGCTGGCGTACGGTGACCAATAGGTCGATATCGCTATAGTATTTTAAACCGCCGTCAATGGCTGAGCCATAGAGGTGAATCGCCAGAACATTTTACACCAGAGGTTGAGTGATGAAGGTTTGGACGGCAGCGATTTGGCGCTGGTCGGTATTTGAGAGATGGGTGAGCATGGGCTGAGTTAGTGAGTATGCATCATATTGATTGAAGCACATAAGCGCGCTTTGGTCGAGAGCAAGGGTAGGCGTTTAGGAAAGCTGTAGATAGTGAATCACGGCATCGGCATCTAGATAGGTGACGTTGATCACTTGATGGGCATGATTTGGCCCAGTATGGGCCTCGATACGGCTACGCACAAAAGTCACGGAGTGGATTGTGTCTAGGTGCCAGATCAATCCCTGTATTTTTCTAACCGAACCCAGCGTCAGTACTTCTTGTTCTAAAGTATCTAAGCACTTAACGGCACAAGGAGCGCAAGCGATAACTAAACTAAGCATAGTTATTCCTTCGGGGCATGTGGTTTTAAGTTCGAGTTCGTTTTAAAGCACCACTACGGAGGATACTAAAAGCGTAGCTGGCTTTATTATTAAATACTTATTTATAAATCATCATACTATAACCATCGGAAATATCTATATATTTTATTTGAAAATAGTGATTTTGGTTTGGGTTGTGCGTGGCTGGGGGCCTTATTTTTAAGGGAAACGGTTTCATGCAGGCTATTTATAGCGTGTAGAGGGTGTGTTGTCTTAGAGTTGAACTGGATGGTTAACGTTTTCTTTTTGCTTTCAAGAGCCTATGTGATCCGCTATTTAGGAGAAAGAAAAGGGCAGAGATTGTCTGCTTGATGCACATCAATAGGCTAAGGGGTATGTGGTTTTCCACAATATACGCGTACAGGGCAAAAGGGAAAAATAGGCGCAACAATAAGGAACATCCTATGAAAAAAATCTATTTCACATTGAGTGCCTTGGCCGTGATTGGCGTTGTTGCCGCCTACGGTGGATCGCATGCCCTGATGTCTGCTCGACAACAAACCATTGAGCCTAAATTAACTGCCAGTGCCGATGTGGTACAGCGGGGCCAATACGTGGCGCAAAGCTCCGACTGCTTTGCCTGTCATAGTGTGCCTGGTGGCGCCCCCTACGCAGGCGGGCTGGCGATGCAAACCCCAGTTGGGGCAATTTACTCGACCAATATTACGCCTGACGTGGAGACAGGTATTGGTGGCTACTCATTGGCCCAGTTTGCCAATGCGGTAAAACATGGGGTACGTCAAGACGGTGCCCCCTTGTATCCTGCCATGCCTTATCCTTCTTATACCATTATGCCGGATGAAGACGTGGAGGCGATGTACGCCTACTTTATGACTGAAGTGAAGCCAGTGAAGCAAGAGAACCAAGCGTCTACCTTGCCAACGGTAATGAGTATGCGTTGGCCGGTTGCTTATTGGCAGGCGCTGTTTGCGCCCTCGCGTGAGTTTAAGCCTCATTCTGAGTGGGATGCACAAACCAAGCGTGGTGCCTATCTAGTAGAAGGCCCTGGACACTGTGGTGCTTGCCATACACCACGTGGTGTGGCCTACCAAGAAAAAGCCATGAGTATGGCCGATAACGACAGCTTCTTGTCTGGTGCGGTAGTGGATGGCTGGCGAGCGAAGAGCTTGCGCGGTGAGGGCAATGGTTTGGGCGAGTGGAGCGAGGCGGATATTACTCAGTTCTTGCAAACCGGCCGCACCGATAAGATCATTGCGTTCGGCGCCATGGCCGATGTGGTGGAACACAGCACTCAACACATGACCACTGAAGACCTAGGCGCCATGGCGAAATATTTAAAATCTTTGCCTGCTACCTCGGGTCGTCCCCTAGAGCGACCGACTCAAGAAGATAAAACCACCCAAGCCTTATTGGACGGTACGGATACCAGCCGCGGTGCTTTGCTGTACACAGAAAATTGTATTGTTTGCCATCGGGCTGATGGTAAGGGTGTCCCACGGATTTTCCCAGCCATGGATGACAACAGTGCCGTCGTGGCCAACAATGCCCAGTCGGTGATCCAAGTGACCTTAGAGGGTGGCCGTATGGCGGACACGCCGCACGACAAGATGGCATTTACCATGCCGGCGTTTAATAAGCTCAGCGATGAAGACGTGAAAGACATTGTCAACTTTGTGCGCACCGAGTGGACCAATAATGCGCCGCGTATTGAGACTAAGGACGTGACTGAAATCCGTCGCTTCTTAGAGAAGAAATCACCCCATTATTTGGGAGAGAAACAATGAAACCATTGAAACTAGCCTCCTTGCTGGCCGCCATTCCCTTAATGCTTGCCGTTGCAGCCTGTTCTGATCAGCCTACTGCGGCCAAGCCTAGTCAATATGAAGTTAAGGTGGGCGATGAAATTGTCAAAACGGATTACAGCGTACCTAATCAGAAAGATTTAGCTGAGCATGAGAACCGTGATTTGATTTTGTACGGTGGTCGTCTATTGAATGAAACCAAGCGGCTGTTGCCCAATAATGTAGGCGCACAAATGAACTGTAACAGCTGCCACATGGGTAATGGTAAGGAAGAAAAAGGAGCGCACTATGTGAATGCCTATAATAGCTACCCTAAGAAAATGCCGCGGGCGGGTAAAATGGTGGATTTGCCGATGCGTATTAATGGTTGCTTCCAACGCTCGATGAACGGTAAGCCGCTTGCGGTGGACAGTAGAGAAATGCAGGCGATGCTGGCCTATATGGCCTGGCTGAGCGAAGGTTTGCCTAAAGGTGCGCAGGTACAGATCGATGTGGGGGGGAAGATTGATGACAGCATTGAACCCAACCCTGAGCGTGGTAAACAGCTTTATGCCCAGCAGTGTGCCAGCTGTCATGGTGATAACGGCGAAGGCATGAATGATGCGCGCGGTAACGCAGTGTTCCCACCGTTATGGGGTGAGCAGTCCTTTAATATTGGTGCTGGTTTGGCCAGAACCTATAAGGCAGCCGCTTTTATTCGAGACAATATGCCCATGTCGGTGCAAAAGCATGGCGTGTGGGGTCAAGGTGGGGTGCTGACGGATCAAGATGCAGTAGACATTGCCGAATACTTTACCCATCAACCACGGCCTGATTTTGCCGGCAAGGTGAATGATTGGCCTAATGGTAACAAGCCCAAAGATGCACGTTATTAAGTAAGTAGGAGAAAGAGGAAGCGAAAGCCGTGTACATACACGGCTTTTTTTGTGGGTGTTTGAAGGGGAAACTGTGTGAATCTTGCGCGATTAACGCTGTTTTTTCTACCCGTCTCGCCTTTATAGGACAGTGATTTTGACGATAGATGGGCATGAGCTTAGTGGCCAGTTTCTGTGAAAATACGGCATGAAATAGGCTGGCTAGGCGGTTGTTTTGAGTCTAAATAAATTACATAAATATACGTAAAATTGCTTTAATTTACAGTTTGTTAACATTTTATAACACTTCTGATTCGTATACTAAATATATCATAAATATTATTGTAAACAACGATTAGGAGTGTGTCATGAAACCTTCAATGCCCCACAAAAAAATCGCGATCTTAATTTCCTCGTTAACCATGGTGATGGGCGGTGCCGTTTGGGCCGATAATGTGGTCTGCAGCAATACTTTGTATTACTGCGGTGCAAAACCGGGCGATGACGTGTTTATTTACACGGATAAACCTGGTGGGATTAAACCATTACAGGGTTACGGCGTGTATTTGAGTTCAACGAAGCATAACTTTAATGACTTGACCATTGAAACCACGGGCAGTAAGGCCGATGGGATTCGAAGTAATGGCAATAAAGGCAGTTTTTTTGTTGCTCAAGGTAAGGTAGACATTTCTGCCTCTGGCTCTGGCTCTGACGGCATTAATTTAGGCGCCAAAGGTGGACCTGGTAGTGATCCTAATGAAGTGGCCAACAATACGGTGATCTTAAGCGGCTCCGAAGGTAAAATCAGCGCTGATGCCATTGCCGTTCGGGCCAATAATAACCTCGGAGCTGGGTCGGAATCCATCATCATCTTGGGGGATAACTTCACCATTGAGCAAACCGGCACTAAGGTGGACAACAAGACTGAATCGACAGGTTATGCTGTTTATGCGGGTAACCGAGATGAGGACATCAGTGGTTTTGGCACACTAGATTGGCTGCTTAAGGGGCACCGTAACAACAATAAAGGCAGGTCTTACGTCTTTATCGGTGACAATGCAGTGATTTCATCCGCAGGGCAGTCAAGCGCAAACCAGCAAGGTGCTGCGGTTTATGCCAATAAAGGTGGCTTGATTCAGCTGGGCAGTAATGTGACCGTTACGGCACCGGAAGGGGCTTACCATCTGTATGCGTCGACTGAGAAACAAAACACCGGCACCAACAATGCTGGGCAGGTGGCGGAGGAGCGCTCCGGCACGATTTTGCTGACGGGTGATGCCAATATCAATCAATCAGGCTCTGCTACTGAAGTGGTCATGCAGGCTAAGGGCGCAGGCTCGGTGATCCAAAGTGGTTATGTAGATTTGGCCTATACCGACACTGACACCACCATTGGTACCGAGGTTCATGCCTCTGGCGGTCGATATCTGATGAATGGTGGACTCTCTGCTGTCGAGGGCGGTACGGTTGATTTAAACATGACGAATGGCTCTCAGTTTAAAGGCTTTACCACACAAGATGCCGATTCTACGGTTAATGTGGCACTGTCTGGCGATCAAAGCCGCTGGCAGATGACGCAGGAGTCTACTTTAAACCACCTCATCTTGGCGGACGGTGCTGTCTTAGACGTGACTTCTGGAGTTGCTGACTCTACGCAAAAAGACTTTGTGCTCAATGGTGACGTCACCAGCGCCTCTGGCGTGATTTCCTTAGCAGGCCCTAACAACCGCTACCAGAATACGTTCACCATTAATGGAGACTACACGGGTAAAAATGGTGTGGTGCAGATGAATACCGAATGGCTAGCGCCAGGCGGGCCTAATGGAGAAGATTCTCAATCTGATGTGTTGATCATTACGGGCCAAGCAAGTGGTAACACACAGGTTGTTCCCATTGGCAAAGACGGTAAGGTGATGGTGATTGATGGTGATGTGGCCCCAAGCCAAGATGTGCTGAACAGTGTGTACGTGGTGAAAACCGGCGGTGCCAGCGACGGCGCATTTGTAGGGACAATCAGAACCAAAGGCCTGGGTGAGGCGCAGCTGGCCCGCGTCGGCGATGATTTTCGCTGGACCTTAGAGGCGCTGGACCCTGAGCCGCCCATTGATCCGCCTATCGATCCCCCGATTGATCCTCCCATCATTGATCCTCCAATTGTGAAGCCTGAAATTATTGCGCCTGAAGTGTCCGCCTATGCCCAAATGGCTTATGCGAATATGGAGCTAGGCTACACCACCTTGGGTACGCTGCATGAACGGGTGGGGGATGGTCAGGCGCAAAAAACACGGCCACAAAGCTGGGGCCGCGTGGTGGTGAAACATTTGGAGGCCGAAGGTAAGGGCCGATTGAATCAAGACGGTGAGCAGGTTGTGCTGCAGTTTGGTCGCGATGTTGCCGTCAACCACAATGAAGCCGATGGCTCTAGCCAACATACTGGCCTGATGGCCTCGTATGGTCACTATGCCAATGATTATTTTGATCGCCACCATGTACAAAATGGCGTTGTGGTGGGCCAGCGTTACACCGGCAAGACCCAAACGGATGCGGCTACTGTGGGTGTTTACCATACCTATTATGCCCAGAGCGGTGGTTATGTGGATTGGGTGGGCCAGGTTTCGTATTTGCGTAACCGCTATAAAGCCCGTAATGGTGTGGATGCGAGCCAGCATGGTTGGGGCGCAGCCGCATCGGTCGAAGTGGGCCAGCCTTACTTAATTAAAAACAGCCAATGGACGGTTGAGCCGCAGGCACAGCTGGTGTATCAATACCTTAATTTGGATAGCTTTAATGATGGCTTGAAATCCATTAGCCAAGACAGTAACCACGGCGTGCGTGGCCGCTTAGGAACTCGAGTGGTGTATCAACCTAGTGAAGCGCCAGAGCAAGGCCAACAGTTTTATGGCCTGGTGAACGTATGGCATGATTTTGTTAAGCCTAAAGCGGTTCGTATTGACCACGCTTCGATTCGGGAGACGTATAACCAAACCTGGGGTGAATTAGGCCTGGGCTTGCAAATACCCACCAGTGAAGCTTCTTACGTTTATGCCGATGCACGTTATGAGCATTCATTTGGCGGCGATAAGCGTGAAGGTTATCGTGGCACGGTAGGCTTTAAATATTCATGGAAATGATGAATGAGCCCATCATTGGTTCAGGAACCCCTCAAGTGAGGGGTTTTTTTATGCTGAATGGCGGTTGATATACATTGACGCTTGAATAATCATATGGCATTTTATAATGGTGCCGTGTAGCATGATCCGCATGTGTTCAGTACGGCGAATGAGGAGGCAATCATGTATCAGTATAAACAAAGTGGCATGGCGAATGTTTGGTTGGCCAACGGTTATGTGAGGGTGGCCGGCGAGGATGCTGAGCAGGCTCAGGTGGAGTCGATTCAAGGGTTAGACCGTGAGATTGCACGTATTTTATTTTTGTCGGACGCTGTGCTAACGGGGCGCGCAGTGCGTTTTTTACGTTTGCAGCTGGGACTTAACCGCCCAGAATTGGGCGCAATGATTGGCGTAGGCGCAGAGTCCATTATTCAATGGGAGCAGGAAGTGACGGTGATCCCTGTGGCTGCTGACTTTATGATCAGAACCTTATACATCAGTAAGATTCAGCCGAATTTGACGGTAGAGGCTTTGTTGGCGATGTTGAAAAAGGTGGACCGTAGTAAACGTTATCGGCTGATGTGTCATTGGGCAGGTCAGGCGTGGCAGGTGCACGAAGCCTAAAGGGTTAAACCGTAGGCAAAAATCTTGATGGTGATGGTTTTTAAAATCGGCTAGAATTCAGCTTATTTTAACTGAGTCAGTCATTATGGTGAAACAGCTGGTTTTGATCTATATGGGGCTTTGTAGTGGGATGGTCGGCGCGAAGACGGCAGCAGTTCCCAAACAAGCCATTCAGGTGTTTGAAGCGTACGCCGATAAGGCCTTTTGTGCGAGACAGGCCGACGCCGAACTGCAATACATTGGCCATGCAACGTACTTGGCCACCCATGCCGATTTTTGTGGTCATGGCGGCAACGGCATGCCAAGGCAGGTGATTACAGCCTTGCAGGGTAAGCCTAGTGGTTCAGGGGCGTTGCGTTATCAGATTGTGGCGGCGAATATTTTGGCCGACCTAGACATTTGGGGCAGCGTTGAGTCCATTGCTTCTGATGAGCAAACCATTCAGGTCACCATGAGACAAATGGCGCCGGATGACGCGCGCTGCTGCCCCAGCTTATTGACTCGCTACACGATTGAGATCGGTAGCTGGCGGTTGCTGCGCCAAGAACAGCTGGCGCCATAGTAAGCTGAGGCGTTAGGCCCAAGGCATCTGATGTAGTGCCGTGGCCTACAGGCCTGAGGCTAGGCGTCTGGCCAAGGCGTCAAAATCTCAAATCCGCTGTCGGTCACCGCTACCATGTGCTCCCATTGGGCGGAAAGCGAATGGTCTTGGGTGATGACGGTCCAGCCATCGGCAAGCTCTTTGCTGTGGCGTTTACCGGCATTAATCATGGGTTCAATGGTAAACACCATGCCGGTTTCTAGCCTCACCCCTTTACCAGGCGTGCCGTAATGCAATACCTGTGGTTCATCATGGTAAATCTTACCAATGCCGTGGCCGCAATATTCGCGTACCACGCTAAAACCAGCCTGGTGGGCCACGGTTTGGATGGCGTAGCCCACGTCACCCAAGGTAGCGCCGGGTTTGACCTGTTCAATCCCCGCCATCATGGCGTCAAACGTGGTGTCACACAGCTTGCGCGCCAGCGGGCTGGGTTCGCCGACGTAATACATGCGGCTGGTGTCGCCAAACCATCCATCTTTAATAATGGCGACGTCAATATTGATGATGTCCCCGTCTTTTAATACTTGATCAGAAGGAATGCCGTGGCAGATAACGTGGTTCACGGACGTGCATAAAGTATGCTGAAAACCATGGTAGCCAATGTTGGCGGGAATGGTTTTTTGTTTATGCACGATATAGTCATGACAGATTCGGTCTAGTTCTGCTGTGGTCACACCGGCTTGAACATGGGGGGCAATCATGCTCAATACTTCGGCAGCGAGCTTGCCCGCACGGCGTGCGCAGGCGATTTCTTCGGGAGACTTAAGGGTAATGCGGCGATTCATGAATGAGGATCCTTGGCCAACTAGGCGTTGTGTGTCGATCTGTGGCGCTGCGGCCATGCTGCCAAGCGTCTCAGATGGAAGAGGGCTTTTATTGTATCAGTTTACGGGTCAGGGCGTCCAAGGGGCGCGATCGCAGCGTAAAAGTGGGCCAGAAAATAAACCCGATCGTTTGGTCGCAGCGCTTTTAACCCTAGCGGGCAAGAATGTGGCTTGGCTGGAGGGTGCCGGGCTGATTTAGCTTAGGTCATGGGGCGCATGATCGTGCTGTTTGTGCGCATCATAGCGTTTTTTGATGAGGTAGGCCCCTAAAACGCTGCCGCCTGGGATAATTAAAATCAACAGGCCCAACATGATTTTTTTAATCGTATTCATAGGTGACTGTGCTTAGGATTGAGCATGGGCCGGCAGAGGTAGCCAGCGAATCAGTTGAATGGGGCGTAAGGCTTCTAACGGACCTTGGTGTTGGTGCATGAGTTGACGGACTTCAGCCAGCTCGAAGCGGTAGGCAAAGGCAATTTTGCCTAAACCCATCATGGGCTGCTGACAGGATTGACACTGGCCGATGAGGGCGAAATTAAGCGATTCAGTGGCTGAAAAATCAATGCGGTTAACCGTTCCTGGCGCATTCAAGCGTGTGCAGTGGGGGCATTGAGGCAAAGAAAAAGTCAGCATGGGGAACCCCTTTGGGCTAGGAATGATCAACAGTCAAGTATGATAGCATATCTTTGTGCCATGGAGGTTAAGTAGTTGATCAGACAGGTTCTTTAGGTTGGTTTGGGTGTTTGGGTACGGGTTAATCATTTGGCGTTTTTTCTGGCTGGGGCGGTGATTCGTGCGTGCATCGGCTAGGGTTCATGCTAGAATTAATCATCGATTGATGGGCGTGAAGCGTGTCGTCACGCCTATCCTCAAAACGCCAACACCGACTATATTTTGAAGAGGTATTTAGATGATTTTACAAGACGCATTGCAATTGGCCGCGACGTTAATGGCTGGCCAAATGTCTGAAAAGCAAAACAAGCAGGCGCTCATTGCGGAAATGCTGGACTTGGCGGATTTGATCTTGGTCGAGAATGCCAAGCGTAATCCTACTCGTAGTGGTTTGATTTTGAAAGAAATAGCTAGAATTAAGGCTGAGCAAGACCAGCTTTCTGCCAATATCAGCAAGGTTGCTGATGCTAAGTAAGGTCTAAGAGCCATTTAGTCATGGATGTCAGTCTTTTCTGACGTAAGGAGGGATTATGCTGTATACCTTTCAATCGCGCGCCGCTTCTGATGTGATTTTTCTGGAGGCCGATGGCCGTCAGCTATTGCAACTCATTGGTAAGGATCCTGACGTGCGCCCTGGCGTGTTGACCGTGGCGCAGATGCCGGCGGCCATTGCCGCTTTGGCTGCCGCCATGGCAGAAGAATCAAAGCAGCCACAGACCAACGCCGCAGAGCCTGACGATGGCCAGGCCGAGGATGAAGAGAACGATGCTGCAGAAACAGTGCTGCTCAGACAAAGAGTGGTGCCGTTTATCGAGTGGCTACAGCGCAGCTTGGCCGAAGGGCATGATGTGATGTGGTAACGAATTTGGCTTAGATCAAATATCGTTAGACTAGCGCTTGGTTTTGCTGGGGCGAAAGACTAGGATAAGGTATGGAAAAAAGAGCCAGCCGTTTCCCCATCCATCCGAAACATCCCGAACGCCTGTGTTGGGGGTGTGATAAATATTGTCCGGCCACAGAGCTGCAGTGCGGCAATGGTTCTGGACGTACCCTACACCCAGTAGAGCTCTTTGGTGAAGATTGGTATGACCCCGAAGATGACTTTGTCGGCTCTAAGGTAGTGGTGAAGTAATTAGCGCATAAGCTTTTGCTAGCGACCCTTAGGGTCGCTTTTTTGTGGCTGGTTGGTTATGGCTACACCGATGGTGCTTGGAACTATTTGAGACATATCAGGCTCTGACTGCATGAACAATCACGCATGAGGAAAGACATGAGGAAACAATTGACGGTGCTGATGGCCGCATTGGCTTTAAGTGCCTGTACGGTGACGGCCGATGTACCCAATCGGGTTACCATTGATGCCGACAAGGTAACGATTCATCGAGATGATGATCATCGACAGGGACATCAACAAAAATACAAACATAAGCACAAAAAACAGCAGCATTGTCCTTATGGCCAATATAAAAAAGGCCGTTGTTAACCACCAACCCCGCAAGGGGTTTTTATGTGTTGAGGCGGCATCGAATGGGTTATGATGAATGAGATGCTATGGCGGCCGAGCCCTCATTCAGCCGCCGCGACCAAAGGAGAACCTTATGTGGCAACGTAGAGTAGATTTAGCAGCATTGAATGCCCGATCAGAGGGCACGATGGTGGCCCATCTTGGGATTGTGTTTACCCGATTGGGCGATGATTGTTTAGAGGCGACCATGCCGGTTGATGAGCGAACCAAGCAGCCATTTGGCCTCTTGCATGGCGGCGCATCGGTGGTGTTGGCGGAAACCCTAGGGTCGATGGCGGGCTATCTCATGACTCAGGGCGACGACAAAGTGGTCGGCCTAGAAATCAACGCCAATCATATGGCAGCTGCACGATCAGGCTTGGTGCGGGGCGAATGCCGCGCCCTACATCTTGGCCGCAGCAGCCAGGTTTGGGACATCAAGATTTATAATGAAGCCAACAAGCTTTGCTGCGTGTCTCGTTTGACCATTGCCGTGTTGCATGCCTAAAGGCATTGAGTGGCGATCAGGCGATTGCTACAATGGCGCTTTTCGATTATCACGAATAGAGGGTTGGCCGTGGCCATTGCACTGATTAACGAAGGTTATACTGTTTTTCCTTATCCTGCGGGCTATGATGACGATGAAAGCAACATTGGCGGCATCGACCTATTGCAGGCGCCTGAACGCAGCGTTGAGATTCCTGAAACGGCGGGCTTATATTATCTGCCCTCATTATTGCAGAGCCTGAATCAGCCAGAGGCCGAGACGCTGACCTTGGGCTGTGGTTTTTGGCAAGATCAGGGTGTGTATTATTCTTACTTAGAGTTTGCTTGGCGTGATGCTGAGGCCATGCCCGACGTGAATCGTTTGGATGAGGCATTTTTGGACTGGGCCGTCGCGCACTGTGAAGAGTTTGATAATATCCACGGCATCATTAAGGCCAATACCGAATGGGGCCGACGCTCGGTTCAGCATCAAGGTTTAGGCCGTGAGGTCATGCTGCTAGAGTTCTTGGTGTGTGGTCTAACCGTTTATGAAGTGGAATATGTGTACCAGGCTTTGGGCCTGTTCTTGGATCAGCTACAGGCAGCACAACGCTAAAGCGTTGTTTTGGGCGGCGAGGGAATTGTTTTTTGCAATGAGTACCCCATATAAGTATACGTCGGCTGACGATGTCGTTAAAATGAACTAGGCACCGATCAGGCTGATTCTGTGGTTTGGGAAAGCTGTATGGCGTGGCCATTCATTCATTTAGATAGGCAGGGATATGTATAAAAAACTCATGGTGGTGGTGCTGATGGCTGTGGCCAAACGCGTCATCCAAAAAAAATTTCGTTAACCAGCCTGAGCGGGCAGAAGCAGCGGGGCTGAATGCGCTTCAATATGGGTGATGGCCCCTCCTTGTGAGGGGCCTATTCATGTGCCGAGCTCGCTAGGTAAGGACTAAGATGCAAAGAAGTATTTTGATTACTGGCTGCTCCAGCGGCATTGGCCTCATCGCGGCTTTGGATTTAAAACAGCGCGGCTATCGTGTATTCGCCGCCTGTCGTCGTCCTGAAGACGTGACCCGTATGGACGAATTGGGCTTAGAGGGGGTACTTCTGGACTTAGACGATGAGGTCAGCGTCGCCACGGCAGCGGCCGAAGTCGTCGATAAAACGGCGGGGCGGCTTTACGCATTGTTTAATAATGCTGGTTATGGCGTATATGGGCCTTTGAACAGCATTTCGCGCCAGCAGCTACAGCAACAGTTTTCTGCCAATTTGTTTGGCGTACATCAGCTGACCCAGCTGCTGTTGCCCGCGATGCTGCCTCATGGCGAGGGGCGGATCATCCAAACCAGCTCTATCATGGGCTTGGTCACCACGCCGAAGCGAGGGGCTTATGCGGCCAGTAAATATGCCTTAGAAGCGTGGAGCGACGCTTTACGCATGGAGTTGCACGGCAGCGGCGTTCAGGTGAGTTTGATTGAGCCTGGGCCATTGACCACATCGTTTGGCCAAAATGTTCGCCAAACCAGAACCGATCAGCCCGTCAGTAATCCAGGTATTGCGCGGTTTTTAACCTTAGGGCCTGAGGCGGTGCTGCCGAAGTTGCATCATGCCTTGGAGCACAAGCGGCCTAAGCTGCGTTATCCCATTACTTACGTTGCGCATGGCCTACGTTTTTTAAAGTGGGCTTTGCCAGCAAGATGGCTTGATGGGTTGTTACGGCGACAAAGCGGTGGCTAAATAAAACAGTATTGGTTATATTTAGTTTAAAGTATAAGGAAGATTGAGCGGCATGATTCACGACGTTGGTCTTTTATAGGCGGTAAGGTTCAGATAGTTCAGTTGTTATTGAAAATGCATTTCTGAGACACTTTTACTTATTTGTTAATAAATAATTTAAAATAGGTGGACTTGTGATTCGCATAAGTACTATGATGAATCTGTGACTTGGTGGGAACCGTGGTAGTTGGCCAGGTCACAACATTCTCCGTGTGAAGTTGATTTTGGTCAGGCTTTCGGGCCTGACTCCTTTTTTCGTGCTTTTGCGTTAAGGTCCTTAGGGCGCAAGGAAGCATGACCATCATGGCCCGATATGAGTTTGCTGAATCTCATATCGGGCCATGATGTTTTTGTGGGTTAGTGGGAAAAGTAACGTGTCGGGCAAGCTTAAGGGATTTGACCATAAGACCAAACGCCATACAGGTGTTGTTTAAAACTTTTAAAAGTTAAGTTTAGACGCCCTTGTTCGCTACATTGTCCCCAGGAAAAGAGCTGTAAGCGCGTATGGGTGTCGGCCAGAGGTGGCTGCTGGGCGTAGACAGGGGGCTTGGTGAGCACGATCCAATGGTTGCTCAGACGGCCGTGACCGTTGTGTAAGAGCCCAGCGCCCACTAGGGCGATGAGGTGATGATCGGGGTGTTGCTGATTGAGCTGCGCGATTTGGCGTGAGTGGCTGCCTAAAGGCGCATAGTAATGATTAAGCTTTGGTGCGCCAACGGCATGAAACCACCTATCTAAATGAAACCAAAAAGTGATGCCTGCGGTTTTGTGGTGTGGCGTGGCATAAGGCAATAATTTATTGCTGCTGTCTTTGAGGCTGGCCAGAAAAATCCAGTCAATGATGGGTAGGTGAGTGTGCTGCCCATGGCTGTCGGCGTGGGTGAAATTTTTCGGCCGTAGGGTGGTGGGTCGAGGCTGTAGGCGTTGCTGGCCGAGCTGAGCCTGTCCGTGCTGCCACAGAGACAGAATGGTGGCGACATAGTGATCAGGCCGATCTTGTAGTAGGCAAAAGGCAAAGCAGGCGGGCCCGCATAGGCTAGAGGGGCCTTGCTGAATAGAGGGGCTGGCTAAATTAGGCAGGTCGAGGTGCCGCCGTAGGCGGGCTCTAAGCTGTCGGATCAGAATGGTTTTGGCGAAAGGGTGTTGCTGTGTGCTGGCAGGGTATTGAGGATCTTCGAAGGCTGAGGCTTGGCTCGGTGCTAGTGCGAATACATCAATGAGCTCATGTGCCAAAGCCAAAAAATCCACGCTTAGAGACTGCTGCTTTTGGCTGGCTTGTAGAATGGCGCCGCAAGCAGTGACCATGCCTTCTGCGGCGGGCATGCCCTTGCTTAGTGGAGGATTGGCGTGCCAGCCCACAATGGGAAAGACGCCGTTGCAACGAGGACAGAAAACGGGATCACCGACTAAGGCTTGCGCTTGCCCCGCAATCAATGTTCTATTGGGTTGCGGTATAATGGTGCCGTCGTGGCTGCTGCCGTCGTGGGCGCGCATGAGATAACGAAAGCTAGGCATGATGAGTTTTGGCGCAAAGTGGCTAAGACAGAAATCATCGCTTAAACAGACCAAAATGGCAATGGTGTCAGAGGAGCCAGCATGCAAGGAGTGGACGAACGAGGCTATATTAGTCGGATGCCGCAAGGGCCATGGCTTCAAGCTTATCAACCTTTATTGGACGAGGTGAGCGTGCGCTTAATTGAGGCCTTGCCCGAGCTGGTGCACAGTCTTTACGTATATGGCAGCGTGGCTAGGGGTACTGCTGTGCCGGGGCGATCTGATTTGGATTTGACGGTGGTGTTGCAAAAAGTGCCGAATGAGGCACAGGCACGTATTCTGGCGGACATACGGCAAGGTTTAGCGGCAGATTATCCTATCGTGAGTAAAGTGGATTTTGATCTGGGCGTGTTGGCTGATGTCTTGGCCCCTGAATCAGCGCTGCGTTGGGGCGGTTGGCTTAAGCATTATTGTCGTCATTTGGCCGGTCCTGATTTGTCTTTAAGCTTTGACTTATTGAAGCCGTCTCGTGATCTGGCCTTGGCTTTAAATGGCGATTGCGTCGAGCGGCTAAGTGATTATGTGACGGCGCTGATGGCGGCCACCGAGCATGCTGAGGTGGTCCGGCTACAGCGTGAAGCGTCGCGGCTGTTGATTCGTGCCACCATGGTGTTACGGCAAGAGACAGACACTACCTGGCCCAACAGCCTGTCCGAATACGTGGCTTTGGCGGGGCAGCAGCATCACGAACAGGCGCCAGTATGGGCCTATTTTCTGGCTCAGGCCGAACAGCCCCGCGCGGATTTAGGGCTGTTTGTGACTAAACTTGAGACCTATTTAAGCTGGCTGCGGCAGAGTATGGCGGCCATGGCTTAGGTGAAAGGCCACCCTCTGTGTTTATGGTAAAGGATGTTATTTAGGTATGAATGAAGTGGAAAAAAATTATTTTGGATTTAATAAATTGCACCCTCGTTTTTTAGGGATTGTGATGCCGCTGATCTTGTCATGCATCATGAGTGCCGTGGTGTCTTTGGTGAGTATTTTAAGGCATGTAGGCTTTATAGACGGGCTTTGGTCACTCTGGCTAGGCTCTTGGCTCACGTCGTGGGTCATTGCGTTTCCGACCGTGCTGGTGATGTTGCCTGTGGCGCGCAAGCTGGCTTTTGTTTTTGTGCGAGAGCCCAGTTTTTCGCGTAAATCGTCGTGATAGACAAAAAAACCAACCTTAGCGGTTGGTTTTTTTGAGCCGGTTTAGTATAAACGGTAAGGCGTGGCTTCCGGTGCCTGAGTGTTTTGGTTGGTGGCGCGGATGGTTTTGCGCGGTGTGGCTACGGCCTCTGGCGCGATGCCTGCGTCGGATTCAGCCGCAGGATAAGCGTGATTAATGCCGTTGCCGCCTTCATGAGGCTTGAGCTCCGAGAGTGCCGATAAAATTTGCTGTAACAAAGCCTTATTATCGGAATTGTTTTGCAATAAAGCGGCGGAGCTGGCCAGGCTTTTTTCAACCTGAGCGTTGGTAGTGGCAATGGTGAGCTCTTTACTGTAGGTGTCGCTGTCTTCCAGTAGATCAAGTGTGTACTTGATGATGTTGAGCTGGCTGATTTGAATCTTGAATAGGCGTGCCATCTGCTGGCAGGCCTTAATGTGTACGTTTAAACCCGTGTAGGTTTCGTTGGCCTGGCTGAGCAAGGATTCTAACGAGTCGATCTGGGCGACCCAGCTTTGATCTTGGCCTAGCTTTTCCACAATGGCGCTTAAAGATGGATAGTTGGTGATGTTTTCATTTAATGAAACCAACTGATTTTTCATTTGGGTGCTGACGGCGCTGCCAGTGTTGTAAAGCGCTTCTAAATGGCGCTTGCTCATCGGGTCTTTAATGTTGTTGACGATTTGCCAATCCTCATTGTTAGCCAATTCGGTCCAGCGTGTTTCATATTTTGAAAATTCTTGACCGATGGTGATGAGTCGATTGATCAAATCCGACACTTCTTTAAAGTCTTCGCGAATGATTAGTGCCATTTATTAGGTTTCCTTCATGACGTTATCGGGCTATTGCATGGTGTTGTTAGTCGTAGGGTGCTTTGGGTGTGGTCCTTTCCTTAAGGGGATGATTAAAATAAGGAAAACGAAACCTTCTAAAGCTGTCTTGGGCGATTCTACCGATTGTTGCGCTCTTTTAGTTAGTTTTAACCTGATTTAACCTTTGTAAAGGTTTTGTAGCCTATTGGTTTTTTATGTTTGTTTTTACAAAACAATCAGTTAATGATTTTTTAAATGTTTGTATGTTAATTGCAAATACTTGTTTATATTGTGGAAAAATACGGATTTTTGCGTAGAACTACTAGTATGTTCACGCTGTGTCAGGGTGTTTGTTCGGCTGCTTTAATGGTATAAATAGGGTTTTGGGCGTGTTGTCTTTTTAGGTGGCTCATAACTTTTAAGGTGAAGCATGAAAACCGATATTGAAATTGCGCGTTCTGTGACGTTGCAGCCTATTAGTGAAGTGGCAGCAAAGCTACAGTTGGGGACGGCAGATTTGGTGCCGTATGGTCACACCAAGGCCAAATTAGCGCCACACGTGGTTGAGGCGGCGCAACAAAAAGCAGCCAAGGGGAAGCTGATTCTGGTGACGGCGGTCAGCCCTACACCTGCAGGTGAAGGCAAAACCACTGTGTCTGTTGGTTTGGCCGACGGCATGAACCATATTGGCCATCAAACCATGGTGTGTTTGCGCGAGCCCAGTTTGGGGCCATGCTTTGGCATGAAGGGTGGCGCTGCTGGCGGTGGGCGCGCTCAGGTTTTGCCTATGGAGGAGATTAACCTTCATTTTACCGGCGATTTTCATGCGATTACCTCGGCGCATAATTTGCTCGCAGCCCTCATCGACAACCACATTCACTGGGGTAACGCTCTAGGTTTTGATACCCGCAAAGTGGCATGGCGTCGCGTGGTCGACATGAACGACCGCGCATTGCGCGACGTGGTCGTGGCTTTGGGCGGTAGCGGTAATGGCTATCCGCGCGAGTCTGGGTTTGACATCACTGTGGCCTCTGAGATCATGGCGATTTTTTGTTTGGCGACCAGTTTGGCTGATTTACAGCAGCGCTTGGGCGACATTATTGTGGGCTATGACGGTGTAGGACAGGCGATTCATGCACGTCAGCTGGAGGCTGATGGGGCTATGACGGTCTTGCTGAAAGATGCCTTTATGCCTAACTTGGTCCAAACCATGGCGCATAATCCAGCCTTGATTCACGGCGGGCCATTCGCCAACATCGCCCATGGGTGTAATTCTGTTGTGGCCACTCAGACGGCCTTAGGCTTGGCTGACTATGTGGTGACCGAGGCGGGTTTTGGGGCCGACCTAGGCGCTGAAAAGTTTTTTGACATCAAATGTCGTCAGTCGGGGTTAAGCCCTAATGCGGTGGTGTTGGTGGCGACGGTACGCTCTTTAAAGATGCACGGTGGTGTGGCTAAAGATGCGCTGCAAACGGAAGATTTAGCGGCTCTTGAGCGCGGCATGGTGAACTTAAATCGGCACTTAAGCAATTTGCGCCAGTTTGGCGTGCCGGTGCTGGTGGCGATTAACCACTTTGTATTCGATACCGACGCAGAAATCGCTTTATTGCAGCGCTTAGTGGCTGAGCAAGGCGCTCAGGCCTATGTGTGTACGCATTGGGCCGATGGTGGTGCCGGCGCGGCAGATTTAGCCGCCGCGGTGGTGGCTGCTGTAGAGGCGCCGGTGGCTGGTTCGGGGTTTGAAGTTTTATATCCAGACGAGATGCCGTTGATCGACAAAATTACCCAAGTGGCCACTAAATTATATGGTGCGAAGAGCGTTCAGGCCACGCCGGCTATTTTGGCACAGCTGGCGCAGTGGACGCAGATGGGTTTTGGACACTTACCTGTGTGCATTGCGAAAACTCAGTACAGTTTTTCTGCCGATCCTAGCTTATTGGGCGCGCCAGAAGGGCATGAGTTGCCGATTCGGGAAGTGCGGTTGGCGGCCGGCGCTGGTTTTGTGGTGGTGGTGTGTGGCAGCATCATGACCATGCCTGGTTTGCCTAGGGTGCCGGCGGCTAACCAGATTCATTTAGATGCTCGTGGCGACATTGAGGGCCTGTTTTAGGCGAGAGAAGGAATGCGCTGCTTGTGCTCCTGGTGCAGCAGCCATTAAAAAAGAGGTGGGGTTTTGAAAACCCACCTCTTTTTTAATGGCTGAACGTAAATGTTGTTTGGCTTGTTGGCGCTTGGCCTTATTGGTTTTTTCATGCGCCCCTGCTGAGCGTTGCTTGGCCAAAACGGCGTAGGGGTTTCTGGGGGCGAGGGTTTTGCCTCTGGTTTTCATACGTAATCCTTTTGGTTAAGGGTGTGCCGATCAGACGCCCTAAAAGATTATAGGTTCCCCTCGGGCATAAAAAAGCCACCGACAGGGGTCGGTGGCGATGAGGTGATCCAGGCTTAAGCGTTGCGTGCTTTAAACTCATCCATGAAGTTAATTAAGGCATCTACGCCAGCCAGCGGCATAGCGTTGTAAATGCTGGCGCGCATGCCACCCATAGATTTGTAGCCTTTTAATAGCTTCAGGCCCACCTGGTCTGCCTCTTTGGCGAAGAGTGCATCGCGTTCGGCTGACTCGGTATGGAAGATGACGTTCATTTTAGAGCGCGCATCGGGGTGGATGGTGTTTTTGTAATAGCCATCGCTGCTGTCGATATAGGCATACAGGCGCGCGGCTTTTTCTTCGTTTTTGGCTTCAATGGCGCTGACGCCGCCTTGCTGAATCAGCCAGTCGAACACCAAGCCCGCAATGTAGACAGGGTAGGTGGCAGGCGTGTTGTACATGCCTTCCTTGCTGACGTGGCTTTGGTAGTTCCACACGCTGGGTACGGCAGCCGTAGAGCGCTCAAGCAGATCTTCACGAATGATGACAATGGTGGCGCCGGCTGGGCCAATGTTTTTCTGGGCGCCAGCATAAATCACGCCAAAGTCATTGACGTTGACTGGGCGCGAGATGATGTCGCTCGACATGTCGCAGACTAAAGGCGTGTTGGTGAGTGCGGCGGTTGGTAGCGCTTGATACTGTAGCCCGTGTACCGTCTCGTTCGACGTATAGTGGGTGTAGGCGGCGCTTTCGTCTAGCTGCCAAGCGCTGGGGCTGGGCAGATTGTTGTAGTTGTACAGTTCACCAGCGTGGGCCGCGACGTGAATTTTGGCGTCAACCAGTTTACCCATCTCGTTGTTGGCCATCAGGCTCCAGTTGCCGGTTACGACAGAGTTGATACTTTTAAAGCCTTGAGACAGGTTAAGCGACAGCATATTGAACTGAGCGCTGGCACCGCCTTGTAGGAATAAGACTTTATAATTGTTTGGAATGTTCATTAACTGACGCAGGCTGTTTTCTGCGCGCTGCATGATGTCCATGAATAAATCACTGCGGTGGCTCATGGTCATGACCGAGAAGCCTGTTCCCTGATAATCTAACAGTTCCGCCTGCGCCTGCTTCAGAACGTCTTCAGGTAAGGTTGCGGGGCCTGCGGAAAAATTATAAATCGGGGTGCTCATGTGGGTGCCTTTGTAGTAGGGGGGTTGTCTAGCAGTAGGAGGCGTGGGATCACTTTTGGTCACATCACCTATAGTAAAAGCGAAACCTAGAAAGCAAGGTGCTTTAGGGTTTCGCAACACCTGATTCTAGTAGGTTGTGACGGAATCTTCAATAGCCAAAATGGCCTCCGGTCGTTTTTGGGGGCAACTAAATGCTGAAGCTGAATCGGGCGGAATTTAAGCGTTTCATTTTATTTGTAAAAAAGAGTTTTTAGGTCGGCATGACGTTGGCGCAGAAAGATTTCTAAGGAGGTTTCTTTTTGGGCCCACTTAAGGTAGAATAAAGGCGTTTTTCGATTCTGAGAGATGGGCTTTTGCCCATTTTTTTATTTGTGGGAGTGCAATGGACGTTCGTTCTATTTTAGAAAAAACCTTACCTGGGTTAGGGTACGAGTTGGTTGACTATGAGCTATTGCCTAATGGCGATATGCGTATTTTTATTGACAAGCCAGGCGGTATCACCGTAGAGGATTGCGTCACCGTGAGTCATCACATGAGCCGATTATTCATGGTGGAAGACGTCGATTATAACCGTTTGGAAGTGTCTAGCCCTGGGTTGGATCGTCCATTGAAGAAAGAGGCTGACTTTATTCGCTTTTCAGGACAGCTTGCTAAGATTAAAACCCGCTTGCCGGTGGATGGCCAGAAAAAATTTGAAGGCCGCATGGTGTCATTTGATGAGGCCACTCAGACGCTGACGCTCCAAACGGCGGAAAATAAAACAGTGCAGTTGGAATTAACAAATATTGATAAAGCCCGGTTAAAACCTGAGTTTTAATTTAAGCCTAAAGGCTTCGGAGGAAAGTGCATGAGCCGCGAAATTTTATTGTTAGTTGATGCCTTGGCAAGTGAAAAAAACGTCAGCCAAGATGTGGTGTTTAGTGCGTTGGAATTTGCACTGGCTAGTGCGACTAAAAAGAAATTCAATCAAGAAAACATTGATGTGCGCGTTGAGATTGACCGTGAAACGGGTGAATACCAAAACTATCGTCGCTGGTTAGTGGTGAATGATGAAGATTTGATGGATGAAGAGCTACAGCTAACCATCGAAGAAGTGCAAGAGCAATACCCTGATTCAGACGTTGAAGTGGGCGGTTACATCGAAGAGCCTATTGAAAATGTGGAATTTGGTCGCATTGGTGCGCAAACCGCCAAACAGGTGATTTTGCAACGCATTCGTGATGCCGAACGAGAGCAGATTTTGAATGAGTTCTTGCAACGTAAAGAACATTTGGTGTTGGGTACTGTAAAACGCGTTGAGCGTCACGGCGCCGTCATCGAATGCGGTCGTTTAGAGGCCTTGTTGCCGCGCGACCAAATGATCCCTAAAGAAAACCTACGTTCGGGTGACCGCGTTCGCGCCTACTTGTTGCGTGTGGATCAACACGGTACACGTCCACAGGTGATCTTAACCCGTACGTCCCGCGACTTTTTGGCCAAGCTATTTGAAATGGAAGTGCCAGAAATTGAAGACGGTCTATTAGAGATTAAAGAAGCCGCTCGCGACCCAGGCATGCGTGCCAAGATTGCCGTGAAGGCCAATGATGCCCGCATCGATCCACAGGGTACCTGTATCGGCGTGCGTGGTTCACGCGTTAATGCGGTGACCAATGAGTTGGCTGGTGAGCGGATTGACGTGGTGCTGTGGTCGCCTGATACGGCTCAGTTCATCATCAATGCCTTGTCGCCAGCTGAGGTGACCCGCATCTTGATCGATGAAGACAAACATTCGGTTGACGTTGTCGTGGCTGAAGATCAGTTGGCCTTGGCCATTGGTCGTGGCGGCCAGAACGTTCGTTTGGCCGCTGAGCTGACGGGTTGGAACTTGAACATCATGACCGTTGCAGAAGCAGAAGAGCAGCATGAAGCTGAAGACGCTGCGGTACGCGAACTGTTCGTGACCCAATTAAATATTGAGGCCGATATGGCCAACAAGCTGGTGCAAGAAGGTTTTGTAACGCTTGAAGAAGTCGCATATGTACCCGTTAATGAGCTGTTGGAAATTGACGGTTTGGACGAAGCAGCGGTAGACATGCTTCGTGCCCGTGCGCGAGACGCAATTTTGACTTTAGCCATCGCCACCGAAGAGCAGTTGGGTGCGGTTTCTGAAGATCTGAAGAGTTTAGATGGTGTGGATTCAGACATGTTGCGCGAATTGGCGCAGGCTGAAATCACCACTCGTGATGACCTGGCAGAATTGTCAGTCGACGAGTTAATTGAGATTACTGGTGTCACCGAAGATGAAGCTAAAAACATCATCATGAATGCGCGCGCACACTGGTTTACTGAGTAAGAACAAGGGGGTTGGTATGGATAGTAATAATGTAGAGCAACTGGCAAGAGAATTAAACTTAACACCCGAGCGCTTACTTGAGCAGTTAAATGCAGCTGGCGTGCGTAAAAGCACAGTGAATGATGGTGTTTCTTCTGCAGACAAGCAGCAATTGCTGTCTTTTTTGCAGCAAGGCAGTGGTGAAGGCCAAGGGAATAATATTACCCTGATGCAAAAGAAAACGTCTGAAATTCAAACGGCGGCAGGGACTGTTCAAGTAGAAACGCGCCGTCGTCGTCGTGTGGCTGTAGAGCCTGCAGCGATTGACGTGGAAGCTGCGAAAAAGGCCCAAGAAGCTGTGGCTGAGCAGGCAAAAGCCGAAGCCGCTTCTGCAGCGAAGGCCGCACAAGAGGCTGCTGCTGCAAAGGCAGAGGCCGAAGCTAAAGCAGCTGCTGAAGAAGCTGCGAAGCGTGCAACAGAAGCCAAAGCGGCTGAGGCGAAAGCCGCACCCGTTAAAGCCGAAGTGAAGGCTGAGCCAGCTCCTGCCGCTCTTGAGCCAGTAGAAGCAGTTAAACCAGCGCCAGCCAAAGTGGCTGAGCCTGTGCAAGTGATTAGCGAAGCTGAGCGTGCACAGCGTGAAGACGAAGCCAAACGTGCTGAAGCCTTACGTGCCCACCAAGAAGCTTTGCTTAAGTCTAAGCAAGATCGTGAAGCGCGCCGCGTGGCTGCGCGTCAAGCAGCAGAGCAAGAGGCTAAGGATGCCTCTGCTAAAAAAGCGGATCGCTCTGCTTCTGTGACCGAAAAAGCGCCTTTGGCCAAAACCGGCCCGGCTGCTAAACCTGCTGAGGTTAAGCCGACCGTCAATGCGGTTAAAGAAGTGAAGAACGACAAGAATGAACGCGGCAGCTGGGGTGATAACCGTGGCGGCAAGGGTCGTGCACCTGCTAAAGGCAAGGGCGGCGCTCGTGGCGGCGATGACAGTCGTTGGAAAACAGGCAAGCGCGGTGGCGGTCGTCGTCATCAAACGCGTCACGATGAAAACAACCAGCACGCCTTTAATGCACCGACTGAGCCAGTTGTGCATGAAGTATTGGTGCCAGAAACCATTTCCGTGGCCGACTTGTCACACAAAATGGCGGTTAAAGCCGTTGAAGTGATTAAAGTGCTGATGAATATGGGCATGATGGTGACGATTAACCAAGTATTGGACCAAGAGACCGCCCTGATTGTGGTGGGTGAAATGGGCCATATTGGTAAAGCGGCTGAGCCGGATGATCCTGATGCCTTCTTGATGGATGGCGAAGCCTTGGCTGAAGGTGAGTTATTGCCACGTCCTCCAGTAGTGACGGTTATGGGTCACGTTGACCACGGTAAAACCTCATTGCTAGACTACATTCGTCGCGCCAAAGTGGCTACCGGCGAAGCTGGTGGTATTACTCAGCACATTGGTGCCTACCATGTACAAACCGAGCGTGGTGTGGTGACCTTCTTGGATACCCCAGGTCACGAGGCGTTTACCGCCATGCGTGCCCGTGGTGCCAAGGCTACTGATATTGTGATCTTGGTGGTGGCTGCCGACGACGGCGTGATGCCACAAACCATTGAGGCCGTGCACCATGCGAAAGCAGCGGGCGTGCCTTTGGTGGTAGCCGTGAACAAGATTGATAAAGAGTCAGCCAATCCTGAAAAAATTCGTCAAGAGTTGGTGGCTCATGAAGTGGTTCCAGAAGAATGGGGCGGCCCGACTCAGTTCATCGACGTGTCTGCCAAGCAAGGCCTCAATATTGATGCATTGCTAGAAGCGGTACTGCTGGAAGCGGAAGTATTGGAATTAACCGCACCGGTTGAAGCACCTGCTAAAGGCATCATCGTGGAAGCCCGTTTGGACAAAGGCCGTGGCCCTGTGTCAACGCTATTGGTTCAATCAGGCACGTTGCGTAAAGGCGACATGCTGCTGGCCGGTTCTGCCTACGGTAAGATTCGCGCCATGATCGACGAAAACGGTAAGAGCATCGACTCTGCTGGCCCGTCTATCCCGGTTGAAATCTTAGGTTTGTCTGATGTCCCTAACGCTGGCGAAGACGCCATGGTGTTGACCGACGAGAAGAAAGCCCGTGAAGTGGCCTTGTTCCGTCAAGGTAAATACCGTGACGTACGCTTGGCTCGCCAACAGGCTGCTAACTTGGAAAGCGTGTTTGCCAATATGGGTGCCGGCGAAGCCAGCCACTTATCGGTGATCATCAAGGCCGACGTACAGGGTTCTTACGAAGCCTTGTCTAGCAGCCTGCAAAAAATGTCGACCGATGAAGTGAAAGTGGACGTATTGCACAGCGGTGTAGGTGGCATCAGTGAGTCTGACGTGAACTTGGCGATTGCTTCACACGCGGTCATCATTGGCTTTAACACCCGTGCCGATGCGGCTGCGCGTAAGCTGGCAGAAGCTGAAGGCGTGGACATTCGCTACTACAACATCATCTATGACGCCATCGATGACGTGAAAGCAGCCATGTCAGGCATGTTGGCACCAGAGCAGAAAGAGCAAATCTTGGGTACTGTTGAGATCCGTCAGGTGATTAACGTGTCTAAAGTGGGCAATATTGCTGGTTGTATGGTGACCGATGGCCTAGTGAAACGCGATGCCATGGTACGTTTGATCCGCAACAACGTGGTGATTCACACCGGTCAGCTTGATTCATTGAAACGTTATAAAGATGACGTTAAAGAAGTGAAGCAAGGTTACGAATGTGGTTTGATGTTGAAAAACTACAACGAGATCGAAGTGGGCGACCAGCTGGAAGTTTACGAAATGATTGAAGTGGCTCGTACCCTATAATATTAGGGCCTAGCCATCCAAGCACGGCGCCCAACTTGTGCGTCGTGCTTTTTACATGATAAAGGAAGATTATGCCCAAACACAGCCGTGGTTATGCCCGTGTTGACCGTGTTAAAGAGCAGATTTTACGCGAATTAGCCGAGTTGATTCGCACTGGGTTGAAAGATCCGCGTGCCGCCAGCTTCATTACTTTGAATGAAGTGGAAGTGACGCGCGACTACTCTCACGCCAAAGTGTTTTACACCATCTTTGATGAAGACAAACGCGAAGTGACGCAAGAAGCTTTGGAGCACGCTGCGGGCTATTTACGCAGCGAATTGGCCAAACGCTTGACCGTATTTAATACGCCGCAGCTGCACTTTGTTTACGATGAATCGATTGAGCGTGGTCTTCACATCTCTAATCTGATTGATCAAGTGGCCAGCGATGATCAAGCCGCTGCCCAAGAAGCCGATGATGCGTCTGATGTGGATAAGGATCAGGCTTAATAAATGGCTGCTTAAAGAGAAGCTGAACTCAGGTTCGGCTTTTTTACGTTAAACAGAATAGATGGATGGTTATGAATCAAGCAAGAAGCAAACCCATTAAGCGGGCGGTGAACGGCGTGCTGCTGTTGGACAAGGCCTTAAACATCACCAGTAATACGGCCTTACAGCAGGTGAAGCGCCTATATCGTGCTGAAAAGGCAGGCCATACCGGCGTTTTAGATCCGTTGGCCACGGGGCTATTGCCCATTTGTTTTGGTGAGGCGACTAAATTTGCCCAGTATTTATTGGATGCAGATAAGGCTTATGTGGCCTCTTTAAAGTTTGGTGAACGAACCGAAACGGGCGATGTCGAAGGCGCTGTGGTGGCCACGGCGGCCGTGGATTTTGATGAAGCCAAGTTGCAGGATACCTTGCAAAGCTTTGTGCGTGAGATTGAGCAGCTGCCGCCCATGTATTCGGCTTTGAAGCATCAGGGTAAGGCGCTGTATGAGTACGCGCGCCAAGGTATTGAGATCGAGCGCAAGAAGCGGTTGATCACCATCCATCGCATTGAGCTCTTGTCGTGTGCCTTACCCCTCGCCAGCATCGACGTACAGTGTTCTAAAGGCACTTATATTCGCACCTTGGCGGAAGACATTGCCAAGGCGATGAATACTGAGGCGCATTTGGTTGGCCTACGCCGTACCCAAACCGCTGGCTTTAGCCTAGATGAGGCGCATGGCTACGAAGCTCTGAGCCAGCTGTCAGAGGCTGATTTGGATGGCTTATTGCTGCCGTGTGACGTTTTGGTGGCGCATTTGCCACGGATTACCTTAGATGAAACGCAAGTAATGCGCTTACAGCTAGGACAAAGTGTGCATTTGGCGCCATTGTGTGGCACAATAACGCTTCACCGAGTGTACTCGGAAGATGAAAGATTCATCGGTTTGGTGAATTGGCAGGCCAACGGCCTGCTTAAAGTTGCCAGATTGATGTCTACCGCTGCGGTTTAAGGCCCGGCGGCTTTATGGAGTTGGTTGGGGTAGTAATGCTCTGCCAACTTGTCAGACTTCGGTCTATTTTTAATTGGAGTTCCAAAAATGGCATTAACTGTCGATCAAAAAGCACAGATTGTAAAAGATTTTCAACGTAAAGAAGGCGATACCGGTTCTAGCGAAGTGCAAGTAGCTTTGTTGACCTTCCGTATCAACGACTTGACCCCTCACTTCAAAGCCAACATGAAAGACCATCACAGCCGTCGTGGTTTGTTGCACATGGTGAGCCAACGTCGTCGTTTACTAGACTACTTAAAACGCACTGATGCTGAAAAATACCGCGAATTGATTACTCGCTTAGGTTTACGTAAGTAAGCATTTAAGGTCGCAATGGCTGAGGCCATTGCGATTTTTTCATTGATTCATGAAGACAGTGATGACTGAGGCTCTAGCCATGCACATTTGCGTGTGCATCACTAGGGTTTTAGCCACATCGTTGTCTTCCTTAAAAAGGACGTCTAAATGTTCCAAAAAATTGTTAAAAGTTTTACCTACGGTGACCAAACCGTTACCCTAGAAACCGGTGAAATCGCGCGCCAAGCGTCTGCTGCGGTTAAAGTTTCTATGGGCGATACCGTGGTATTGGTGAGCGTGGTTGCGGCTAAAAACGTCAAAGCCGGCCAGGATTTCTTCCCTTTGACCGTAGATTACCTAGAGCGTACCTACGCTGCGGGTAAAATCCCTGGTGGCTTCTTCAAGCGTGAAGGTCGTCAAAGCGAAAAAGAAATTTTAACCAGTCGTTTGATCGACCGTCCGATTCGTCCTTTATTCCCAGAAGGTTTCTACCACGACATCCAAGTGGTGGCGATGGTGATCTCTATGGATCCAGAAATTGATTCTGACATTCCTGCCTTGCTGGGTGCTTCTGCCGCCATGTTGCTGTCTGGCGTACCGTTTGCTGGCCCAATTGGTGCCGCGCGCGTGGCCTATGTTGACGGTCAATATGTATTGAACCCAAGCAAAACCCAATTGGTTGATAGCCAATTAGATTTAGTGGTTGCCGGTACTGAAAAAGCCGTATTGATGGTTGAGTCTGAAGCCAACGAATTATCAGAAGAAGTGATGTTGGGCGCCGTAGTGTACGGTCATGACCAAATGCAAGTGGCGATTAAGGCCATCAACGAATTTGCCGACGAAGTGAACCCAGCCGTTTGGGATTGGGCACCGCAAGAAGTCAATGCTGACGTGGCCGCTAAAGTACGTGAATTAGCCGGTGAGTCTGTAAAAGAAGCGTTTAAAATTCGTGAAAAACAAGCCCGTACCCAAAAAATCAACGAAGCTTGGGCCGTGGTAGAAGCTGCCTTGATTACTGAAGACACCGATACTTTGACCGCGAACCAAATTAAAGGTTTGTTTAAAGCTTTGGAATCAGACGTGGTTCGTAGCCAAATTTTGGCCGGTGAGCCTCGCATTGACGGTCGCGATACCCGCACCATTCGTCCGATCGACATTCAAACCAGCGTGTTGCCACGCACCCACGGTTCTGCTTTGTTTACCCGTGGTGAAACCCAAGCCTTGGCTGTGGCCACTTTGGGCACGCAACGTGACGAACAAATCATTGACGCTTTGAGCGGCGAATACACCGACCGCTTCATGCTGCATTACAACTTCCCTCCGTACTCTACGGGTGAAGTAGGCCGTATGATGGGCCCTAAACGCCGCGAAATCGGTCATGGTCGCTTGGCCAAACGTGCTTTGTTGGCGGTATTGCCTCCTGCTGAAGAATTCAGCTACACCATGCGTGTGGTGAGCGAAATTACCGAATCTAACGGTTCTTCTTCAATGGCCTCTGTATGTGGCGGTTGCTTGGCGCTATTGTCTGCTGGCGTGCCTTTGAAAGATCACGTTGCTGGCGTGGCCATGGGCTTGATCCTAGAAGACAGCCGCTTTGCCGTATTGAGCGACATCTTGGGTGACGAAGACCACTTGGGCGACATGGACTTCAAAGTAGCCGGTACCAAAAACGGTATTACTGCTTTGCAAATGGACATCAAAATCCAAGGCATTACCAAAGAGATCATGAACGTGGCGCTAGACCAAGCCAAAGAAGGCCGTATGCACATCTTGGCACAAATGGCTGAAGCCGTTGACGGCCCGCAAGAGCTGTCTACGCACGCACCACGCTTGTTCACCATGAAGATTAACCAAGACAAGATCCGTGACGTGATCGGTAAAGGTGGCGAAACCATCCGTGGTTTGATTAAAGAAACCAATACCGAGATCAATATTGAAGACGACGGCACCATCGTGATTGCAGCAACCACGCAAGAAAGCGCTGACGAAGCACGCCGCCGTATTGAAGAAATCACCGCCGAAGTTGAAGTGGGTAAAACCTATCAAGGCGTTGTGGTGAAAATCTTGGACAACAACGTGGGCGCCATCGTGTCTGTGATGCCTGGTAAAGATGGCCTTGTGCACATCAGCCAGATCGCTCATGAACGTATTAAAAACGTGAGCGACTACTTGAAAGAAGGCCAAGACGTGACCGTTAAAGCCATCGAAGTAGATGATCGTGGCCGCGTTCGCTTGTCGATCAAAGCATTGCTAGACGCGCCTGCTGCTGAGTAATCAGCGCTGCGTCATCAAGCCGCCTTAGGGCGGCTTTTTTGCGTCTGGCGTTGAGAACAGCTAGCGTCGCGCGGATTATTTAATATATAATGATAATCATTATTACTAACGGCTGCATTTTAATTCAAAGTATGGTGATTCAATCAACCCTGACCATGCCCGAGTGGGATGGCTTCTATCGGCTGCATGCGCCGTGGCTGCTACAGCTTATCCGTTTTCAAACCGGTAATGTGCACGTGGCTGAAGACATCACGCAAGATACGTTTGTAAAGGTGATGGTGACGGTGAGCCAACAAACCTCGCAGGCGATTCGGGAGAATCCGCGTGCCTTATTACAGGTGGTGGCGAAGCGTTTGTTTATTGATAAGATTCGCCATGACGTGATCGAGCAAGGTTATTGGGCTAGCCTGAGAGACTTACACGGCGGGGCCAGCGAATACGATGTTGAGGCGCATGTGATGGCGATTCAAACCCTGACCTCGCTGTCACAGGCGCTAGAGCAGTGTAGCGATCGGCAAAAGCAAATATTCTGGTGCTTCTATTTTGAGGGCCTCAAACAGTTAGACATTGGTCACCGTCTAGGCCTGTCTTTAGCCACCGTTAAGCGCGAGCTTAGCCAATGTTTGTTTCGCTGTTATCATATCTACCAAGCCTCATGATGCAACCGACCGACGAACAAATTAAGGCCGCCATTGAATGGCACCTACACTTTATCGATACCGAACAGGATGCCGCTCAGGATCAGGCTTTTCAAGCTTGGTTAGCGGCTGACGGGCGACATCAAGCTGCTTGGGCCACCTTGGCCAGTATGCACCAAGGCTGGCAGGCAGGCAGCGAACCGGCGGCTGCTGCCTTACAAAAGCTGGCTGTTTTACAGGCCGAGCCGAATGTGTTTGCTTCGGCGCGGCCTTATTTACGCCAGCAGGCTAAGCGGCATAAGCAGACATTGGCTTCTGCCGTATTGCTGTGCTTGGGCCTTGGGGTGCTGTTGCAAAGCCATTGGGGCACTTGGCTGATGGCCGACCATCGCAGTGGCCTAGGAGAGCGTCAGCAGGTACGCTTGGCCGATGGCAGTGAGCTGATTTTGGGTAGCGACACGGCGATTGACGTGGCCTATACGGATAACCGTCGTCAAATTACCTTATTGCAGGGGACGGTGTATGCGCGCGTGGCTAAAAACCCGCAGCGGCCTTTTGTCATTGTAACCGAACATGGTCAAGCCCAGGCTTTGGGCACAGCCTTCAGCGTACAGCGTACGCCACAGCAGACGGCGGTTACCGTAGTTGAATCGCGGGTGCGCAGCTGCGTGCCTCGGGCCGTGAACGCGCCGGCAAACTGTGTCGACCTTGGGCCGAATCAACGCAGTGTGTTGTCGGCTGCTGGCGTCGGCCCTGTTATGGCGGTGGAAGCAGATGATGAGGTGGCTTGGACGCAAGGACAGCTGGTGGCCAAAGACATGCCGCTGTCGGTGTTGCTGCAGCATTTAAATCAGCATCACCGTGGCCTGATTCGTTACGATGAGGCCCAGATGAGGCAATATCGTATCTCCGGCGTCTTCCCCCTTAACGATGCCGTAGCGGCGTTGCGGACCATTCAAAGCGCCTACCCGATTCAGATCGGGGGCTTTACATCTTATTATCTGACCGTCTCGTTCGCTGATTAGTTAAATTATCTATTAAAACAATTATTTATGATTATTTCTTGTGTTTGTTTGAGCTACTTATCGATTTGGTTCGTTAATTAGGCATCAGAACTCATTCACAAGAAAGCACACACATGACTCAAAATAAAATAGCGCTGTTGGTGTCTGGCCTGCTGGCGATGGGGCTAGGGCAAGCGCAGGCAGCTCAGGGCGAAGAAGTCGCCACGAGCTACGCCATACCGGCTGGACAGCTGGCGAATGCTTTAAATCAATTCGCTCAGGCCAGCCGCATCAATCTTGCCTTTTCTCCCAGCCTGACTCAGGGTTTAACCACCAAGGGCCTACAAGGCTCGTATACACCGGCTAAAGGGCTGCGTCAGCTATTGGCGGGGCATAACCTGCGATTGGTCGCCGAGAATGGCACCTATAGCATCCGTTCGGCCCAGGATGCTGCCGCTACCGGAGCAGGCAATATCGAGGATGTGATCGTCATCGGCAGCCGCCAAGTAAACCCAAGCCCTGGCCGGGTTTATTTAGATAAAGAACAGCTTGAGCGCTATCGGGGCACCGGTAACGGCGATGTGTTCCAAGGGATTTCTGGGGTTCAGGTGAATAGTTTGCGCAATGAGGCGGGGGCTTTGGACATCGGCATTCGTGGGGTGCAGGGTGAAGGACGCGTGCCGGTATACATTGACGGCAGTTTGCAGTCGACCCATACCTTTCGAGGCTATCAAGGCGAGAGCGATCGCACCTATGTGGACATGGACTTAATCAGTTCTGTGGTCACCGATAAGGGGGCGAGCGCGAGCAAGTACGGCACGGGGGCGATTGGCGGATTGGTGCAAATGAAAACCCTGGGCGTGGACGACATCTTGCTGCCCGGGCAATCATATGGTGTCTTGTTAAAGGGCAGCTTGTTTAACAATAATAAAACCCCGAACGTGCCAAGTGATGAGCGGGGGCAGCAGAGCTATGCCTTAAGCGATGGCCAAAAGTCGCGTCATTTTAAGAACGGTGCGTTTACGGTGGGTTTTGCCTATCAAGACGAACGCTTTGACTTTGTTACGGCCTATAACCACCGTAGAGTCGGCAATTATTTTGCCGGTAAAAAAGGCCGAGACCGATTCAACCCCGATCAAGCCATGATCAGCCCAGGTCAAGAGGTGGTGAATACCAGCTACGAAAGCGATTCTGGCATTGCCAAGCTGGGCATTAATCTGACCGACTCACAGCGTTTAGAGCTGAATTTCCGCCGCCACCTGCAAAAAGCCGGTGAGGTATTGTCCTTTTACTGGTTTAAAAGCGAGCGGCCCGATGGCGATCACATGCCGCAATGGATGCCGGGCTCTGCGCGCGTCAGTGCCTCCAGCGTCGAGCATCGATATCAGCCAGCGGACAATCCTTTAATCAATTTAACCACCAGCTTTTGGCAGACCAAGGCCAAAATGCATCAGTATAATGGTTTAAGTATGAGTCCAGGCGCCATGTATGGCAATCAATATCTAGGCAGTGCCGCCGATGACCGACATGGCTTGAACATACAAAACATCAGCGTTTTGTCGAGCCTACCCTTGACGCTTAACTATGGCGTCACGTTGGATCAGCAGCGCATGCAGCCGCGCAATTTATATCAAAGAGAGTCTAGTCGCGACGCGAAGCGGGAAGAGCAATCGATGTTCTTAAATCTTAATTATGCTGCGGCTGTGGCCGATGTCAATCTGAATGGCCGCCTGCATAAAGGCAGGATTACCGATTTTAATGGCTCTAAGCTCTATCAAACGACAGATACTTTAAAATATGATTATCATACGAAGTTTGATTGGCTTGGCCATTTGGCGGTCCATCTGGACGACCACTTAGACGTGTTTGCTCAATACAGCAATAGTTATCGTAACCCCAGCCTGTTTGAAGGGTCTAGTTCGAATGAGACCTTTAGCTTTGATTGGCACTATCCCCTTAAGCCAGAAAATGCGCGTAGCTATGAATTAGGCTTTAAAGGTCAGTATCAAAACTTAATCAACAACAGCGATCGACTCACTTTTAAGGCCAATTATTTTCACAATGACATCAAGAATTTTGTGACGGCCGGCACCCATAAGAGTGCGCCTGGCGCGGCTTGGTGGGCTTCGACCAGCTATACTTTTGTGAACTACAACCGTTTCTTGATGAAGGGATATGAGCTGAGCTTAGCCTATGACAGCCCTAGATTCTTTATTGATGCTAATGCCACTTTATACAATAAACCCAAAATTTGCCCAGACAGCGCCAATGTGTGCTCTGAGGCCGGTGGGGAGTGGAGCCTGATTCCAGCTAGGATCGCGCCTAAGCGCTTGCTGAACCTAGCCGTTGGCGCCTATTTCCTCGATCGAGATTTAAGCGTCGGCGCCCGTTTGCGCTACCATTCGGCCAAGCACAATCCTAAGGGGTGGTTGAACGGTACCGGCATCAGTGGCCGCGCCGTAGAGGAAATTCCAGCGGAGAAAATCGTGGATTTATTTGCTAAGTATAAGGTGAATAAGCACGCAGAAGTGACCGTCAACGTGGACAACTTAACCAACCGTTATACCTTTGATCCGGGCACCGTGATTGGCATGCCGATGCCAGGGCGGACGGTGAAAATGGGTTTGAGCATGCGCTTCTAAGCAGGTTCAAATACTAAAAAGCTGCCTTTGCGGGCAGCTTTTTTGTGGCGTGGTTATTTTTGATATTGAGCCAAGAGGCTCAGCTGGGTGTCGATGGGCTCGCCGTCGACCGGAAGCTTGTGGTAATCGCCGTGTTCGTCTATTTGCCAAGCCTTGATGTTGTCCTGTAAGAAGATGCTTAGGCCTTCTTTGATGATGCGTTTTTTGACTTTGGCATCGAGGATGGGCACGCAGGTTTCAATGCGGCGTAAGAGGTTACGGCCCATCCAGTCGGCGCTGGCGATGTAAAGGTCTTCTGCGCCTTGGTTGTAGAAGTAATACACTCGCGAATGCTCTAAGAAGCGCCCGATGATGGAGCGCACCCGTATGTTCTCGGACAGGCCTTCGATGCCGGGCTGTAAAATACACATGCCGCGCACAATGAGGTCAATTTGCACGCCGGCCTGGCTGGCTTCATAGAGTGCAGCGATGACTTGAGGCTCAATTAAGGCGTTCATCTTGGCGATGATCTTGGCGTGCTTGCCGGCCCGTGCCGCCGCGGTTTCGGCGGCGATGCTGGTTAAGATCATTTTATGCAGCGTGAAAGGGCTTTGGAACAGCTTGTTGAGCTTGCTGGCGTGGCCTAGTCCGGTGATTTGAATGAATAAATCATTGGCGTCAGAGGCAAACTCATCATCGCAGGTAAAGAGGCCGAAGTCGGTGTAGGCGCGCGCCGTGCTTTGATGGTAGTTGCCGGTGCTGAAGTGGACGTAGCGCTTTAATTCGTTGCGTTCTTTACGCACGATTAAGGCCATTTTGGCGTGAACCTTATAGCCAAAGACACCGTACACCACGTGGGCACCAGCATCTTCTAAGCGGCTGGCCCAGCGCAGGTTGGCCTCTTCATCAAAGCGGGCCATCAGCTCGACCACAACGGTGACCTGCTTGCCGGCTAGGGCGGCAGACACCAAGGCTTCGACCAGTTCAGAATCTGAGCCGGTACGGTAAATGGTCATTTTAATGGCCACGACGGTAGGGTCGGTAGCGGCCTGTTGCACAAAATTCAACACCGGCGTAAATGATTGATAGGGGTGGTGCAGCAAGATGTCTTGCTTTTTAATCGCTGCAAAAATACTGCGGTTATTCTTTTTGAATTCTGGCGGCTGAGCAGGCGTGAACGGCGTAAACTTAAGGTCGGGGCGGTTCACCAGCGCGTGAACGGCGTTAAGGCGCACCAGATTAACCGGACCGTCGACCTGATATAAATCTTCTTCGGTTAGGTTGACCTGACGCAGTAGAAATTGGCTGACGTGCTCGGGGCAGTTATCCGCCACTTCTAGGCGAACGCCTTCGCCGTACTGTCGATCACGTAGCTCACCGATGATGGCCGTGCGTAAATTGGTGAGCTCCTCTTCGTCGACGGTTAAGTCGCTGTCGCGGGTGAGCCTAAACTGGTAGCAGCCCTTGACCGTCATGCCTAAGAATAGGGGGTGGACATGGGCGTGCAGGATGGATGATAAAAACACAAAGCCAGTTTTGTCACCGGTTAACTCTTTGGGCAGCGCCACGATGCGCGGCAAAATGCGCGGCGCTTGTACGATGGCCATGCCCGACGGGCGGCCAAACGCATCCTTGCCTTCTAATTCGATGGCAAAGTTAAGCGACTTATTCAGCAGTTTGGGAAAGGGATGCGATGGGTCTAGCCCAATGGGCGTCAGAATCGGCAACAGCTCTCGGTCGAAGTAGGCCTTAATCCAATCGCGCTGAGCATCGTTCCATTCACGACGGCGATAAAATTTAATCCCTTCTGCTTCTAAAGCCGGGAACAGCTGGTCACGCAAAATGGCGTATTGGTTGCGGATAAGGTTTTTGCTGACGGCCAGTACTTTGTCCAGGGTTTCTTTGGCCGTGGTGCCGTCGACTAAAATGCGCTCGGGAGTGGCGCGATGGGTCTGTTTTAGCCAGGCCACGCGGACTTCAAAAAACTCATCCAGATTAGAGGACACAATGCACAGATAGCGAAGCCGTTCCAGTAACGGGATCGAGGGGTCTTCGGCCTGCGCCATGACGCGCTGATTAAAGGCCAATAGGCTTAGTTCTCGACACAAAAGCTGTGACATTTTGTAGGGGTTCCTCTGATCTATTGTACTATAGGGGGTGACAGACAGCATGCTTGGGGCATGCTGTAACTTAGGGTTTAAAGATACGCTGTTTTGTGGCACAAGAAAAGGGCTTAAGCGCCGAAAAGAGGGGTTTCTTGCTGAAATGGCCCAGGGTTTGGGAAATCAAGTGAGGGCGCCGACTCAATGGGCGAAATTTGCTATGATGTGATAATGAATGATCAAGGATTGAAGCCTTAATTTTAGGCGTCAAGAGAGGGCAGAATGAATAAAGCGTTTACCAAAGAAAATGATGATGAAGATTTAGATCCTGTGGTGGAAGTGAGCATGCCGCAGGTGCGCAAAAATTACATGACGCCTCAAGGCTGGCAGGCGCTGAAAGATGAGCTGTCGTTCTTAGTGCATAAGGATCGCCCCGAGGTGGTGAATATTGTGAACTGGGCGGCGGGCAACGGCGACCGTAGTGAGAATGGTGACTATATTTATGGTAAGCGCCGCTTGCGCGAAATCGACAGGCGCATTCGATTTTTAACCAAACGCTTGGAAGAAGTGCTGGTTGTCGACCCGGAAACCCGAGAGAAGACCGATCAGGTGTTTTTTGGCGCCACGGTGACGATAGAGCGTGAAGTGTTGGGCGTACAGGTGATTAAAATTGTAGGCGTGGATGAACTGGACTTAAGTAAGGGCAAAATCAGCTGGGTGTCGCCCTTGGCCAAAGCTTTGATTAAGCAATACGAAGGCGACGTGATTTTATTTAGAACGCCCGATGGCGAAGAAGAGATTGAAATCGTGTCGGTCGAGTACATCAAGATCGATTAGTTCGGCTGAGGCTGTGATTAAAGCCGTTGGCCATTTATTAAGTATAAATAAATATTGTAATCAATGATTTTATGGATATGGCGCAAGCTTGAGGAGAGTCACCATGGCATCTATTCCTACTCCCGAACCGACTGTTGAGCCTGCAGGCCCGCCTAAGGCCGGCCTGCACCTAGGCTTGCCGAGTTTGCCAGTGCTGTCGGCGGCTTTGGGTAATGTGGCGTCGGCACTGTCGGTGATGGCGGCTTTGGCCGTGGTCTTAGGCGGTACGGTGATTTACTTTTACCTGAAGAGCCTGGGGCAGGCCAGCTTCATGTTGAATGCGTTTAATTACACGTCTTTACTGTTGATCGTGTCGGCGCTGTTTTTCAGCATGGCCTTGGCGATTTTAGCGGTGTTGCTGAGCCCTTATTTTTTTATTTGGCTGATCGACGATGTGATGCGGCTGTCGGCTAAGCGACACCCTATTGATTTGGCGCGGCGGCGGGCACACGCCCAGATTCGCCCACACTGGCTGAATCATCAGGGGGTGTTAAGCCTGGTGTTGGTTTTGGTTTGTATTGCCTTATGGGATCACCCCACTTGGGCTTTGCTGTGGGCCGGGCTGGCTTTATGGTTATTGGCTTTGCGTCACCATGGCCGACCGCTCATGCGCCTGCTGGTGGATAAGCCCACAGGCTTTAAAATACTGAGCCTAGCCTTACTGACCTTGTTTACCTGGGCCATCTATGCCGCTTTGGCCTTCTTTTTGATGATGGTGTTTGTGTCCTTGGATTTTGCCCATTTTGGCAGTCATCTGAAAATGGGCTTATTGCTGCTGTTTGTGCTGGCCCATTGCGTGCTGATCGACAGTGAGTATTTAAACGTGGTGTATCGAGGTGACCGGGATTACTTTAAGCATAAGTTCAAATATTCGCTGCTGTCGGCCTTTATGGTGTTTTTGTCGGTGGTGTTCATCGTGGAAAGCTTCCCGTTTGGTTTGTTCAGTAAAATGGGCTTGGCCGAAGACAAAAGCGAGCCAGCCTATTATTTATTGGATGAGACGGTGATGCACAGCAGTGAGCTACAGCTAAACTTGGCTCATTGGCGCGTGGCGCACATTGAGCTACAGGGAGCAGATACGGATGGGGCCAAGCTGGTGCGTCAAACGGCGCCAAGTGAAGCATCCCAACCTTATATCTTGGGCTATGCGGCGCTGAAATTGTCGGATACGACTATTTTGTGCGCGGTAGAAAAGCGGCAGACCTGTATCGTGCTCAGAAGCTTATCCATTAAGGATACCTTTCAGCCCAGCTGGCTATAGCCAGCAGAATAAAAAAGACGACCGAGAGGTCGTCTTTTTATGGCCTCAATACTTAGAACAGCTGCTTGATGCCCAACATGCCGGCAATGTCACGGTGGCTATTTTTGCCAAATTGGTAGCCAACGTTGGCCCAGATCTGGGTGCGAGGGGCCAACTTGGCCTCAAGGCCAAGCTTGAGTTCACCCACATTGTTTAAGCCATCGATGTGGCTTTTGGTTTGATCCATCTTAATGGCGTAGTCGCGGCTGTTGTGCAGCCAGTTGAGCTCGGCATAATATTGCTGGCTTTGCTGTTTCTGGGCAGCCTCATTTTGCGCATACAGGCGCACCCCAAGGCGGGTTTGTAGATTGTTGTCACCTTGATGTTGAATGCGGGTGCCGTTTTGCTCGACAACGTCCCCAGTTTTGACGCCCATCCACGTCAGTTGAGCTTTGGGCTGTACATAAAGGCGGGTGCTGTGGGTGCCCACAGTGCCCAGAGGGTGGGTGTAGCCAGATTCAACCGAGGCCGTCCAGCCGCTGGCGTTGTAGCGTTCGGTGGGTAGGTCTTGGCCCTCAATCTTGTTTTTGAAGTGGTTGTACATTAACCAGCCGTCGACGTAGAGGCCGGCTTCGTTATCTAGGCCTTGATACCAAGTGCCGTATAGGCCGACGTGATAGCCTTCAAGCTTGCCCGTGGACGAATAGCCGGTGAGGCTGGCATCGGATTTGGCTTTGTTGTCGCCATAGCCGGCCATCACCCCAAGGTGAACCCGCTGACGATCATCCGTCAGCCATTGGGCTACATCGGTACCCAGTTGAATCACTTTGTGGTCCGACTTGGTTTTGATCTGGCCACTGTTGTCCTTAAAGCGGGTTTGGCCTGCCACAATACGTGTCCAGACGGCGCCCACTTTTTGTTGGCTTAATAAGGCTTCGGTGAAGCCACCTTCACCCACGCGATCCTGCAAGCGTAGGTTGAAGAGGGTGTTGCTGGCTAAATAATTACCTAAGTAGCTGCCGACCTCAGGTCGCCCTGTATCGGGTGGCGTGATGGGCGGCTCAATAGGGGGTTCGACAGGGGGTTCAACGGGAGGGTCAATTGGCGGATCAATGGGGGGGTCAATTGGCGGATCAACGGGCGAGAGCTTGCTGGTCAGCGACCAATCTTTATTGTTGGCTGCATCACGGGCCAGGTGGTAATCGTAGGTGCCGGCGACGACACGGCCCTGTTGCACAAAGGTACCGTCGGATGCGCCGGCCACTTCAATCAGTTTAATGCCGTTTTCGGCCACGGCCCCTTCACCACCAGATGCCTTAATGAAGACTTTGGTGCTGCCCTTAGTGTTACCGCCAATGATCAGTTTATCGGTAGCCGAAGTGTCATCGCCTAAGACGGTGTTGAAGTGTAGGGCGCCGTCTTGCCCTTCGTAGTTTTGCTTCACTGTGAGGGTTTTAAAGGCGCCATCATCATGGTTGAACATCATGGCGGCCTGATTGAGGGTGAGGTTGCTGACGTTGGCGTCGCCAATCAAGTCCCATTTACTGCTGGCGCCGCTGATGCTGAGGTCGACCTGGCCGTCTTTGCCTGTGTCGCTTAAGCCGGTAAATAGGCTGCCGTCGCTCATTTTAAGGTCCACCAGCGCAGAGGCGTCGGCGCCGATATTGCCGTTGATGGTGAAGACGCTAGGAGCGGTGGATGTAATGGTAGAATTCACGCCTTTGGCAAAAATAGTTTTGCCGCTGGGGAGGCCAGTAATGTCGACGTTGCCGTTAAGGTTAATGCTGCTGCCGCGGGCGTTTAGGGTTTCGGCGTACAGGCCGTAGGCGCCTTTGGTGGCGGTAGTGATTTTAGTGTGGCCGAGATTGATCTGGCCACCACGGTTGGCGTAGACGGCGTGGGCGTTGTTGCCGTGAGTGATGATGGTGCTGTTGTCACCGATGTTCACGATGGCGTTCCCCTTGGCATTGGCACCACCGCTATTGCGGTTGCCGGCGTAGACGGCGTAGCCAACGGAGTCAATGAAATTGCTGCCGCTGCCTTGGGTTTCGATGTGGGCATTCTTACCTAGGGTAATGACGTTGTTTTTGCCCACCTCGGTGCCAGAGTTGGCGCGTACGGCCACACCGCTTTGGGTGCGGATTTCAGCGTTGTCGCCAACGGTGATGGTGCTGCCGCGGGCGTCTTCGGTCATGTTGATGCCATCAGCAGAGCTGCCGCTGGTGTTGATGATTAATTTATCGATGACCATCGAGGCCGTGAGTCGGGTGCGCAAGGCGTCGGCAGCGCTGCCGCTGGTGGTGACGTTGAGGGTTTTGAAGTCAAAATGGGTGTTGTTGTTACCGTAGACGCCAAAGCCCCCTAAAGGTGTGGTGCCACCGGCAAGGGTGGTGGTGATGTTGACGGTTTCGTATTTAGCATCAGGTGAGCCGCTGATGGTGTTGTCACAGTCCAGCGTGGTGCCGTTGTCGATGCAGGCGGCATAGCTGCTGAGGTGTAAGGTGTATAAAAATAGGCCTATGCTCAATTGTAGGGTGCGGGTAGAGGTCATCATGGGATTATCCTGTTAGTGGCATCCCTGTAATAGTAACAAAGACTTATGTAATGTCATGGTTCTATTTGTTTAAAATGGGGTCTTTGAAATTTAATGGTGACGTCGCCGTTGGGCCCATGTTGCGCTTTATGTGCTATAGCTCAGTGTTAAGGCTTTAATAATATTAAATTTCTAATTTAAAATAGTGGATAAAAGACAACAGTCAAGAGGCCCTGACCTTTCGTAGGCCCAAAAAAACCGCCCCTGAGGGCGGTTTGTGGTGATTTGAGATTAAGCAAAATGACGTCTGGCGGTGGCAAACATGCGGTACCAGGCGCTGTTTTCGCCCCAATCTTCTGGATGCCAGCTCATTTGCTGGGTGCGGAACACGCGCTCTGGGTGCGGCATCATGATGGTAACGCGGCCGTCGGGCGTGGTGACGCCGGCAATACCGGCTGGTGCGCCATTGGGGTTGAGTGGGTAACGTTGGGTCACGTTACCTAAGCCATCAACGTATTGCAAGGCAATGCTTAAGTCCGCTGGTAGGGTGCCGTTTTGGAATTCGGCGCGGCCCTCACCATGGCTCACCACAACCGGTAGCTCGCTGCCCACCATGTCTTGCAGTAACAAGGAAGGAGAGGCGGCAATTTTTACCATGCTCAAACGGGCTTCGAACTGCTCTGACTCGTTGCGTTTGAACTTCGGCCAAGCGTCGGCACCAGGCACGATGCTGGCGAGGTTGCTCATCATTTGACAGCCGTTGCACACGCCTAGCGATAGGGTGTCTGGACGGGCAAAGAATTGGCTAAAGGCGTCGCGTACGGCGTCGTTAAACAAGATGCTTTTGGCCCAGCCTTCACCAGCGCCTAAAACGTCACCGTAGCTAAAGCCGCCACAGGCCGCCAGAGCTTGGAAGTCGGCCAAGGCCACACGACCGCTTAAAATGTCGCTCATGTGAACGTCGTAGGCATCAAAGCCTGCGCGGGTAAATGCGGCCGCCATTTCAACCTGGCCGTTCACGCCTTGTTCACGTAATACAGCTACTTTAGGCGCCACGCCTTTATTCAAGAACGGTGCGGCCACGTCTTCGTGTACGTCAAAGCTGGCTTGAGCGCGTAGGGCGGTGAGGCTGTCTTCTTGCAAGAGGGCAAACTCGCTGTCGGCGCCTGCAGGGTTGTCACGCAAACGCTGCATTTTATGGCTGGTTTCGGTCCAGGCCGTTTGTAGGGCCAAACGGCTTTCGGCGATCAAGGGGCTGCCGCCGAGGCTGATGTTCAGCGCATCGCTGGCGTTGCTGCTGCCTAGATCGTGTACCAAGTGGGCAATGCCGTTGGCGGCAAAAACCGACATGACGTGCTCAGCATCGGCGGCATTGATTTGGATCACAGCGCCTAGCTCTTCGTTAAATAAAGCGTCGACAAAGTTGTCGTTAACCTGTGCAGCCATCACGGCGTCTAGCGTCACGTCTAGGCCGACGTGGGCCGCGAACGTCATTTCCGCTAGGGTGGTGAATAAGCCACCGTCACCGCGGTCGTGGTAGGCCAATAGGTTTTTCGACTGTAGCAAGGCTTGGATGGCGTTAAAGAAGCCGGCCAAAATGTGGCTTTCTGGCAAGTCAGGTGCAGAACCAGACAAGTCTTTCCATACTTGACTTAAGGCGCTGCCGCCCATGCGGGCATGGCCTTGGCCTAAGTCGATGAGCAAGACTTTATCGGCAGCCACGGCTTTAAGTTCTGGCGTCACGGTTAAGCGCACGTCTTGTACTGGGGCAAACGCAGTGATCACCAAAGATAAAGGTGAGGTCACTGATTTTTGAGCATCGCCTTCAGACCAAACGGTTTTCATCGATAAAGAGTCTTTGCCCACTGGAATACTTAATTTCAGTGCTTGGCAGTATTCAGACACGGCTTGAACCGTCTCGTATAGGCGCGCATCTTCACCTTCGTTACCGCAAGGGGCCATCCAGTTGGCTGATAGTTTGATTAAGCCTAGATCGCCAATGTCGGTGCTGGCAATATTGGTGATCGCTTCACCCACGGCCATGCGGCCAGAGGCGGCGCCGTTAAAGAGGGCAATCGGAGCCTTCTCGCCCATGCTCATGGCTTCACCTTTATAGGTATTAAAGCCCATCATGGTGACGGCAGCGTTGGCCACCGGCGTTTGGAAGCGGCCAACCATTTGGTCACGATGGGTCATGCCGCCGACGCTGCGATCCCCGATGGTGATCAAGAAGTTCTTGTTCGCTACAGTCGGTAAGCGTAATACACGATAAGCGCTTTCCTTCAAGTCTAGGCCGGAGCTTTTGAATTCAGTGTGAATCGCTGGTTTGCTGACATCGCTGCGCGTCGTGCGTGGGGGTTTACCCAGTAACACGTTTAGCGGTAAATCAACGGGATCGTTATCAAATAAGTCATCACGCACCTGCAGGTGACCATCATCGGTAGCCGTACCGACTACAGAGAATGGACAACGTTCGCGGGCGCAGATTTCGGTAAATAGGTCTAGGTCTTTGGGCATGATGGCCAAGACGTAACGCTCTTGTGCTTCGTTACACCAGATTTGCATGGGGGTGAGGCCATGTTCTTCTAGGGCGATGTCGCGTAGCTTGAAAATCGCGCCGCGACCTGCGTCGTTGACCAACTCAGGGAAGGCGTTAGACAAGCCGCCGGCGCCGACGTCGTGAATCGACACGATGGGGTTGCCTTCGCTAAGCTGCCAGCAACGGTCGATCACTTCTTGAGCACGACGCTCAATTTCTGGATTGCCACGCTGTACCGAATCGAAGTCTAAGTCGGCGCTGTTGGCGCCAGTAGCCATGCTGGAAGCAGCACCGCCGCCAAGGCCAATCAACATGCCTGGGCCGCCTAGCTGAATCAGCAAGGCGCCTTCGGGAATGATGTCTTTTTCAACTTGGCCGCCTTGAATATTGCCTAAGCCACCGGCCAACATGATGGGCTTGTGGTAGCCGCGCACGTCGTCGGCAAAGCTTTCTTCAAAGGTACGGAAATAGCCTAATAGGTTAGGGCGACCGAATTCGTTGTTGAACGCTGCGCCGCCAATAGGGCCATCAATCATGATGTCTAGGGCGCTGGAAATGCGTTCGGGCTTGCCATATTCGGCCTCGGTGGCTGAATACTGCTCCCAAGGCTGTTTGAAGCCAGGGATGTTGAGGTTGGACACGCTAAAGCCGGTTAGGCCTGCTTTAGGGCGGGCGCCTTTACCGGTGGCGCCTTCGTCACGGATCTCACCGCCAGAACCAGTGGCCGCGCCGGCAAATGGGGCGATTGCGGTGGGGTGGTTGTGGGTTTCCACTTTCATGACGATGTGGGTGTCTTCTTCGCTAAAGCGATAGCCTTGTTGTTCGGCAGCTTTAGGATAGAAACGGTCAATTTTGGCGCCTTCAATGATGGAGGCGTTGTCTTTATAGGCCACCACGGTGCCGTGAGGATGTGCTTTGTGGGTGTCGCGAATCATGCCGAACAGGCTTTTTTCTTTGGCTTCGCCATCAAGAATAAAGTCGGCGTTGAAGATTTTGTGGCGGCAATGCTCAGAGTTAGCCTGGGCAAACATCATGAGCTCGACGTCGCTGGGGTCGCGGTTCAGCTTTTGGTAGTTTTCTACTAAATAGTCGATTTCGTCTTCTGATAGGGCCAGGCCTAAATCTAAGTTGGCGGCCACTAAGGCAGAACGGCCTTCGCTCAGTACGGCGACGGTAGAGAAGGTTTTTTCTTCCGGGCGGCTAAACAACCATTGTGCGTCATCGAAGTGATGCAGGACGCTTTCGGTCATGCGGTCGTGTACCAAGGTTTGGAACACGGCCAGTTGTTCGGCGTTTAGACCACTCACCCACAAGGCCATGCCGCGTTCGATGCGGCTGACAACATTAAGCCCACAGTTGTGGGCAATGTTGGTGGCTTTAGAAGCCCAAGGAGAAATAGTGCCAATACGGGGTACCACTAACAGCAAAGATGCCTCACTAATAGGAGGCACCGGGGGTTCTGTTACCGCATCAATTAATTGGCACAACGCGTCTGTTTGCGCGGCCGCCAAAGGGGCTTCGGCGTCAACAAAATACCAATATTCTGAGCGGATGGTTAGGTTGGTAGGAAGGTTAAGCTCTAGAGCTTTTTGATGTAACTTCTCGAGTCGGAATGCAGACAGTGCAGCGGCACCACGCAAGGGCAAAACTAGCGACATGAATCTCTCTCACAAAGCAGTTTGGGGAAAGCCGTTATGATACCTTAAGTTGGCTGTTTTGGCTCTTAAAATTTGCGAAATCGCTTTTAAAAATGAATCCCCTTGATATAGAATGATTTCTATACCCAAGCCAGATTGATTTGCGGAATCAGGGCCTGCCGCTTGGCTGTGGCCCGCTGGCGGAATCTGCTTGGTTGAACGATTTAGTGTCTAGACTTAGGAGCGTTACATGAAGAAGATTGAAGCCATCATCAAGCCGTTTAAATTGGACGACGTGAGAGAGGCATTAACTGAAATTGGGGTAAATGGTTTGACCGTGACTGAAGTCAAGGGTTTTGGTCGCCAAAAAGGGCACACTGAAATTTACCGTGGGGCTGAATATGCGGTGGACTTTTTACCGAAGGTTAAAGTTGAGCTGGTCTTACCAGAAGACATGGTTGAGCGCGCGATTGAAGCCATCATTCAGGTGGCCAGAACGGGCAAGATTGGTGACGGTAAAATTTTCGTGTCGTCGGTGGAAGAGTGCATCCGTATTCGTACGGGTGAGCGCGACGAGCAGGCCGTATAAACTAGTATATAAACGCCGACTAAATAAAGCCGCTGCGCATTAAGCAGCGGTTTTTTTGTGGCCATTAAGCGGAAAAAAGCGAAAAAAAAGGTGCAGCTTTCGCCGCACCCAAACACACACATCAAGAGGAAACTTTTCGCTATACTACTACTCTTCGCCCTCAGGTGGGGTGGCTTTGCGTACTTTTACAATAAAGCCAATGCCCACGACGACAGGAATTAAAAAGGTTATGGCAATTGTAATTAAGCTCATAACGCCAAAATCAGTTTGAAATAAATGTTGCCAAGCTGCCATGCCCATCTCCCTTACTAGGATTAGATTGTGTTCAATAAGGCGCGGATCGATCTGCTTTGGTCCTTCAATACTGTCATTATAAGGTTTTAAAAATAAAGCGCTTTGATTTGAATCAAGCGAACGCTTTAGCTGAAAACGTTTATAAAAATCGCATCACACACAGTATGCGGATGCGGTATTGCTGGCCTTATTGGGGCAGGCTGGGGTATTACACGCTGGGGGTAAAGGCATCCGCATAAAAAGCGTCGGTGGCCAGTTTACCTTCAACAGTTAGTTTAAGCTGTGCTGCTTCAATCATACTCGGCGAACCACAGGCATAGACTTCATAATCGCTTAAATCAGTAAAATCTGTCAAGACGGCATCTTGTATATAGCCTGTTCTACCTTGCCAAGCGTCGGTTTCTGGGGCTTGTGACAGTACCGGAATCAAGGTGGCATTAGGCAGTTGGGCGATTAGGGCTTGAGCTGCGGCTAAATCATACAGGCCGTTCAATGATCTTGCCCCCCAATATACCGTGATTTTTTCATTTATACTAGTATCAATTAATGATTGTAACATACTTTTTATCGGCGCAAAACCTGTTCCTGTCGCCATGAAAATTTTTGGTTTATGGCTGTCCTTGGCTAAAGTGAAGGTGCCAAGGGGTGCTTTGACTCTAAATATGGCTTTTTCTTGCAAGCCCCCAAACACAATATTGGAGAATAAACCATCTGGTTGCTGGCGAATGTGTAGTTCGATAAATTCGCTCTGCGATGGGGCCGTGGCAATGGAATAACTACGAGTTTGGTTATCTTTAAGTAAAACATCTAAATACTGGCCAGGCCAGAAGGTAAACTGGTTGTTGGCTGGAAGCGCCAATTGCAGTACGGCCACGTCGGCACGAATGTCAATGGCTTTCACCCGTACTGGGAAGGTTTTAACCTGAGGGGCGTCGGCGCCTAAAAATTCTGGCATGGACACGACCATGTCTTCTGTGGCCGTGGTTTGGCACAGCAAGACTTTGCCTTGAGCGCGTTCTTCGGCCGATAGGGCGCGTTCTTTGTAGTCGCCCATATTGAACGAACCAGACACGACGGTGGCCTTGCAGGCGCCGCAGTTACCGCTTTGGCAAGAGTGGGGTAGGTTTAAATTTTGCCGTTTGGCGGCCATTAAAACCGGTTCGTTGGGTAGAGTATCAAAACTGATGTTGCTGGGGGTGAGGGTGATGGTGCTCATGAATGGGGCTGACCGAAAAAAGGATTAAAGTGCTTATTCTAACATGAAAGTACGCGCTGATTGAGGGTGTTCGGGTGCGCTTGGGAGAGAATAGATTGGCGTAGCCTGACTGATCACTTATAATTGCTTTTTTTGTTTTTCAAAGTTTACCGAGCATGAGCCAGACAGACCCATTAAATACAGCGGCCACCGCCGTGGATTCAGACGCTAACGCTGAGGCCGAAGTGTTACATAAACGCAGCATTAAGAGCTTCGTGCTGCGTCAAGGCCATTTGTCGCCGTCGCAGCAGCGTGCCATTGATACCTTTATGCCTTTGTATGGGGTGGCTTATCAAGACCAGTTCGTTAGTCTTGACGACACGTTTGGCCGCAGCGCCCCAAAAATTTTGGAAATTGGTTTTGGCATGGGCACTGCCACCGCCCAAATTGCCAGCGTTCAGCCAGAGCGTGATTTTTTGGGTGTGGAAGTGCATGGCCCCGGCGTGGGCAATCTATTGAAGTTGATTGATGAGGCGCAGCTGACGAATTTAAAGGTGATGCGTCACGATGCGGTTGAGGTGGTAGAACAAATGTTGGCGCCAGAAAGCTTGGACGGCATTCATATTTTCTTCCCCGACCCTTGGCATAAAAAACGTCACAATAAGCGCCGCCTGATCCAGCTGCCCTTTATTCAGAAGCTGGTGCCGCGCTTAAAAATTGGCGGCTATATTCATTTAGCCACTGACTGGGCGGAATACGCTGAGCAAATGCTGGCGGTGCTGAATGAGCATCCTGGCTTAGCCAATACGGCTGTTGATTATGCTGAAAAGCCGGCCTATCGCCCCTTAACCAAGTTTGAAGCGCGAGGCTTGAAGCTGGGTCATGGCGTGTGGGATTTGGTATTTAAGCGAGTGGCCTAATGACCGACGCACATCAGAGCCCAACCATGGCCGCATCCGCTGCTGGCGCGACCGAACTGGTGGCGGTGCTGGTGGCGGTCACGCAAGGTGTGGCGAAGGTGTTGACGGTGGCTCAGGGGCGCGCTTTACCCAGTGGCCCACTATCGCCCATCCATCGTTCCTTGCAGGCCGGCGTGCGTGCGTGGGTGGCTTCTCAGACCCACCATCCTTTGGGTTATGTGGAGCAGCTGTATACCTTTGCCGACACGCAGCGACTCACCGAGGCGGGTCATTGCGTGGTGTACGTCAGCTATCTGGGTTTGGTGCGTGAGGCGGCTGAAAGTTTAGACGAGCAGGCGACATGGCAGGCTTGGTATGATTACTTTCCTTGGGAAGATCATCGCGAAGGTCGCCCAGTGTGGCTGGATACACAGCTACTGCCACAGTTGGGGCGGTGGGTGGCGCAGGCAAAGGAGCCCGCGCAGCGCCAGTATCGCGCTCAGCGAGTGGCGATGTGCTTTGCAGAGGCGGGCAGCTCTTGGAACGATGAGTATGTGTTGCAGCGCTATGAATTATTGTACGAAGCGGGCTTGGTGCCTGAGTCATCAGCTTACGTGGCCCAAACGGCCGATGCTTTAACCATTCTGCTGGGGCGTTCGATGTGGCACGATCACCGACGGGTGTTGGCTACGGCGATGGCGCGACTGCGCGCCAAAATTAAATATCGTCCGGTGGTGTTTGAGCTGATGCCGCCTGAGTTTACCTTGCTACAGCTACAGCAAAACGTTGAGGCGCTGGCGGGCATGGGCTTACACAAGCAGAATTTTCGCCGCTTGATGGCGCATCAAAACCTCATCGAGCCCACTGGGGCGATGGCGGCGCAGGAGCGTGGTCGGCCGGCCCAGCTGTATCGATTTAAGGAAAACGTCTTGCTGGAGCGACTGATGTCTGGCAGTAAACTACCGGTCTCTAAATAAGGCTGGTGTCGCGTTTAGTGGCGCTAGATGGATCAGAATCCCTCATGTATTCGCATGAGGGATTTTTGCGTTTGGGCTTGATTTTTGCTTGACAGTCTGTGGTGGGACTCTTATGATTTGCGCTTCATTTAATTAATGCTCTACTGGAGTATTAATTAAATGCTCATTTGGAGTATTAATATAAAGGAGAAGCGTGTGCCACAACAGGAAATAGGGCTGCCAGACAGCCTGCTACAGCCGCTGATCAATGCGGCCCTGCAAGAAGATTTAGGACGCCGCGGGGACGTTACCAGCCAAGCCACGGTGGCAGCTACCCATCAGGCGACGCTGCATTTGGTGGCGCGCCAAACGGGCGTGGTAGCTGGTTTGGGTTTGGCGCGGTTAACGTTTCAAACCGTATCGGCCCAGAGCGTGTTTCAGGCGCAAGTGGCCGACGGCGACGCCATCGAGGCAGGGCAGGTGCTGGCGGTCGTGAGTGGGCCTGCTCAAGCCTTGTTAACGGCGGAGCGCACGGCCTTGAATTTTATGACCCACCTCAGCGGCATTGCCAGCCAAACGGCGCAGATCGTGGCGGCGATTGAGCCGTTCGGGACGGTGCTGACCTGTACCCGTAAAACCATTCCCGGCTTACGCATGCTGCAAAAATACGCCGTTAGGATGGGCGGTGGCCGCAACCACCGCATGGGCTTAGACGATGCCATACTGATTAAAGACAACCACATTGCGTTGGCGGGCGGGCTTGCGCCGGCGCTACAGGCGGCTAAAGCCTATGCCGGCCATTTGATTCCGGTTGAAATCGAAGTCGATACCCTGGCTCAGCTACAGCAAGCGCTAGCCATCGGCGTGGACTTGGTTCTGTTGGACAATATGAGTTTGGCTGACATGAAAACGGCGGTTCAGCTGTGTGCGGGCAAGGCGCGTACTGAGGCCTCGGGCGGCATTACGCCGGAGCAGGCGGTAGCTGTGGCCCAAACTGGCGTAGATTTTATGGCTATGGGCTGGTTAACCCACAGCAGCAAAGCGTTGGATATTGGTTTTGACGTGCTGGATGATGGCGAGGAGGCGAAATGAAACGCGTGATCTCAATAATGGCGTTAGTGGGCCTGGGCCTGTTGGCAGGCTGTCAGCCTAGCTCTGATGAATCTGCGTCGGCATTTCCTAGCCGCAGCGTGACGCTGGTGGTGCCGTTTCCACCGGGTGGCGGTACCGACGCCTTGGCGCGCCAGCTGGCGCCTAAGCTATCTGAATCTTGGGGTCAGGCTGTGGTGGTGAAGAACCTAGCCGGTGCCAGTGGTCAGATTGCCGAACAGCAGGTATTGAGTGCGCCCCACGATGGCTACACGATTTTGTTTAATAACAGCTCTCAGGTAATGAGTCCAGCCGTTTTGGCGCCAGAGCAGGCGGCTAAGCCGTCACCTTTGGTCGCTTTGGGGCAGGTGGCTTTGTCTTCTTCGGTGTTGATTGTGCCGCAAAATTCACCGTTTCACAGCGTGGCCGACGTGTTGCAAGCGGCGCAGCAGCAAACGGTGTTTTATGCCTCATGCGGCATCGGCACACCGCAGCACTGGATGGGCATGGCTTTGGAGGCGCAAGATGCAGCAGGATTGAAACATGTGCCTTATAAAGGCTGTGCGCCCGCCCTGATTGATGTGGTCAGCGCTCAGGTGGCGGTGGGGATGGTGACGGAGTCTAGTGCTTTGCCGATGATTCAAGCGGGTAAGGTGCGGGCTTTGGGCGTGACCGCTGCCGAGCCCTCACCCTGGCTGCCAGAAGTACCCGTGCAGTCGCAGTGGTTGGCATCCGAGGTGAGCCTCGATCAGTGGTATGGTTTTTTTGTGCCTGCTGATGTGGCTGAAGAGACGCAAAAAGCTTTGAGCCAAGCGTTATTGGCCAGCGTGGGTGATGAGGCCATGCAAGAGCGCCTGCGGCCGCTTGGATTCACGGTCAGTGTGATGGCGGCGGATGCATTTCAGCAGTTAGTACAACAGCAGACGCAGTATTTTAACCAAGAAGCGCAAAAGCAGCGTTCAGCAGGGCGTGTGTAATGGCACTGACACAGCTGCACCGGCGCGATTTTGTGGTGGGCCTGACGTTTGTGGCGCTGGGCGGTGCTTATGCCGTGGCGGCGCTGTCGACGCTGCCTATGGGCACGGCGGCGCGTATGGGGTCGGGTTTTTTGCCTTTTTTTGTGGCGCTAGGCCTTTTGGCCTGTGGTTTGGTGTTGTTGTATCAAGTGGGCCGCACTACCCATCCGGTCGCGGTTCGCCCGAGCATTGCTTGGGGGGTGTTGCTGAAGCTGTCTAGCCTGTTTTTAGCCTATGGTGGGGCACTTTATTATCTTGGCCTGTTGCCGGCGGTGGGGCTGTTGCTGCTGGGGAGCCGGCTATTTTACCCCGATTTAGGCTGGCGCCGTTTGCTGGGCTTATTGGTGTTGACGCTGCTGGCACTATGGGCTTTGGTGGTGTGGGTGTTGCAGTTGAATGTCCCACTGTGGCCTGGACAGGCTTAGGAGATGGGATGAACGCTTGGGATGCATTGATTTTTGGGTTGAAGGTTGCGACCGAGCCTGAAAATTTGTTTTATGGCTTTATCGGCTGCCTGTTGGGCACTGTGGTGGGCGTATTGCCGGGTATTGGCACAATGTCGGTGATTGCGATGCTGCTGCCGCTGACCTATGTGCTGTCGCCTGTGGCCGGCATCATCATGCTGGCAGGCATTTACTACGGCGCCCAATATGGCGGCAATACGTCGGCGGTTTTGTTGGGCGTACCGGGCGAAAGTTCGGCGGCCGTGTCAACGTTTGACGGCCATCAGATGGCTAAGAATGGGCGTGCGGGTTCGGCGCTGGCGATTGCCGCGCTGAGCTCTTTTTTGGGTGGCTGTGCGGCCACTTTAGCCATGTTGCTGCTGTCGCCAAGCCTAGCTAAGGTGGCTTTGCTGTTTGGTTCGGCGGAATATTGCCTGTTGATGCTGCTGGGTCTGATTGGGGCGATGACGTTTGCCAATGGGCACTGGGCCAAAACCTTGGGCATGACGCTGTTGGGCCTATTGCTCAGTACCGTGGGCATGGATGAGCAAACGGGCATGCGCCGTTTTGATCTAGGCCTACTGTCGCTGCAAGATGGTTTTGATGTGGCGGTGGTGGCCATGGGTTTGTTTGGTTTGGCTGAAGTGATTCAGCAGCTGGTGACCAAGCATGGTCCAGCTGAAGCCATACCGCCTTTGCCTTTGCGCTCATGCTATCCCAATCGCACCGAGGTGCGTCAAGCGGCACCAGCGGCGGCTAGGGGGACGGTGTTGGGAATTGTCTTGGGGGTACTGCCGGGCATTGGCGCCACCATTGCCTCATTCGCGGCCTACACCATGGAGAAGCGCGTGAATCCGAACCGCCACCTTTTGGGTACGGGTCATCCTGCCGGCTTGGCCGCGCCGGAGGCTGCCAATAATGCTTCGGCACAAACCTCGTTAATTCCGCTGTTGACCTTAGGGATTCCCGGTGGCGTGGTGGTGGCTTTGATGGTCGGGGCATTGACCGTACACCACATACAGCCGGGGCCCAACCTAATGGTGCAGCACCCAGAGCTGTTTTGGGGCTTGATTGCGTCGATGTGGGTGGGGAACGTGATTTTGTTGGTGCTGAATTTGCCTTTGATTGGCCTTTGGGTAAAGCTGTTGCGCTTGCCTTATCCGCTCTTATTTCCGTTGATTCTGGTGTTTTCAACCTTTGGTGTGTATGCCTTAAATGGTCAAGTGGCCGACGTGTATTGGTTGTTGGCGTTTGGCGTATTGGGTTATTTGATGCGGCTGTTTCAGTGTGAAGTGGCGCCTTTGCTGTTGGGCTTTATTTTGGGACCGCTGTTAGAAGAGCATCTGCATCGGGCACTTTTGCTGTCGGAAGGCTCATTTTCAGTGTTTGTGACTCGCCCGCTGGCATTAGCGCTGTTGGCGCTGTGCATACTGACGATGTGGCTGATGTTTCGACGTGGCCGTTAATCGTGATGGTATTGATCAAGCTTAAAAAACCGCCGAGAGGCGGTTTTTTGTACGGTTTATTTAGAGCGCTTTGGCGTGTACGCCGTCTGCGTCAATCTGCAAATAGCCCCCTTCGTGGCCGTACCAGTCTTGAATGACAAAGCGGCATAGGGTTTCGCCATTGACCACGTGTTGATGCGCATCAGGACGATGCGTGTGGCCATGGATGAGGTCGGCGCCAGGGTATTGGCTCATCAGTGCTTGTACCCCGGCTTCGGTTGCATCCGAGATGGCCGTTTTGCCGTTGTCGGCCTTTGCGCCTTCCGACATTTGGCGAATCTGCGCCGCCAAAACGCGGCGTTCGGCCAAGGGTTTGCTGAGGATCATGGCCTGCCATTGTGGATTGCGCGCCTGTAGGCGGAACTGCTGATAGGCTAAATCGTCGGTGCATAGGCTGTCGCCGTGACACAAGACATAGCGACGGCCATAGAGGCTGACTTGGTGCGGCTCTTCCAGTAAGGTTGCGCCGGTGGTTTGGGCAAAATCAGCCCCAAACAAGAAGTCGCGGTTGCCGCGCATGACGTAAAGCGGCGTGTGTTGGCTAAACGCATGCAGCAGCTGTAGCTGGCTCTGAATGAATGGACTGTCGTCATCGTCGCCAATCCAGGCGTCGAATAAATCGCCCAAAATATATAAGGCGTCGATCTGGCCTTGCCAGTCTTGCAGTTTTTGGGCAAATAGGGCGTTAAGCTCTGGGGTGTCGGCGGCGAGGTGTAGGTCCGCAATCATGATGGTTTGGGTCATGCGCCGGCCTTTTCGAAGGTTTGAGCGTACGCTTCTTCACTGAAGCCCACTTGGGCATGTTGGTTGTGCACCAAAACCGGACGCTTGATGATGGAGGGATGAGCCATCATTAAGGCGGTGGCGGCGTTGACGTCTTCGGCGCTGGCCTGCTCTTCGGCGCTGAGTTTGCGCCACGTGGTGCCACGTTTATTGATGAGCGTAGCTAAGGGGACGTCTTTGAGCCAAGTGGCAATCAAATCAGCAGTGGGCGCTTGTTTTTTGAAATCAACAAACGTATAAAGATGGGATTGTTCGTCCAGCCACGTGCGGGCTTTCTTGACGGTGCTACAGTTGGGAATGCCATAGAGGGTGGTCATGTGGTAGGCTCCTATGAATGGTTTGTGGCTATTGTAGCGAATTTGCGCGAGATTGCCGACCCTTCCTTTTAACTGAATTTTTACTATAGTTTCGTGAGATATGTTAAAAAAATTATCTGTGGCTGCCGGTGTGTTGACATTAATGCTGGGGCTGGGTGGTTGCGGCGAAGATGAGACCGACGCCAGTAATGAAGTATTGCAGCAAGTGATCGATGGTTTTTTAAAGGAAAAGTCTGTCTGTATGCCCTTATCTCTCACTGAGCCTGATGGTGAGCTTAGCCCTGGTGTACAGGGAATGTTGGGCGAGCCTATTGTCAAAGTGGCTCTGCCCCAGGGCGTGGCTAAGGAGCAGGTGGCTGCCTTTAAACAAATGCAGGCTTTGGTGGCGGCGGGGATTTATGCCCCCTTTGTTGAGGATGTGGTGTTTCGTTCGTCAGGCGAGCGAGGGGTGGTCGCTGCCCAGGTTTATCAGTTGACGGATAAAGGCCGTTCCTATGTGTACGACTCACGCTTTGGCGACCTGTTTTGCATGGGCCATGAGCAGGTAAAGCGCATTTTGATGCGCGAAGACGCCATCGAGAAAACGCCTAAGGGCCGCTATTTAGTGCATATTAGCTACGAACCAGAGTTTATTATGGTCCCTTGGGCTGAAGCGCTGGCGGCAGCAGGCAATCAGCAGCTGGCCCAGCAAATTGCCCCCGGCCAAGTGTCGCGTACGACTTTGGTGTATGCGGACAAGGTATGGCAAGATAGTCGCCAATTTTATAAGTTGAATAAATAAGTCACTAGTGGCAAGACATTAAAAAACCGATGCGCTTAGGCATCGGTTTTTTTGTGGCCGCTTATTGGAGGCTAAACAGCATGAGCACAACGGGGATGGTGACGATAGAGCATACCGTCGACCACGTCACCATGCTGGCCATGCTTTGGTCGTCGCCGCCCATCTGCTTGGCCAAAATGTAGGCATTGCCTGCCGTAGGTAGGGCAGCAAAAATAATCGCCACTTGCGCTGCTGTGCCGCTGAGTCCGGCGAGGCTTAAGAGTACCCATAAAACCATAGGCAAGGCCAATAGTTTGAGTGCGCCTGCCAAAGTGATGGCGGTCAGCTGCTGCATATTGACGCGGATGGTGAGGCCAGCGCCGACGGCCAATAGGCTTAGGGGGGTGGCAGCGGCGCCAATTTGGCTCAGGAACAGGCTTAATACTTTGGGTAGGCTCAGCTCGAAGGTGGCCAGAAAGAGGCCGATGGCTGAGCCGACGATTAAGGGGTTTTTAACCAGCGTCAGTAACAAGGTTAAGAGAGACTGCTTTTTACTGTCGCAGCATTTACTGAGGACCATGACGCTGGTGATGTTGGCGAAAATAATGCAGTAGGCGAGAAAAATACCAGAAAGCGCTAAGCCTTCCGCGCCGAGTAAAGAGCCGCTGAGGCTGATGAACATAAAGGTATTAAAGCGAGTGGCGCCTTGGAAAATGGAGCTCAGCGTGGGTAGGGGAAACTTAAACAGCCGCTGGCTGGCTAGGGCGCACAGCCCAATGGTGGCGGTGGCCACAAGGGTCAGCACAATGATGAGCTTAATGTTGCTGACGGCAAAATCAGCCTGGCTGATGCTCATGATTAATAGAGAGGGGAACAGTAGGTAATAGGTGAGGCGCTCGGCGCCGTGCCAAAAAAAACCATCGGTGATGAAGTTTCTTTTTAAGATAAAGCCTAGGGCGATTTGAAAGAAAGTGGGCAGTACGGCTAAGACGGTAAACAGCATATCAGGCTCTTTTGTAAGATGGGCATATTGGTTTTATGGGCTGATTATAGGCCTGTTGGCCTGAGAGTTATAGCCTTAACTGCTTGCTGGTCTGAGGAGGGTGATGGCCGCGGGCATGAAAAAAGCAAAGGCTAAGCCTTTGCTTTGGTTGTCAGGGTGTCGATTTACTGACCGTTAAGATAGGCGCTGGTGATGCTTAATAGGCGCTTGATTTGGTCGGTGGTGGCCGCCTTAACTGCGGTAGCATGTTGCATCACGCCCTCACCATCGATGGTGGCGCTGGTGCCGTAGGGGTTACCGCCCGCGGCAAACGTGCTGGTGTTGACGTAGCCTGCGGGCACGATGATGGCGCCCCAGTGTTGCATCACGGTATAAATACTGTGAATGACGTGCTCTTGACCACCGTTGGGATTTTGCGCCGTTGAGAGGGCGGTCACAAATTTATTCGCCAGCTTGCCTTGGGCCCATAGGCCACCTTGTAAGTCTAAAAACTGCTTCATCTGGCTGGCCATGATGCCAAAACGCGAAGGGGCAGAGAACACGATGGCGTCGGCCCATTCTAAATCAGTGCCGCTGGCTTCGGGAATGTTGGCGGTGGCATCGGTGTTTTTACGCCATAAAGGATTGCTGTCGATGGCTGCGGCAGGCGCCAGTTCATGAACCTTGCGTAGGCGTACTTCGGCACCGGCTGCTTCGCCGGCCACTTGGGCCCATTTCGCCAGCTGAGTATTGCTGCCGGTTGCGCTGTAAAAGACAATTAACATTTTAGTGGCCATGGCGTGATTCCTTTAAATTATTGTAAATAAAAGTAAGATGCACTGAATCCATCCTACGACATATTTTTTTATGATGCAATGATTTTGGTCTGGATTGGTGTTGATGTGACCATTTGATTTAAATCAGTATTTTTTGTTTTTTGGCTAGCTATGGCTAGAGTTTGGCAGTATTGGGTTGCTCTGTTGGTGGATCTGAAGCTCGGTAGAGTCTCTTATGCATTGTGGCTGATTGATGAGGGCTGAAGCCGTTAATTTACGGCTTGTGGCCGTTGTGTATGGTGTTTTGGTGGAACTTAAGCTTATAATGGGCTTCTAAAGCCTGTCTTTATGTTTTTTAACACACCATTTCTTCTGCGTCCCGTCATATATATTTCACTATGTGAATGTATCTTTTAAATGCTAATATAAAATCATCAAAGTTATTGGTTTCAGACACGATATTGTTTTGGGATGCCGACCAAGAAATGGCTAGCCTGAGCACGTTTTCGAGCCATCATATCCGTTGCCATCTATTCGTGCTTCAGCCAGATGAATGCCAAACCGCCGCGCGTGGCGTCGGTTGCCTCCTGGGCTTAATGCCCATAGTTTCAGTATGTGTTCCTTGATTTGCTGGCTTAACCAGCTATAGGGCGCATAAATTTTAAGAATAACCGTAACTGAGAAAGTTAATGACTAAAAATAAGAACAATACCCATTTAAGAGCGCAAGATCCGTTTTTAGAACGTGAGCGCCAAAAATATGAAGCCCCATTGCCTAGCCGCGAATGGGTCATCCAACTATTAGAAGAGGCTGGTGTACCGACAGCCGTGGCCGACTTGGCCGAAAAACTGGGCATTACCGAAGAAGAGTATGCTTTTTTTGAACGCCGTATTGGCGCCATGGTCCGCGATGGCCAGGTGTACATCAACCGCCGCGGCCTGGTGTGCGTGGCCGAAAAGCTGGCCTTGGCGCAGTGCCGTATCGAAGCCCATAAGGATGGCTTTGGTTTTGCCGTGCCGCTGACGCCGACGGGTGAGGGCGATTTCGTTCTGTATGAACGCCAAATGCGTGGGCTCATGCATGGCGACATCGTCACCGTTCGTCCTGCTGGCTTAGACCGTCGCGGTCGTCGGGAAGGCCGCGTGCTGGACATTGTTCAGCGTGCGCACAGTGAAGTGGTGGGTCGCCTGTACTTTGACCGTGGCGTGTACGGCGTGGCGCCAGAAGACAAGCGTCTCACGCAAGACATCATCTTAACTCCTGGCGGTGAGCGTCAGGCCGAAGATGGCCAAGTGGTGGTGGTGGAGATGATCAGCTATCCTGAAGCCAACCGTCCGGGCATTGGTCAAGTGAAAGAAATCTTGGGCGATTATGGCGACTCAGGCATGGAAATTGAGATTGCCGTACGCAAGCATCATCTGCCGCATGAGTTCAGCGCTGAATGTTTGGCCGCAACCAAAAAAATTCCCAAAGCCGTACGTAAGCTAGACCTGAAAGGCCGCGAAGATTTGCGTGACCTGCCGTTGGTGACCATTGATGGCGAAACCGCACGCGACTTTGACGATGCGGTTTACGCCGCGAAAAATGCCGACGGCTATCGTTTGGTGGTGGCCATTGCCGACGTGAGTCACTATGTTACCCCCGGCAATGGTTTGGATGCTGACGCTGAAGAGCGCGGCACCAGCGTGTATTTCCCACGACGCGTGATCCCCATGTTGCCAGAAGCTTTGTCTAACGGCATTTGCTCACTCAATCCCGAGGTGGATCGCCTGTGCATGGTGTGCGACATTCAGTTTGATCGCGAAGGCATGATGAAGTCTTATCGTTTTTATCCTGCGGTGATGAATTCTAAGGCGCGCCTAACCTACACCCAGGTATGGGACTGGATCGAAGCCGGTACCGAGCACAGTTTGAAAACCGAAATCGACACGCTGTATGGTCTATTCAAGCTGTTGCTGCGTAACCGTCATGCGCGCGGTGCGATGGAGTTTGAAAGCACCGAAACCCAAATGATCTTTAATGATGATGGCAAAATTGAGCGCATTGTGCCGGTGGTGCGTAATGAAGCCCACCGCCTGATCGAAGAGTGTATGCTGGCGGCCAACGTGTGTGCGGCCCAGTTCTTGTTGGAACACAAGCACCCAGCCTTGTACCGCAGCCATTTAGGCCCGAACCCAGAGAAGTTGGCCGCATTACGTGAGCAGTTGGCTTTGACCGGCCTGTCTTTAGGCGGAGGTGATGATCCTAAACCTAAAGATTATGCTAAATTATTTGAGCAGTTTAAGGGGCGCCCCGATCAGTCTGTGTTGCAGGTGATGATGTTGCGTTCGATGCAGCAAGCGATTTACGAACCGAAGAATGAAGGTCACTTTGGCTTGGCCTATGAGGCTTATACTCATTTTACTTCACCGATTCGTCGCTACCCAGACTTAACCGTTCATCGTGCGATTAAAGCGGTATTGAAAGGCGAGCAGTATAAGCCTAAGTCTTGGCAGTCTTTAGGCGTGCATTGTTCGATGGCCGAGCGCCGCGCCGACGACGCTAGCCGCGACGTAGAAAACTGGCTCAAAACCTATTACATGAAAGATAAGGTTGGTGAAGTGTTTGAAGGCACCATCACCGGCATGGCCCAATTTGGCCTGTTTGTGACCTTAGACGACATTTACGTTGAGGGCATGGTCCACATCAGTGATTTGGGCCAAGACTACTTTAACTACCGCCCTGAAATCATGGCGATCGAAGGTGAGCGCACCAAGGTTCGTTTTAGCTTGTCTAGTAAAGTGGTGGTCAAAGTAGCTAAAGCTGACTTAGATACTAGCCGCATTGATTTGGTGCTGATTTCTGGAGGTGAGGTCGGCAAGGGTAAAGACAAGGCTCCGTTTGTTAATGACGATGCCTTGCCCGGTAAAAAAGGCAAGCCTGCTAAACGCCAAGGAGGCAGGCGGGGCGGTTCCGACGGTAAGCCCGGCGCCTCAACCGATGAGCAGCCTAAATCGTCTCGCCGCAAGCGCTCTGGCGCGCCTAAAGGCCCTAAGGCGGTAGCATCGCAGGCGCCTAAGGCGAATACCAAGGGTAAAACCAAGCCCAAGGCACAAAAACGTCAAGCCATCGCCAGCGCCAAGAAAAAAACCGTTAAAAAAGCGTAATCACGGTTTTGGGCATACGATTTAACCTAAGCCAGAGCGGTTGCTCTGGCTTTTTTATTGGGGGAATAGGGTGGGCTGTGGCGCCATTATCAAATAGGTGATTGGAATAATAACAGGCATCGCAATAGGTTATTGGATATTTCAAAAATATTGTCAGATAAGGGCTTGACAGTAAATCGCCCAGTCGTTATTATGGCGACTTCCTAAACGGAGAAGTGGCCGAGTGGTCGAAGGCACACCCCTGCTAAGGGTGCATACGGGTTAAACTGTATCGAGAGTTCGAATCTCTTCTTCTCCGCCATAGCCGCACCCGTAGCTCAGTTGGATAGAGTATCTGGCTACGAACCAGAGGGTCGGGCGTTCGAATCGCTCCGGGTGCGCCACTATAGGTTCATTGTTTAGGAATATGCGCTCATCGTCTAGCGGTTAGGACACCGCCCTTTCACGGCGGCAGCCGGGGTTCGATTCCCCGTGGGCGTACCAGTATTGTTAAATCTAGCTCAATCTTCGGATTGAGCTATTTTTTCCCAGAAGTTAAGCAGTAATAGATTTAATGCGCTCATCGTCTAGCGGTTAGGACACCGCCCTTTCACGGCGGCAGCCGGGGTTCGATTCCCCGTGGGCGTACCAAGCATTAAGAACTTAGGTAACTAGGTTTTTGCTAGGTTGGAGAAGTGGCCGAGTGGTCGAAGGCACACCCCTGCTAAGGGTGCATATGGGTTAAACTGTATCGAGAGTTCGAATCTCTTCTTCTCCGCCAATCAGCGCACCCGTAGCTCAGTTGGATAGAGTATCTGGCTACGAACCAGAGGGTCGGGCGTTCGAATCGCTCCGGGTGCGCCACCCAATTAGTTGTACATTGCGCTCATCGTCTAGCGGTTAGGACACCGCCCTTTCACGGCGGCAGCCGGGGTTCGATTCCCCGTGGGCGTACCAGTGATACCAAAAAAGCTCAATCTTCGGATTGAGCTTTTTTGCGTCTGT
>JAGNTR010000144.1 GCA_017987415.1 Neisseriaceae bacterium
TGGAAGCGAAAGACTTTATCGAGCGCTACTTTGCCCGCTACCCTGGCGTGGCGTCGTACATGAGCGACACCAAGGCCAGCGCCATGGACAAAGGCTATGTCGAAACCCGCTTTGGCCGCCGCCTCTATCTGCCCGACATTCACAGCAGCAAGGCCATGATGCGCGCCGGCGCCGAACGCGCCGCGATTAACGCGCCAATGCAGGGCACGGCCTCGGACTTGATTAAAAAAGCGATGATTGCGGTGCAGGGTTGGCTGGAAGCCGAAAAGCTAGACAGCCTGTTGATCATGCAGGTGCATGACGAACTGGTGCTGCAAGTACCCGAACATGAGGTTGAGCTGGTGAAGGTTCAGCTGCCAAAATTGATGGAACAGGTCGACACCTTGTCGATACCGCTGGTGGCCGACGTGGGCATCGGCGCCAACTGGGACGAAGCGCATTAGGCGTATTTGCACCTTAATCGCCACAAGGCTTAATCACAAGCAGACCCAAACCAGCGTGAGATTGAGCCTTGTCCCAAACGCCTGTATCCTGAAACCCAGATACGTCGTTATTTATGCTTATTAAAGGCGAACTTATGAGTGTAGTGTCCCCTAAACGCAGCAAAGGCTCTTCTATTACCCGCGTGCTGGAAATCATAGAAGCCATTTCACAGGCTGAACGGCCACTGTTTCCATTTGATTTAGCGGTTCAATTAGACATACCCAAGCCCAGCATTCACCGCCTATTACAGCAATTAGAGAGCGAAGGCTTTGTTCAAATTGACGTCCACGGCAGCATTCTGGCGGGCGACAGAACCCATGCCATGGCCATGGGCCTATGGCATAACCGACAGTACAAAGTCGAACGCTTGTCCATCTTGACTAAGCTGACCCAACAAATTGGCGAAACGTGTGGCATTTCCATCCTGGATGGCATGGAAATGTTGTATACCGATCGGGTTCAAACCAACTGGCCATTACAAATTTATTTACCCCATGGTTCTCGCGTGCCCATTTGGTGTACGGCCAGCGGTAAACTATGGCTCAGTAGCCTACCAACTGCCAAACGCCAACGCATTCTTAAAAATCTGCCCCTCACCCCCATGACCCGCAACACCTTAAGTACGGTGCCGGCCTTAGAGGCAGAAATCAACCTAGTGGGGCAATCTCAGCTGGGCACGGATAACGAAGAGTTTATCGCAGGCATGGTGGCCTGCTCGGTGCCCATTTTTGACCAAAAACAACGCTTGATTGCTTGTTTGTACACCCATGCGCCAACCATCCGTAAAAGCTTAGACGACCTGAAACAGTTTGAACCTGATTTAAAACTGGCGGCACTGGCCCTCAGTCGTTTATTCGAATAAAAAACCGGGTGGTTACGAACGTAACCACCCGGTTTGTCTAATACGGCATCAGTTTAAAGTAGGCATTGAAAACTGGCTGCCTTCACGTAAGTCGGCACTCGGCCACCGTTGCGTAATGGTCTTGCGGCGCGTATAAAAACGGACGCCATCTGGGCCATAAGCATATAAATCACCAAACAATGAGCGCTTCCAGCCGCCAAAGCTATGATAAGCCACCGGGACCGGCAGCGGGACGTTAATCCCAACCATCCCGGCTTGAATGTGATCACTAAAATAACGAGCGGCTTCCCCGTCACGCGTATAGATACAGGTCCCGTTACCATATTCATGCGCATTGATGATGGCCATCGCCGCTTCCATGCTGTCAACCCGCACGATTTGCAGGACGGGGCCAAAAATCTCGGCGCGATAGCTGTCCATGTCCACGCCCACATGATCAATTAAAGTACCCGCCACAAAAAAACCATCCTCATACCCTTGCGGTTGAAGCCCTCGTCCATCCACCACCACGACCGCCCCCTGGGATTCAGCGCTGGCAATATGGGCCTCAATTTTTTGCTGGTGGGCACGGGTGATCACGGGACCAAAGTCATTGGTTTGATCACGATACTCGCCCACCTTTAGGTCGTGCATGGCCGTGGTCATTTTAGCCACCAATGCGTCAGCCACCTCATCCCCAACCGTCACTGCTACGGACAGTGCCATGCAGCGTTCGCCTGACGAACCAAATGCCGCCCCCAAGAGAGAAGACACCACATTGTCTAAATCAGCATCAGGCATGACAATGGCGTGGTTTTTGGCGCCGCCCAATGCCTGACAGCGCTTGCCATTGGCACTGGCTGTCGTGTAAATGTACTCTGCCACCGGGGTCGACCCCACAAAGCTGACCGCTTGTACCCGTGGGTCATGTAATAAAGCATCAACCGCTTCTTTGTCGCCATTGACGACGTTAATGACCCCATCAGGCAAGCCAGCCTGATGCAACAGCGACGCAATAAATAAAGTCGCGCTTGGGTCACGCTCTGAGGGTTTCAGCACAAAGCAATTACCACACACGATCGCCATAGGGTACATCCACAACGGCACCATGGCCGGAAAGTTAAACGGTGTGATCCCCGCCACCACGCCTAAGGGTTGAAACTCGCTCCATGAGTCAATATTTGGCCCCACGTTTTTGCTGTATTCACCCTTTAGAAATTCAGGGGCTCCGCACGCATATTCAACGTTCTCAATGCCCCGAGTCAATTCGCCCGCTGCATCGTGTAAAATTTTGCCGTGCTCAGCCCCAATCAAAGCACAAATCTCATCACTGTGCTGTTCAAGTAACTCTTTAAAACGGAACATAATCCGTGCCCGACGTAATACCGGGGTATGACGCCATGCGGGGAAAGCAGCCTCTGCGGCCGCCACGGCTTCTGCCACGGTCTTCGCGCTGGCCAAAGCCACCTGTTTGCTCACGGTTCCCGTGGCGGGGTTATAAACCGCTTGAGAACGCCCTGTGTCTGCGACCTGCTGTCCATTGATAAAGTGACCGATGGTCTCCATATTTAACTCCTTTATGTGTTATTTATACCGCAACGGTTTGCGGCCATAATGCCTGATACATCGCCACCAGTTCTGAAACCGTTGGCACCCGCGGATTATTTGCTGGAGAGCCAGACGCCAGCGCCTGCTCTGCCATGATGGTCACCACCTGATCGAACTCGGCTTGACTGACGCCAAAATCCGCTAAAGTGGGCACTTTTAATGCCTGATTCAACTGCCTTAAGGCCTCTAAGAGTTTTTGATTGGCGCTCGCCACATCCTCATCTACCGACGCCACCCCCATGGCTTTCGCACACTGTGCGTATCGCTCTGGCGCAGCACTTAATGAATAAGCCGTCACGCTAGGCAACAACATGGCATTAGACAGGCCATGAGGCACATGGAAAAATGCCCCGATGGGTCGGCTCATGCCATGCACCAACGCCACCGAAGCATTGGAAAATGCCAAGCCCGCTAAGGTTGAACCCAACATCATGGCTTCGCGAGCCGCCTCATCGCTGCCATCATGATAGGCGCGGGCCAAGTTTGGCCCAATCAACCGCATGGCAGCCAAAGCCTGCTGGTCGCTAAACAGGTTGGCCTTACGGCTAACATAGGCTTCAATGGCATGCGTTAAAGCGTCAATGCCGGTGTCGGCTGTCGTGCGCGCGGGCACGCTCAGGGTCAAGCCATAGTCAACAATGGCGGCCACCGGCATAAAGCCCGTGCCCACACACAGCATTTTCTCCTGGCTGTCTTCATCGGTAATGATGGTGAATCGAGTGCACTCCGAACCGGTGCCTGCCGTGGTGGGAATGGCCACAATCGGCAAGCCTTGTTCATTCACCTGTCTGGGAAACTTATAATCCCGAATGTCGCCACCAAAGCGGCCTAAAATCGCAATCGCCTTCGCGCTGTCGATGGGGCTACCGCCCCCTAACGCCACCACAACATCAAAATCGCCGGCCGTAACCGCCGCCACTCCGGCACGAATGGACGCCGCTGTGGGCTCAGGCATGGTGTCAGAAAACACCGTACAGCGCATGCCGGCCGCCGCCAAAATGGCGTCAATTTGGGCCGCATAGCCCAGCGCCACCATGGTGCTGTCAGTCACCAGCAGCGGCTTGCGACAGCCAAGCAAATTGAGGATTTGCGGTAACTGGGCACTCGCGGCGCGGCCTACCTGCATGAATCTGGGCATAATAATTTGATGAGACATAATGCATCCTTATCGTTACGATTAAAAAGAGCCAAACGCGGTACCTAAGCCAATCACCGCCACCAACGCCACTAAGGGCACCAGCACAGCCACCACAAATATGTCTAAATAAGACGTTTTGTGCGTCAAGCCACAAATCGCCAGAATACTGATCACCGCACCATTGTGCGGCAGCGAATCGAGGCCACCGGAAGCCAAGGAGGCCACTCGGTGCATTAACTCTGGTGAAATATTGAATTGGCTGCCCAAGGCCAAGTAGGTCTCGCCCATGGTGTTCAAAGCAATGCTTAAACCACCAGATGCCGACCCGGTAATACCGGCCAACACATTGACCACAATGGCCTCAGAAATTAGTGGGTTACCGGGTGACAACCCCACTAAAAAAGTTTGCATCATGCTGAAGCCCGCTAAAGAAGCAATCACAGAGCCATAGCCCACTTCAGAAGCGGTGTTGAAAATAGGCAATAACGAACCCAACGCCCCTTGGTTAATGGTTTCTTTCAAGTTACGCCAGCGCCGCCAGTTGGTGGCAATCAACACCACACAGGCCAATAACAACGCCACAATAATCGCCCAAAGGCCAATCACCGCACTCAAGCTACTGTTGCCAAATTTGGTTTCGGCCAGATAAGCCGTATCCATGCTCGGAATCACCCATTTCGTTAACATAAAGTTGCCGATGATGACCAATACGATGGGCAGTAAGGCCAAGGCAATCGGTGGATCATTGTGCTGGCGCTGTGTTTGAACGACTTCCTGTTCATGCTGACCATAGCCTTCACCAGCCAAAGAAGCCTGTTTGAGGCGATAACGAAACCACAGCATCCCGCCCACAAACATCACCACGCCCGCAATCACCCCCAAGCCAGGCGCCGCAAACGCATCGGTTTTAAAAAAGGGCATGGGAATCGCATTTTGAATGGCGGGCGTTCCGGGTAAGGCCGTCATGGTAAAGGTTAAAGCGCCCAAAACAATCACACCGGGAATCAACCGTTTAGGAATGCCTGCCTCTCTAAACATGGCCGCTGCGATGGGGAAAACAGCAAACCCCACGACAAACAAAGACACGCCGCCATAGGTCAAAATGCCACACGCCAAAACAATAGACAACAACCCTTGCTTTGGGCCTAAGCGGTTCACCAGCCAATACGCAATGCTGCGGGCGGCGCCCGAATCGTCCATCAACTTGCCAAAAATAGCGCCCAATAAAAATAAGGGGAAATATTTGATGGCATAGCCCCCTAAGCCTTCCATAAAAATCTGCGTGTACACGCCCAACATCATATTGCCTTCGCCGCTCACCACAACCGCCACCATGGCCAGTAAGGGTGCCAACACAATGACGCTATGGCCCTTGTACGCTAAGTACATCAACAGCCCCAGTGACAGCAAGATACCGAATAATCCCAACATGGCCTGCTCCTCTAATCTTTTATTTTAATATAAATCTCCTATAACGATACAAAACGTATCGTTATGAACAAGCTATCAAGAAAAAAGCCCTAGGGCAATCACTTTAAATTTAGGGTGGCGTTCACGCTCGAGCTTAAAAAAAATGAAAGCCCAATAAAACGATGGAATGCGATGCACCAGGCCCCATTCATCAACCTTTTCGCCCCTATTTTTTCTGTAGCCTATTTACGACAGCCCAACCAAGCGGGCCTTTTAAAAATAAAAAAAGCGGCTTGCCTAAGCAAACCGCTTTTTTTAATGTCCCCCTGCTTCAGTCAAACCCCATGCGCCCACAATCGAAACAAACGCTAACAAACTGATTTATTAATCTATTTAAATCCTAAAGTGTCACCCAGCGTGCCATCATCGCCATTGACCACGCCCCCAGCCAGCAACACATGATCAGCCGCATTATGTATTGCGCTTTAACCGCACCGGCACAGCGTCATTTTGCGGGGCCACAGGCATTGCTTCGCCCTTAAGCAAAGCGTTAGAATACGATTTGGCTGTAAAAAACCTTTATTAAACACCGCCCAAGCGGCGGCGATGGCGACATCGAAACCTAGGATAAGCAAACGTGTTAGCAGAATTCGGCGTCGTCAATTTATGGACTTATTTGGTCGGGGTGATTTTCATCATTATTTTACCCGGCCCTAACTCTATTTACGTCCTTAAAACAGGGGTCAGCCACGGCGTTAAGGCTGGCTACACGGCGGCTCTGGGCGTGTTCATTGGCGACGCCATTTTAATCTTTTGCGCCTACATTGGCATCGCTTCGCTGATCCGTACCTCGCCCCTATTCTTCACCCTCATTAAATTCTTAGGGGCCTTGTACTTGCTGTTCTTGGGCCTCAAGATTTTATACGCCAGCTTATTTAAGCCACAGCAGGCAGCGGCGCCGGTCATCGAATCTGGCCACAGCATCATGCGTAAATCATTGACGCTGAGCCTGACCAACCCGAAGGCGATTCTGTTTTATGTGTCGT
>JAGNTR010000145.1 GCA_017987415.1 Neisseriaceae bacterium
CCGGCCAACCGAAGTTCATGGCTAAGAAGCCTAGCCAGATAAAGATGGCCAAGGCACCAAACGTCATGGCGCCAAACCAGTTCAAGAAGGCCGCTGGACCACGGCGTAAATTGTCTAATTGAGCGCCACCCAAGACCGCCAGCGGCAGCAACAGCGGCAAAGCATTTTCGGTGACTTGATGATTACCCAAGCTCAGGATAAACAAGATGGTCAAAAACCAAAAGCCGCAAAACTTAAGCATAAAGGCCGACACGTATTGGCGCCGATAAATCGTCCACAAGGCCAAAGGCCAGGCCGGAAAGGCAGACCAGCTCATCACCGTCAAATAATAACCAAGATTGCTGAAGAACTGCTTAAAGCTTAAATGGTTCAGCTGTCCCAGAGCATATTGCTGCCACCAAAAAGCAAAGGCATCAGGATTGGTTTTGGCCAAGGCATTAGGCCACAGAAAGCCTAAAGGCAGCGCCACCAGCACCGCAAAAGACAGCGTAATGGCGTAGGCCTTAACCCGCCAGCGGGCGTAAAACAGCAAAAAGAACGCCACCATCAGCATTAAGAACACGCTGAGTAAATTAGACGATAAGAACACGATGACCCAGGACAAGCCCAGCAAGAAGCCTGACAACGCAGGACGGGTTTGCACTGTACTGAAGGCATAAAAGCCCATGGCGTAGCCCATAAAGGTGGCCGCCATACTGTCCATCGAGTGGCCGGTCATCATCATGCCGGCGCAGCCGATCAATATCAGCACCACGCTGCGGCCATGGCGCCGACCCAGGAGTGCCCTACCCGCCATGCCCGCAAAGGTCAGCGCCAGCACCATAAAAAAGGGCGTGGCCAAGCGTGTGGCGTCATAGCTATGTAACAACCACGGCGAGAACAGCCGTTGAAACAGCGCCCCCACCCATAAGTATAAAGGCGGCGTTTCTAAATACCAAAACCCATGGACATTAGGCGCGACCACCGAGCCATTGGCCAGCATGTCTTTTATCGCCTCGTAGATGTAAGGCTCGTGCGGCTTCCACAGGTCATGGGAAAAAATACCCGGCCAAAGCCAAACAAAACACAGCAACAGCAGTACCCAAGGCTTTTCCGTAGGCCTTGCCTGATCTGCGTCCAGAGGAGATTTATAAGTAAACATACGCCAATAAGTGTGCCGTTAATGCCTCAGTGTACCAAAATACACCCCTATTTAGGCAAAAACAGCAATAAAAAAAGACAGCCTAAGCTGTCTTTTCTGTGTTCTGGGCTGATTAGCGTTTGAACATATTGCCAAATTTTTGTTGGAATTTATCAACGCGACCGGCACTGTCAACGATTTTTTGTTTGCCAGTGTAGAATGGGTGACATTCTGAACAAACCTCAATGCTAAAGGTTTCTTTAGCCATGGTTGATTTGGTTTCAAAAGCGTTACCGCAAGAGCAAGTCACTTGCACTGCGTGGTATTCTGGGTGAACATCTTGTTTCATGTGATTTCCTTAGATAAGCGGACACAGGGAATTTGCCTGTGCTTCAAAAAATTTCAAGTGGAACATTATCTAACGCCTACGGTGCAAAAGCAAGCATTAAGCATCATTTATCAATCAAGCGCGACGCCATGTGGTGCCTGCACCACCATCTTCCAAGACCACGCCTTGTTCAGCCAATTCATCGCGGATGCGGTCAGACTCAGCCCAATCCTTATTCGCGCGCGCGTCTTTACGCTGTTGAATCATCGCTTCAATGGCCTCGGCGCTTAAACCATTGCCTTGGGCACCAATTTCTTGATGCAGATAGGCTTCTGGCTCACGCTCCAGTAGGCCAAGCAGGCCGCCCAATGCTTTCAAACAGCCAGCTAGGGCAGCGTCTTTGGTTTTATTTACTTCATTAGCCAATTCAAACAGCACCGCTACGGCCTCCACCGTATTGAAGTCGTCGTTCATGGCGGCAAAAAAGCGTTGGCTGTAGTCATTGCCGTCGGCTTTGACGTCAAATGCCGCGGCAGGCACCTGATTCAGAGCCGTATACAAACGTTTTAGTGAGCTACGGGCGTCGGCCAAATGCACGTCGGAATAATTCAGTGGGCTACGATAGTGGGCGCGTAAAACGAAAAAGCGCACCACTTCTGGATCGAATTTTTCCAACACTTCACGAATGGTAAAGAAATTGCCTAACGATTTAGACATCTTCTCATTGTCCACGCGAATAAAGCCGTTGTGCATCCAGTAGTTCACAAAACCATGGTTGTGGTCGTGGTCGTTGCACTGATGAGCGCCGCAGCTTTGCGCGATTTCGTTTTCATGGTGTGGGAACTGTAGGTCAGCTCCACCGCCGTGAATGTCAAAATGAGCGCCCAATAACTGCTCACTCATGGCGGAACACTCGATGTGCCAGCCGGGGCGACCTTCGCCCCAAGGGCTAGTCCAGCTCGGCTCACCGGGCTTGACGGCCTTCCACAGCACAAAATCCAAAGGATCTTTTTTAAAGCCGTCTACTTCTACACGCTCACCGGCGCGCAGATCGTCTAGGCTTTTGCCAGACAAACGGCCATAGTCGGCAAACGTGCGCACAGCATAATACACGTCGCCATTGTCAGCCGCATAGGCTTTGCCATTGGCAATCAGGCGTTCAATCAGCGCAATCATGTCGTCGACGTGATCGGTCGCGCGCGGCTCATGGTCAGGACGCAACACGCCTAGGGCGGCTGAATCCTCATCCATGGCATCAATAAAACGCTGGGTGAGGCTTTGAATGGTTTCGCCGTTTTCTAGCGCACGCTGAATGATTTTATCGTCAATATCGGTGATGTTGCGCACATAGGTTAAGGGGTAGCCCAATACACGCAACCAGCGAGTCACCATGTCAAACACCACCATCACGCGGGCATGGCCCAAATGACAATAATCATAAACCGTCATGCCACACACATACATGCGTACATTCTGCTCATCGATGGGTTTAAACACTTCTTTCTTGCGACTCAAGGTATTGTATATATGTAACATGTGCACGCTTTCCCACCTCACGGTGGCATAATTAATCGACCTTTAAGCTGAGTAAAGCTTAGGCTTCTTCAGGTTTTAAAACGCTTAAATCAGTTTGATTATGGCTGATCGGGTCGGCATCCACAGCGGCGGCCGCTGCGGCCAAGGCCTTTTTCTCAGCCAAATAGCGATGAATCGCAAACACCAATTCGCCCGTACCTTCATGACTTAAGGCACTGATGTTGAACACGCGCGGCGTGGTCAAGTCGAACTCAAAGCGATCGTCTGGCTGCGGGTGATCCCAACCGATGGCGTCCAAGAAGGCTTGAATGCGCTCTTCGCGCTCGTCCTCTGGAATCATGTCGAATTTATTCAACACCAACCAACGCGGCTTGTCATACAGCTCTTCATCGTATTTACGCAACTCGTCCACCAAAGCCAAGGCTTCGTCCGCAGGGCTCACGCCTTCATCAAATGGGGCCAAGTCCACCACATGCAAGAGTAAACCTGTACGTGACAGATGGCGCAAGAAGCGGTGGCCTAGGCCTGCGCCTTCGGCGGCGCCTTCAATCAAACCGGGAATATCGGCCATTACGAAACTATTGTTTTCATCCATACGCACCACGCCCAGATTAGGGTGTAAGGTGGTAAACGGATAGTCGGCGACTTTAGGACGGGCAGCCGACACGGCACGAATCAGCGTTGATTTACCCGCATTAGGCATGCCCAAGAGGCCTACGTCGGCCAAAATTTTCAATTCCAGCTGCAACACGCGCATTTCACCCTCTTCACCAGGGGTGCACTGACGCGGCGCGCGGTTCACCGATGACTTAAAGTGGATGTTGCCCAAGCCACCCTTACCGCCCTTAGCCAACACCACGCGCTGGTCATGATGGGTCAAGTCGGCAATGACTTCTTCGGTGTCCACGTCCACGATTAAGGTGCCCACCGGCATCCGTAGCTCAATGTCGTCGGCGCCTTTACCATAACGGTCGGCACCATGGCCTTTTTCGCCATGTTTGGCCTGGTAGCGTTTCACGAAACGGTACTCAACCAAGGTGTTCACGTTTTCGTCGGCGATGGCGATGACGCTGCCGCCCTTACCACCGTCGCCACCGTCAGGGCCGCCGCGCGGGACGAATTTTTCACGTCGGAAGCTAGAGGCGCCGTTACCGCCCTTACCTGCGACTACTTCAATTTTTGCTTCATCAATAAATTTCATGTTCTTTACCTTGTTGATGCGTAGCTTCTCAGGCGATGAAACGCATGCGACGCCCCATCGCCTGAAAAGCCAAACAACCTAAACTACTTAATCATACTTAAAAATCACAGACGCATAAATAAAAATAGCCCCATCTGATTAGATAGGGCTATTCTTCTGAAACCGAATTACTCGTCTGCGCCGGTGTAAGGCTTAACGTTTACAGTTTTGCGGTTGAAACGACTTTTGGTCGTGAATTCAACGTAACCGTCAACTTTTGCAAACAAAGTGTGGTCTTTGCCCATGCCTACGTTGGTACCAGCATGGAAACGAGTACCACGTTGGCGCACAATGATTGAACCTGCTGGAATCAATTCACTGCCGTAAACTTTAACGCCTAAGCGTTTAGCTTCTGAGTCGCGGCCGTTTCTAGAGCTACCGCCTGCTTTTTTAGTTGCCATTTATCTTAACTCCTGTTACTTAGAAATCGCATCGATGCGAATTTCAGTATAATTCTGACGATGACCCTGGTGTTTTTGTGAGTGCTTACGACGACGCATTTTGAAAATGCGTACTTTTTCGCCGCGACCGTGGGCAACAACCGTTGCTTGCACAGAAGCACCAGCCACCATTGGGCTACCTACTGCTAGATCTTCACCGTCAGCAATCATCAATACTTCTTCAAGTACGATTTGGCTGTCGAGTTCTGCAGGTATCTGTTCTACTTTTAATTTTTGGCCAACGGTAACTTTATATTGTTTACCGCCAGTTTTTATGACCGCGTACATACTCAACTCCGAACAATTAAATTGATGTCTTGCTTTTAAACAAGCCATCTTCACGAAAGAACCCAAGATAATAGCGAAAGTCGATATAAGTGTCAATTTTTATTGCGTTTGGCTGTCGTATTTACGCCCATAAAACTATTACAAAGAAAGCGAACACAAAAAAATGCATTCTGCTATAATTTCAAGCTGTTTAACCCTGTGCGAAATGAATTAGACTCCCTATGTTACAGAATTTGCCTTATTTCAAAGAGCATTTAGACTCTGACCTTTCTAAAGTGAACGTGGTGATTAACCAAGCCGTCCAGTCTGAGGTTGCCTTGATTTCACAAATCGGCCACTACATCATCAGCGCAGGGGGCAAGCGTCTTCGCCCGATCATCACCATCTTGGCCGGTAAAATCCTCGGCTACGATCAAGCACCGCTTTATTCTTTAGCCGCGATGGTGGAATTCATTCACACCTCCACACTGCTACACGATGACGTGGTCGATGAAAGTGATTTACGCCGTGGCCGCGCCACAGCCAATAATCTGTTTGGCAACGCCGCCTCGGTACTCGTAGGTGACTTTTTATACACCCGCGCCTTCCAGCTGATGGTCAACACCCACGACATGCGTATTTTAGAAGTCATGGCCAGTGCCACCAACATCATCGCCGAAGGCGAAGTGATGCAGTTGATGAACATAGGCAACACCGACATCACCGAAGCCGAATACCTTCAAGTGATTCAATACAAAACCGCCAAGCTGTTTGAAGCCGCTGCCCAGGTCGGTGCGCTGTTGGCCAAGGCTAACCCTGAACAAGAGCTGGCCTTGAAAAACTACGGCATGCATTTAGGCACCGCCTTCCAAATCATCGACGACATTTTAGACTACTCAGGCGACGCCGAGCAGATCGGTAAAAACGTGGGCGACGACCTAGCCGAAGGCAAGCCAACCCTACCGCTGATCTACATCATGCAGCAAGGCAATGAAGCCGCAGCAGCCGACGTGCGCTACGCTCTAGAACACGCTGATCGCGATTACTTTGATAAGATTCACGCCCACGTCATGGCTTCTGGTGCCCTCGCCTACGCCAAGACCGAAGCCGAAAAAGCCTGCGCCCAAGCCGTCGCCAGCCTAGCTGGCCTACCTGACAACGACGTCAAACAGGCCATGATCCAGCTAGCTGAATCATCGGCCGCCCGCCTGTCTTAAAGAACCCCTACTCGCCGTAGTTCAATGGATAGAACGTATGCCTCCTAAGCGTAAAATGTGGGTTCGATTCCCCCCGGCGAGGCCAAACACCCACCCCATCCTCAGTGATGGGGTTATTTTTTAACCATCATCATCCACGCGACCATGAACCTCATCAACCGCCTTTCATTTGCCTGCTTACTGGCCATCAGCCTCAGCCTCACTGCCTGCGCCCAGCCGCCACAAGTCATCTCAGGCGCCCTGATCAACGCCTCACAAAGCACCATTTCCTATCCGACTGCCGCACGCGTTGCCAAACATGAGGGCGACGTTCATCTACTCTTAGACGTCGA
>JAGNTR010000026.1 GCA_017987415.1 Neisseriaceae bacterium
AGCCTAAGCCGTGTGGTTGTTTGACCACATGCGGCATTCGGATCAGGCTAGGGCGTGCTAAAGGCCGCTGGATGGCAGGTTATCCCTCTATAGTGCGGGGCGTATCCAGATGCTTAAGTTCGATTTGGCGTTCATTTGACGTCTAACCGAACTTTTTTGGCTGATATTCTCGGCTTAATGTTCGTTTTTGAATCTATTTGAAAATATATATCACAAATTATTTGCGTTTTTGTTCGGGTAGTGCCATAATGGGTTCATAAATTACTTAGACCGTTATCCTTGAAAGGGCTGACTATGTTGAAAAAATTATTGAGCGCCTACATTTATTTAATTGCTGGCTACCGCGAACACTAAGCAATACGCTGTCTTCAGCCAATTGTTAAAAAAAGCCCACGTTTTAACGTGGGCTTTTTTGTGGTTGTTCGCTTGGTTTCGATAAGGAAAAAAGCGCATGTCTAGGGTGGGCTGATCTGGCTTTTTACGCCATCGGCGCCTGCTTGCTGTAGCCATTCGCTGACCGACAGCTCTTGTGTCATCGCCGCTGCCGGCATGTTTGGGGCTGGTGCATTGGGTTCGGGCTGAGGCGCTTTAGTGCCTTCTACCGCTTGGGCGGCGGCCTCGGCTTCTTTGGTCATGATTTGTGCGGCCAAGGGAAGCTCAATGCGTTTGGGTCGCGTGCCTAAGTCATGCATCAGGCGCTGATACTCTTCAGATTGATTCAATAAGGTGGCGCCGGCGCTCTTGAGCTGGTTGATGGCTTCGTTGGGTAGGTACAGGCTGGTCGGGATGTTTAAAGCCTGCTGGCGTAAATACTCATTCGGTAAGTCTTTCAGGCCCAGGCTGATGTAGTAGATTTCGACTGGGGCCGTCCCTTTAAGCTGAGATTGGCGCCGTTGCTCTTCTTTAAAGGTGTCTACCAAAACGCGGAACTGGCGCTCTGACTCTTGCGAGTACTTGTCGATGGGAATGCTCACTAAGGCGCTTAAAACCTGACCCATGGTGGGGATGTTGGCGGTTTGGTCGACCTGTTGGCTAAGTTCATTTTGGGCGTTGACGTTGATGATGACGATTTTTTGCGCCGTGCCGTGATCGAGCACATCGTATAAATAATCACGGCTAAATAGATTGGTCATGTCCAATAAAGAGCGTAGGCCAAGGTTGTCGGTTAGGCCGCCATCGACTAAGTGGATGTAGGGGCGCTTTTCGCTGTTGGCGTACTGGCGCAGATCGCGGATCATTTCTCGCCGGGTTTGGGCGCGAAACAGCGTGGTTTTTTGCTCGACGGCCTGCTCTAGCTGTTGCAGTACATCGGGGATGTTTTTGTAGCTACAGTTGCCCCCGTTGTTGTTGAGGGTGAGCGGGGCGAATACCAAGGGTACGGAGCTTGAGGCGGCGACGGCGCGCGCGATGGGCATGTCGGCCAGATCCAGACACATTAAATCAAAGGCTTCTTGGGTGAAGTCGAGGCGATTGCCGCTGGACATATCGGTGGCGCTGATGACGGCAAAGGGGCCTTTGCGCTCGCTGATCATGGCTTGATAGGTTTTACCTTTAAATAAGGCCTGATCTAGCTGTTCGGCTAACAGGTCGCCGCGGCCAAATTCAGGTGACGACAGGCGCGACAGATTGGGGATGGCAAACAGCTGGCGTTTTAAAATGCCCTGGAGGTTTTGGCGTAAAAAGTTTTTTTCAAAGTGGCCGAGGGTGTCGGGGCCGTGTAGGCCATAGTAGGCGGCCAAAATGGCGCCGCCAGAAATGCCGAATACCAAATCCACTTCATTAAATAAGGTGGTTTGTTTGTCCCCCAGTTGGATTTGGTTTTGCGCCATCTCTTCCAGGACGCCGTAGCCCAGCGCCGCTGCTCGGGTACCGCCGCCAGAGAAAGTCATGATCATGAATAGCTGATTCGAGGTGCGGTTATTAAACGCCAGTTCGTCGCGGCGTAAAATAGAATCGTAGAGGCGATAGCCTTCATCAAAATTGGCTTCGGAAAGCGTTTTAATCGGTTCGTAGCGTATCGAACCGCAGGCGGCTAGAACGGCGCAGCTTAGGGCGACTAGGCTATGGCGCACTAGGGTCGGTAAAAAGGGAGGCATGTGAATAGTCTTTCTAAAATGGCCCAGCCTTAGGCTTTAGGGGCACATACTCGGCAATCGGGATTGGGGGCAAAGTCTAGGGTTTGCCAGCTACCGGCCAAGGCGTCGTAGAGCATCAGTTTGCCGACGGGGCTTTGGCCAATATTCATGATGAGCTTCAAGGCTTCAGCGGCCTGCATGCTGCCCACGATGCCGACCAGCGGCGACAGCACGCCAAAGAGGGCGCAGGCACCGTCGCTGGCGTCTTCGCCGTCAAACAGACAGGCATAGCAAGGGCTGTTGTCTTGGCGCGGATCGTAGACGCTGAGCTGACCTTCAAAGCGCACCACGGCGCCGGATACCAAGGGCGTACGGGTTTTGACCGAGGCTTGGTTGAGCGCCTTACGGGTGCTGAAATTGTCGCAGCAGTCTAAGACGACGTCTGCTGTTTGCATGTGGTGACACAGGGCGTCATAGTCTAGGCGCTGGTTGAGTAAGGTCAGGCGAGTGGTGGCATTGAGTGCCTTGACGCGTCTGGCCATGGCCTCGACTTTGGGCGTGCCCACATCGCTTTCGCTGAAGGCAATCTGCCGCTGTAAATTGCTGTCGTCGACGTCGTCGAAGTCGGCTAAAATTAAGTGGCCCACGCCGGCACCGGCTAGGAAGGGAATGGCGCAAGTGCCTAAACCACCACAGCCGACCACCAGCACGGTGGCGGCCTGTAACTGGGTTTGGCCTTCGATGCCGATTTCGTCGAGTAATATATGGCGGCTATAGCGTAGCAGCGCGTGGTCTTCCATGATCGTGCTTTAAATAATAAGAATGGCCTTATTTAAGCAGAATTCGCATGATTTTGCCATGTTTGCGCGCGCTTTTGCTGATTTCAGCTGCAAACTAGGCCAAAAGGGGAATAGACAAAGCTCGCGTCACCCTTTAGCCTAGGCGCCAGTAGTGAAACATAACGATGGTCCACTTTTAAAAGGTATTACAATCATGAAAAAATGGCTTTTAGGCGCTTTATTTGCGATGGCTTTGCCTGTTTATGCGGCGGCCGATATTACTGTGGCGGTGGCGAGCAATGCTCAATACGTGTTTGGCGAACTGGCCCAACAGTACACTAAAAAAACCGGTCAAGTGGTTAAGGGTAGCTTTAATGCTTCGGGTAAATTCACCACCCAAATCCGCAACGGCGCCCCTTACGCTGTCTTCATGTCGGCCGATACCCATTTTCCCGATGTGTTGGCTAAGGATAAATTGGTGTTAGAGGCCCCCAAAGAATACGCTCATGGCCAGCTGGTGCTGTGGAGCACGCAAAAGTTTGACGTCAATAACTGGCGTGCGGCTTTGGCTAAAGGCGGCCATAAATTGGCCATTGCCAACCCAGATACGGCCCCTTATGGTCGCGCCGCGAATCAAGTGCTTAAAGGCTTAGGCGCTGAAGGTAAAAACCAAATCGTACAGGGCACCAATATTGGCCAAACCAGTCAATACATTGAATCGGGCGTGGTGGATGCCGGCTTTACTGCTAAATCAGTGGTGTTGGCCGACGGCATGAAAAACCGCGGTAAATGGGTGGAAATTCCAGCTAATCTGTATGACCCGATCGCCCAAAGCGTGGTGTTGTTGAAGCCTGAAGGTAAGGGGTTTTATGACTTCTTGACCACGGCCGAAGCACAAAACATCATGAAAAAATACGGCTACGGCAAACCAAACGTGAAAAAATAAATGAGTGAATTTGATTGGGCACCGCTGTGGCTGACCTTTAAGCTGGCCTTCACCACAGCGTGCTTTTTGTTGATCATCGGCGTGCCCATTGCGGGCTGGCTGGCCCACAGTAAAAGCCGCGGTAAATTCTTGGTGGAAACCTTGGTGACGTTGCCGCTGTTTTTACCGCCGTCGGTATTGGGCTTTTATTTGCTGCTGCTGTTGAGCCCTCAACACGGTATCGGGGCGTTTTTGGCCACCTACTTCGACATTACCTTGGTGTTCTCTTTTCCTGGTCTGGTCGTCGGCTCGATTATTTCCAGCATGCCGTTTATGGTTAACCCGCTGTATGCGGCGCTCAGTCAGTTTCCCAGCGGCTTAAAAGAAGTGTCTTACGGCTTTGGTAAGAGCAAGCTGTACACGTTCTTTCGCATTGAGCTGATGGGGGTGCGCCCGGCGCTGTTGACCGGTGGTTTGATGGCCTTTGCCCATACCATTGGCGAATTTGGTCTGGTGATGATGATAGGCGGTAATATTCCGGGTAAAACCCGCGTGGCCTCGATTGCGATTTACGATCAGGTTGAGTTACTGAATTATGCCGATGCCCACGTTTACGCCGGCGTGCTGTGTGCCGTGTCGTTCAGCGTGGTGTTATTGATTCATTTACTGCGTCGTCAGAGTTTAAAGGTGTTGCCATGATTGAGCTGGCCTTACGCAAACAGCGTCCCGAATTTACCCTTGAGGTGACCACTGATTTAGCATCCGGCTTAACCCACGGCATCGTCGGCCCATCTGGCTCAGGTAAAACCACGCTGTTGCGCCTGATCGCAGGCTTTGAGCGGTTGGATAGCGGCCATCTAACCGTAGCGGGGCAGTTATGGGACGATGGTGGGGCGACGTTTGTACCGCCGCAAAAGCGCCGCTGCGGCATGGTGGGACAGGATTACGCCCTGTTTCCTCATTTGAATGTCTGGCAAAACATGACGTTTGCCGCGCCCAAAGACAGCGCCGTGCTGACTGAACTGGTGGGCGTACTTAAGCTGGAGGCGCTGTTGAAAAAGCGCTCAGCGGCGCTTTCTGGCGGCCAAAAGCAGCGCGTGGCCTTGGCGCGGGCGCTGGCGTTTGAGCCTGATGTGTTGATCTTGGATGAGGCTTTAAGCGCCCAGGATGAGGCGCTGCGCGAAGACATTCAGGCATGGTTAAAAACGTATCAACGCCAGCATCATCTGACGGTGCTGCTGGTGAGTCACAATCGAGACGAGGTCGCGCGCTTGGCCGACACCGTACTCACACTGAATCAAGGGCAGATTGTTGGGCCCGAGATTGCCTAGAAATAGGTAGTGGATAGAGGCTCTGCCTCATTGCTGGGCGCCGTGTTTAACGGCGCCCTTTTTTTTGGCTAAACGCGCTTTGAGGTGAAATGAGGATGATAAAAAACGGCTATGACGTCAAGGTCTTAGCCGTTTTTTCGGTTGAGGGTGTGCTATGATGCCGGATGCGTTAAAGCTTTAGCGCAGTAACGGGCGCAGTGGCTTTAACACATTGTTCATCATCACTTTTTGCTTGCTGGCATTGGGGTGGATGCCGTCGGCCTGAAACGCCTTCATGTCGGTTTCAAAGCCAGCCACTAATAGTGGCAGCAGCGGCGTTTGGGTGTCTTTGGCTACGGTTTGATAAACGCCATTGAACTGTTTGCGATAGGCATTGCCAAAGTTAGGGGGCATGTCCATGCCCACCAGCAGCACTTTGGCCTTGGCGGCCTTGCTTTGTTTGACCATTTGGCTCAGATTAGTCTGCATTTGCGTTAAGGGCAGGCCGCGTAGGGCGTCATTGCCGCCTAAGGCAATGATCACCACATCGGGCTGGTGCTGTTTCAGTGCGGCCGCTAAGCGTGTTTGGCCGTCTTTGGTGGTGTTGCCAGAAATGCTGGCGTTGATGATTTTATGCTGGGGCTGTAGCTGCTGCGCCAGCAGGGCTACCCAGCCCGCTTCTTTTTTGATGCCGTAGCCTGCCGACAGGCTGTCGCCCATCACCAATACGGTGGCGGCAGAAACCGTGCTTATGGGCAGGGCCAGGCACAAACCCACAGTTAATATGCGTAATAGGAAGGTCATTATGGCGTTAAATCCTTTGTTGTCGGTGACTCAGCTGACTCAAGTTGTCCACCACCTCAGTCAGCCGCTCACCATTTTTCGTGAGGTGTCTTTTGCCGTATCGGCGCAAGAGACGGTGGCCATCGTGGGGGCGTCTGGGTCGGGTAAGTCTACCCTGTTGTCGATGATTTCCGGTTTGGAAACCGCCACTTCAGGTAGCGTAACATTATTGGGACACGAGTTAAACCGCTTAGATGAGGATCAACGGGCGAAAGTTCGCCTCGATAATGTGGGCTTTGTGTTTCAAAACTTTCAGCTCATGCCCACGCTGACGGCGCTGGAAAACGTGATGCTGCCGCTGGAGCTGGCCAAGGGCAAAGGGGCCGCCGAACGGGCCAAAGCCATTTTGACCCGAGTAGGCCTAGGCCATCGCCTCCATCATTATCCTAAATATTTGTCGGGCGGCGAGCAGCAGCGGGTGGCGATTGCGCGCGCCTTTGTGAATCAGCCTAAGGTTTTGTTTGCGGATGAGCCCACCGGCAGCCTCGACCCTAAAACCGCCGTGGCGGTGATGGACTTATTGTTTGAACTGAATCAAGAAGAGGGCACGGTGCTGGTGTTGGTGACCCACGACATGCGCTTGGCCGAGCGTTGCGACCGCACCTTGGTGCTGAGCGAGCAAGGTTTATTGGCCGCCGACAGCGATCAGATTGTGGTGGAGGGCAGCCATGTTTGAATGGCGTTTTTGCCAACGCCAATGGCGCTCTGGTGCATTTAATGTGATGTTGGTGGCGGTGATTTTGGCCGTCACGGCCGCAAGCTGCGTGGCCTTTTTTTCGACGCGTTTAGAGGCCACGCTGCATGCTGAAGCCAGTAAGCTGATGGGCGCGGATTTGGTGGTGCGCAACAATCAGCCGCTGCCGACTGAAGTGACGGCGGCGATAGCGGCGGCCACGCCGAACGTGTTGGCCAGCAGCCAAATGCAGTCGATGCTGGCTACGGAAGACACCTTTGCCATGGCCAGCATTCATGCGGTACCTGAGGCTTTTCCCCTGAAGGGCGAACACCGCATTCGCCAAGGCGAAGCGGTGCGTAAGGTGAGCCACAGCCCTGCACCTGGTGAGGTCTGGCTATCCGAGCGGCTCATGCAGCAGCTGAGCGTGGCAGAAGGCGAGACGCTGGTGGTGGGTGACGCCACGCTGCGGGTAGGGGCGGTGTTGCTAGAGGAGGCCGGCTCGGGCTTTAACCTATTAAGCGTTTTACCTAATGCCTTGATGAATGCTGGTGATTTGCCCCAAACCGGGCTGGTGCAGCCGGGCAGCCGCCTCACCTATCGGCTGTTCGTCAGCGCCGAACCGGCGGTGATTAAACGCTTACAGCAAACCCTGACCCCCATTTTGCCAGAGACGGCCAGTATGGATGACATCGAATCGTCGGGGCCGCAGATTCAGCAGGCGCTTGGCCGTTCGGGCAATTTCTTGGGCTTGGCGACCAGCCTGAGCGTGGTGCTGGCCGTGGTGGCCCTGAGCTTGGCCAGCCGTCGCTTTTTGGCGCAGCACACCCATCAAGTGGCGATTTTTCGCGCTTTGGGCGCCAGTAGCCGCCAAATCAACCGCCTGTTTTGGTTTGGCTTTGCCTGCCTAGGCTTGGTCGGGTCTGTGATCGGGATGGCGCTGGGCTATGGTCTGCATCTGGCATTGTTGACGCAGATGCAGCAGTTATTGAACTTGAGTGACGTGGCCGCTGCGCCGTGGTGGCTATGGTGGGTGATTCCACTGGTGGGCGTGCTGCTGGTGTGGGTATTGATTTTGCCGCATATTTGGTCATTGAAACACATTTCGGCGCAGCGGGTGTTGCGTGATGACTTGCCCCTACCCAAGAGCCAGGTGGCCAGCGCCGCGGCGCTGATTGCGGTCTTGGTGTTAGGTAGCAGTCTGCAAATGGGCGATTGGACGCTGTCGCTACAGTTCATGCTCGGTTTGGCCGCGGTGGCGGCGGTGATGGGCGGCTGTGCTTTGGGCTTGATTGCGCTAGTGAAAAAGCTGCCCACGTTTGGTCAAGTAGCCTGGCGCCAAGGATTGGCCAGCCTCGCGCGGCGGCCCAAGGTGACCTTGGTGCAGATGATGGCGCTGAGCGTGAGCATCTTGGCCTTATTGACCCTCACTTGGGTGAAAGATGATTTATTGGCGGCCTGGGCGCAAAGCGTACCGGCGAACGCGCCCAATTATTTTGTCTTGGGCGTACAGGAAGGTGAGCAAGATCAGTTTGAGCAGGCGCTCAGTGCTGGCGGTTTGAAGGTGCCCATGCTGTATCCGTCAACGCGGGCGCGATTGGTGGCGATCAATGGTGAGGCGCCGAATGAGGCCTTACGCGCCGATGAGGACACGCGCCGGCTGTTGGATCGCGAGTTCAATTTATCTTGGCTGTCTGAACTGCCGGCACACAATGCGGTTAAGTCGGGCCAGTTTTGGGCCGCCGACAGCAGCGAGCCTGCTTTTTCGATGGAAGAGGGCTTAATGAAACAGTTCCAGCTCAAGCTGGGGGATACGCTGCGCTTTGATGTGGCGGGTAACGTCTACGAGGCGCCGATCACCAGCACCCGTAGCCTGAACTGGGACAGCTTTCAGGTGAACTTTTTTGTCATTGGCCCTAAACTTTGGGGCCAAGAGGCGCCTGCTGGCTACATCAGCAGCTTTTACGTGCCTGACGAGCTGCGCGGGACCTTGTTGCGCATCAGCAAAAGCATGCCCCACATCAGCTTTGTGGACATCAGCATGATTTTGGCCGAGGTGAAGAGCATCGTGGCGCGGCTATCGGCGACGATTAACGGCATGTTCTTGCTGTGCCTATTGGCCACTGCGATGGTGATTTGGACCAGCTTACTCAATGCTAAAGACGAGCGCCTGTTTGACGTGGCACTGATGCGCGCTTTAGGCGCCAGCAATCGGTTACTGCGCCAAGGCTTGATTGTGGAGCTGGCGCTCTTGGGTGCTTTTGCGGGCCTGGTTGGCGGCCTGTTGGCGATGGCCCTAGGCACCGGCGTATCGGTGTGGCTGTTCGAGCTGCCGTGGCGGGTGAATCTGTGGCTGCCGCTGTGGGGCACGCTGATCGGCGTTGGCTTTGCATGGTTGACGGGCTATCCGGTGCTGCGCACCGTTTTGCGTACGCCACCGAGCCGTATTTTAAATGAAAGATTATAGCCATTGATCGCAGCCCCCAGAATCCTTTCTGGGGGCTGTTTTTGAATCAAGGGGTGTGCTCTAATAGGGCTGACTACAGGGAGGGCAAAACATGAATATTGCCATTAAAACAGCGTGGTTGTTGCTGGGCGTAGTGGGGCTAGGCGGCTGTGCGCAGCTGTCGCAGACCTATGTCGAAACCGTGCATAGAATGGGCTTGACGCCAGCCTATGATCGCGACCGTATGGATCAGGCCATAGCGGCGAAAAGTGGCCATCCCGTCATCATTCAAACCATCGTCACCGCGCCAGCAGGTACGCCGGACGGTCCTTATGTCACCTATTTTGACAACGGCCAGCCGCGCTTGAAAACCGTGGTGAAGCAGGGGCGGTTTGATGAGTATCTAGATATTTATTACACCGATGGCCAGCTGCGCACGCACACGCCGCTACAGGCAGGCTTGGCACACGGGCTGTCGAAGGGCTATTTGCCCAATGGTCAACTGCAAAGCACCATTCCCTATGAGCAGGGTAAGGCCGAAGGCTTTGCTAAGCGGCTAGATGCTGACGGTAAGGTGATGCAGCGCATTCGCTACCGTGGCGGTTATCCACAATAAGTTTGGGGTACAGATTAAAAAGGATGGTCTATGTTGTGTTATCCACAGGTGTATCAGGGCAAGATCAAAGATTACGCTGATCAGGGCATCGACCCCAGCGCCATCGTCAAACAGCGCGCCAGCGGCGTGCTGACCTTAACCGCTTTAGGTCTAGCCGAAGACGAACAGGCCGAAAAGCGCTTTCATGGCGGCCCCGATCGAGCGCTCTGTCATTATCCGCGGGAACATTACGCCTATTGGCGCCAAGCCTTACCCGAGCGTGCTGAGCGCTTTGTGGCCTCGGCCTTTGGGGAAAACCTGTCTAGCGAAGGCTTCATGGAAGACACGGTCTTTATTGGCGATGTGTTTCAGTGGGGGTCAACTCTGATTCAGGTGACGCAGCCGCGCTCGCCTTGTTATAAGCTGAATCAACATTTTGGCGTGGCGGATTTATCGGTACAGATGCAGGCCAGCGGTCGCTGCGGCTGGCTGTATCGCGTGGTGTCAGCCGGCAGCGTCGACAGCGCCGCCAGCTTAGCGCTGTTTGCTCGAACCAGTTCCGTGTCGGTAGCCGAGGCGATCGACATTGCCTTTGGGCAGCCGTTTGACGAGGGCCGCTGCCGTCGTTTATTGGGTGCATCTGGGCTGTCGTCGAGTTGGACCAAGACCATGCTTTTACGGCTGCAAACAGGCCAAGTTGAAGATTTTAATCGCCGTTTATTGGCCCAGCCATAGAGCGGAGCAGGGCGGTGAGTAGGTAAAGCGTTGCCTGTCACCGTTTTGACTCGGCCGTATCGTTCACGATCTCGCGTGGGTCACGCCCCCCTACCTGCATGGCTTGAACTGCCGCGTAGGGCGGGTAAAGCGCAGCCTACCCACCTTTTGCCCCGGCCGTACCGCTCGTTGATGTTGCGTGGGTCACGACCCACCCTACACTGCATGGCTTGAACTGCCGCGTAGGGTGGGTAAAGCGCAGCCTACCCACCGTTTTACCCCGACCGTACCGCTCGTTGATGTTGCTTGGGTCACGACCTCCTAGACTGCATGGCTTGAACTGCCGTGTAGGGCGGGTAAAGCGCAGCCTACCCACCTTTTACCCAGGCCGTACCGCTCGTTGATGTTGCATGGGTCACGACCCCCTACGCTGTATGCCTTGAACTGCCGCGTAGGGTGGGTAAAGCGCAGCCTACCCACCATGCTCACAGCCGTCACGCTCACCGTCATTCGGCGCCTGATCACCACGCATAAACCACATCTTTTAATCAATATAGACGTCTAGATTGACAGATGTCTTTACGTGTATTAAAGTAAAGCCAACTCGGTCTGAACGGCCGAGCTTCTTATCAAGAGAGGTGGAGGGAATGGCCCTTTGAAGCCTCGGCAGCAGACTTTGCCCAACAAAGTACTGTGCTAAATCCAACAGGCCCACAAGGCCTGAAAGATAAGGAGAGGCACCGCACCACCTCAGCCCTCTTCTGTCTAGAAGCGGGCCTTTTTTATGCCCGCCCAGACGCCGCACGAACCGCCTGCCACGATTAAGAACCCCAACACATAAGGTCGATAGACCACAACATAACAACGGGTGCGTTCAGCAATGAAGGCAAAACCCGCAAAGGTAAAAAGACATGGCGACAGTAGGATCAGTGCTGGATTGGGCAGCCCATAATTTCCCCAATAAGCTAGGCTTGGTGTATGAGGCCAAAGGCCATCGTTGGACGTTTCGCGAGTGGAACGAACAGGTGAATCGCTTGGCGCATTCATTGTTGGCCTTGGGCGTTAAAAAAGGCGACGTGATTTCGGCTTTTTTATACAACTCCAGCGAATTCACGGTGGCGTTGTTCGCGGCGGCGAAGATTGGCGCGGTGTACAACCCGATTAATTATCGCCTCACGGCCAATGAGCTGGGCTATATTTTGAGCGATGCCGACACCCAGGTCTTGCTGTTTGAGCGCGACACGACGCCGGTGGTGGATGCGGTGCGTGCGGCTGGCGCGGGCGTGGCTCACTACATCGACATTGACGAACAAGGCTTGGCCGGTACGCTGTCGTTTTATGATCTGCTGGCCAATGACGCTGTTCACGCGCCCGCGGTGGCCGTGGCGGACGCCGACCCCTACATCATGCTGTATACCAGCGGCACGACGGGTCGCCCCAAAGGCGTGGTGCACAATCACCACAGCAAGGTACACCACAACTTCATCATGATGCAGTGCATGGGCTTAAACAAGAATGACGTTGGTCTTTCTGTGGCGCCTTTAAACCATATTGCGGAACTTCACACCTCATTTTTGCCTCGGGTACATGTGGGCGCCACCAACATCATCTTGCGCCAGTTCGATGCTGAAGAGGTGTTGCGCACGATTGAAACCGCGGGCGTGACCCATGTGTTTGCGGCGCCGACGATGGTGAATTACTTATTGAACCATCCGCAGTTTGCCCGCTTTGACCTATCGTCTTTACGTTTATTGGGCTACGGCGGGGCGTCTATGGCACCGGTGTTGATTAAACGCTTTAGCGAGCAGACCAACGCCGAGCTGGTGCAGATGTTTGGCACCACCGAAATGGGCCCAGTGATGAGCGTGCTGTATGCGGATGAGCAGCTGAGCCATGCAGGTTCAGCCGGTAAGGCCACGCTGACGCATGAAATCAAAGTGGTGCGGATTCAGGAAGACGGCAGCCCCTCTCATCCCGACGATGAGTGCGGCGTAGATGAAGTGGGCGAGATTGTGGTGCGCGGCCCGTGCATGATGGCCGGCTACCACAATCGTCCAGAGGCCACCGAAAAGGCCTTGGCCTATGGCTGGTACCACACGGGCGATGTGGGGCGCTGCGACGCCGATGGCTATGTGTGGATCAGCGACCGCATGGACTACATGATTAATTCAGGCGCCGAAAACATTTATCCGCGCGAAGTGGAAGATTGCTTACTGACGCACGCTGGCGTGTTGGACGTGGCCGTGGTGGCTCAGCCAGATGAGGTATGGGGCCAGACCGTGGCAGCCTTTGTGGTGGTGAAGCCAGAGGCACAGTTAGATGCGCTGAAGCTGGATGCTTTTTTATTAGAAGGCGAACGCTTGGCCAAATACAAACGGCCTCGACATTATTATTTTGTGGACGACTTACCGAAGACCACCAGTGGTAAATTACAAAAATTTGTACTGGCCCAAAGCCTCAAACAGGCAGCCTTAGGCCAGTAATAGACGCCCATACAAGCGGGTAGGAGAACAGACATGAATTTATTATTCATCCATGGTGCTGGCGGCAGCAAAGACAAGTGGCGTGCGGTTGCGCCCTATTTTAAAGGCTGTGACGCCGACTTTATCGACTTACCCGGGCACGGCGACAGCGCCGAAGGGCTGTGCCACAGCATTGAAGAAATGGCCGTCTGGCTACAAGACAAAATCAAGGCCAATACCATTGTGGTCGGCCACGCCATGGGCGGGCTAGTGGCTTTGGCATTGGCGGCGCGTGAACCGCAGATTAAAGGTGTGGTGCTGGCGTCGAGTTTTTATGAACTACCCGTAGCCGAGGATGTGTGGCAAAGCTTGTCGGCGCGGGGTTGTCCTGATAGGGTGTTTGACGCAGCCTATGCCAAGAGTGCGTGTACCGCGCTGTTGGCACAGGAACGGGCGGCGTGGCAGGCGACGGCGCCAGAGGTGTGGGCAGCCGATCTACAGGTCTGTGCTGAGCACCGCAGCGGCAAGCAAGATTTAGCGTCGCTGAAGGTGCCTGTACTGGCCATTTCTGGTGCAGAAGATCGGCTCTTGCCTGAAAATGCCGCGGTGGCTTTAAGTCATGCTTATTGCCCCACGGAGAATCACATTCTGTTTGGCGTGGGCCACCACGCCATTCTAGAGGCGCCTTTGGCCTGTGCGCAGGCGATTCAAACGTTTGCCCAATGTACCCGCCAAAAATTAAAAAATCAGGAGAAACGTGTATGTTGTTGATTGATCACGAATGGCGCGCCGCCAGCAGCGGCGCCACCTTTAATGTGTATAACCCAGCGACCGGGGCGCTATTGGATACGGTGGCTGACGCCAGCGTTGACGACGCGACTGCGGCCATTGCGGCCGCCCAGACGGCGTTTAAAAGCTGGTCTAAGCAAACGGCCTATGCGCGCGCTCAAGTACTGTACCGCGCCTATGAGCTGATGTTGGCTAAAAAAGAAGCCTTGGCTCAGCTGATGACGGCCGAGCAGGGCAAACCGCTGAAGGCGGCGCGTAATGAAGTGCAGTATGCGGCCGACTTCTTGCTGTGGTTTGCGGAAGAGGCCAAGCGCGTGTATGGCGCAGTGATTCCTTCTGCGCGCGCGGATCAGCGTTTTATGACCCTTAAGCAGGCTGTGGGCGTGGTGGTGGCGATTACGCCGTGGAACTACCCCATTTCTATGATCACCCGTAAGCTGGCGCCGGCTTTGGCGGCAGGCTGTACCGTGGTGTTAAAGCCGGCCGAAGAAACCCCGCTGTGCGCGCGTGCCGTGGTGGAGATTTTGATCGAAGCGGGTCTGCCCACTGGCGTGGTTAATGTGATCAACAGTAGTCAGCCGGCGTTGATTGGCGAGGTTCTGCTGAGCCATCCTAAGGTGAAGAAAGTCACCTTCACTGGCTCGACTGAAGTGGGTAAGGCCATTGCGGCTAAGGCGGCAGAGCAGGTCAAAAGCGTGTCGATGGAATTAGGTGGCCACGCGCCGTTTATTGTGTGCGCCGATGCCGATCCTGTACATGCTGCTAAAGGCTTGGCCTTGGTGAAGTTTTTAAATACTGGCCAAGCCTGCATCAGCCCTAACCGCGTGTTTGTGCACCGTAGCTTGCTGGATGCCTTTGTGGCCACTTTGATTCAGCGCGTGCGCCAGCTGAAGGCGGGCAATGGTCTAGAGGACGGCGTCAGCATTGGGCCTTTGGTCAGCGCCGCAGCCGTAGCCAAAGTAGCGGCTCAGGTGGCTGATGCCCAAGCCAAGGGCGCCACCGTGCTTTTAGGCGGAGAAGCGTTGACAGAAGGCGCGCTGGCCCAAGGGCATTATTATGCGCCCACCGTGCTGACCAACGTCACTCCAGACATGCTGATCTACCGAGAAGAAACCTTTGGCCCTGTGGCGGCGATCATTGCATTTGATGATGAAGACGACGTGATTGAGATGGCCAACGACACCGAATATGGTCTGGCGGCCTATATCTACACTCATAGGCTGGATACGGCCTTACACGCTTTTGAAGATTTAAATTTTGGGATCATCGGCATCAATGACATTAATCCGACGGCCGCGGCCGCGCCTTTTGGCGGGATGAACGAGAGCGGTTTGGGTCGAGAGGGTGGTCAGGAAGGCATAGACGCTTATCTACAGACAAAGCTAGGCGGTTTTTCGATATAGGTTTGATGTGTGTTGGGAACTTTGGCGTAAAAAAATGAGTGAAATCATTTTTTTACGCTTTTTTTTATTTAGGCCTCTGGCTTAAATGAGAAAGTGTTGCGTTTTTCATACGGCTACCTTGTTTATGTCATTGAGATTAAAGAACATGTTATAGCAAGCATTGCGCCTTAAGCGGCGGCGCTGGTGATGATTAATCAGGGCTTTATTTTGCCTTAGTGAGTGGATGCAGCGGCCATTCAGCGTTTTAAGGCGCTTTTTTTTAGGTACCAGAGTATTTATTCTCATACTAGTATGTTATATGTATATAAACTACTTATTTTAAATATTTGATTAGTAGCCCGCTCATAGCGGGCGCTGAGCCAGAATAGAGGCAATCTATTGGGGGTAATGTTCCAATAGTATTTTATTTTTTGGAATATAGTGCCTTTTACCTAGCTTTTTAATGAGATTATCTGTTGATTTGGCGCAAATAAGCGCGTGCTTATACTTGTCAGGAGATGTGTTAAGTATTATTTTGGATGTATGGAAAATACTGAAACTTAGCTAAGAAGGAGCGGCATCATGAGTGATAAAGCGACAAAATTAGGACTGGGTGCACTGGCCGCCTTGGTGGTCGGTTCCATGGTGGGGGGCGGTATTTTCGACCTTCCACAAAACGTCAGCGAGAGTGCTGGCGTTGGGGCAACCTTAATTGGTTGGGCCATTACGGGTGTCGGGATGTTGACCTTGGCGTTTGTGTTCCAAACCTTGGCCAACCGTAAGCCCGATTTAGATGGCGGTGTGTATATTTATGCCAAACAAGGTTTTGGCGATTACATGGGTTTCTCATCAGCCTGGGGTTATTGGATGAGCGCATGGCTGGGTAACGTCAGCTATATGGTGCTGTTGTTTACTACTTTGGGTTATTTCTTCCCAAGCTTATTGCAGGTCGATCCCGAAACCGGGGTCAGGACGGTCGGTTTAGCGGCCATTATTGGGGCTTCCGTGCTTTTGTGGGTCATGCACTTCATGATCTTACGAGGCGTTAAGGAAGCCACTTTTATTAACAGCATCGTGACCGTGGCCAAATTGGCACCGCTGGTCATTTTCATCATCGCCGGGTTCCTGGCGTTCAAACTAGAAATTTTCACCGCCGACATCTGGGCCGTAGGCAATCCTGAGCTGGGCAGCGTCATGACGCAGGTTAAAAACATGATGATGGTGACCGCATGGGTGTTTATTGGGATTGAAGGCGCCAGTATTTTCTCTGGCCGCGCCCGTAAACGTTCTGACGTAGGTAAAGCCACCGTCTTGGGCTTCTTAGGGGTGTTGTCGCTCTTGGTGTTAGTCAACGTCTTGTCTTTAGGCATCATGAGCCAAGCGCAATTGGCTGGCTTGCAGTCGCCTTCTTTGGGCGCCGTGTTAGAGCATGCCGTAGGCCCTTGGGGCGGTATCTTGATCAGTGTGGGCGTGTGTGTGTCACTTTTGGGTGCGCTACTGTCTTGGGTGCTTCTGTGCGCCGAGATTCTCTACACCGCCGCCAGCGACAAAACCATGCCAGCCTTCTTGGGTAAAGTGAATAAAAACGACGTGCCTGCCAACGGGCTATGGTTGAGTAATGCCGCAGTACAGGTGTTCTTAATCATCACCTTGTTCTCTGGCAGTACCTATCTATCGTTGATTAAACTGGCCACCTCAATGGTGTTGGTGCCCTACCTGTGGTCTGCTGCTTATGCTTTGCTGTTGTGTGTGAAAAAAGAAACCTACGAAACCGAGAAAGCCTCATGGAATAAAGACGTGGTGATCGCGGTGATCGCAGTGATCTACGCCATTTGGTTGCTGTACGCAGGTGGTTTGAAATACATCTTGTTGTCTACCTTACTGTATGCACCGGGCGCATTGCTCTTTATTAAAGCTAAGCGAGAAGCCAATAAGCCTGTGTTTACAACGATTGAAAAAGTCATCTTTGCCGCTGTCTTGCTGAGCGCCATCATCGCCGCAGTACAGTTGATCCAAGGCAGTTTAACGATTTAATTGAATACTTAATGTAGGAACTAACTAGGAGTGTTTATCATGGAAAAGAAATATGGTGTTTATTCTGAAGTCGGTAAATTAAGGAAAGTAATGGTGTGTGCCCCAGGTTTGGCGCACCAAAGATTGACCCCGAATAACTGTGATGAATTATTGTTTGATGACGTGATTTGGGTGAATCAGGCCAAGCGTGACCATTTCGACTTCGTGACTAAAATGCGTGAACGCGACATTGATGTGCTGGACATGCACCGTTTGCTGGATGAGACCTTAGCCATCCCAGAAGCCAAAAAATGGATTTTGGATCGCAAAGTGACCGCGAACTCCGTTGGCCCAAGCATGGTAGCCGACGTACGTGGCTGGTTGGAAGCTCAAGGCAGCCGCGAATTAGCCGAATTCTTGATCGGTGGCGTGGTGTTAGAAGAAATGGGCGATGGCCTTTCTGAAACCGACGTGGGCCAGTTTAAAGCCGCCCTAGGCTATCCAGACTTTGTGTTCCCGCCGCTGCCCAATACGCAGTTTACCCGTGACACTACCTGCTGGATTTACGGTGGCGTGACGCTGAACCCGATGTACTGGCCTGCGCGTCGTCAAGAAACCTTATTGACCACCGCCATTTACAAATTCCATCCTGAGTTTACCAGTGCTGAATTTGAAGTATGGTACGGCGATCCAGACGTAGACCACGGCAATGCCCGTCTTGAAGGCGGCGACGTGATGCCTGTAGGTAATGGCGTGGTGTTGATCGGCATGGGCGAAAGGACCACTTTCCAAGCCATCGGCCAAGTGGCTAAATCGCTCTTCGCCAAGGGCGCTGCGCAAAAAGTGATCATTGCCGGTATGCCTAAATCTCGTGCCGCCATGCACTTAGACACCGTGTTCACCTTCTGTGACCGTGACTTGGTGACTCTCTTCCCTGAAGTAGTCGATCAAATCACTGCATTTACGCTACGCCCTGAAGACAATGCACATGGTTTCTCAATGGTGAAAGAAAACAAACACTTTGTTGAAGTCGTGGCCGAGGCCTTGAATTTGAAACGCCTACGCGTGGTGGAAACTGGCGGGAATAGCTTTGCAGCCGAACGCGAACAGTGGGATGATGGCAATAACGTTGTGGCTCTTGAGCCTGGCGTGATTGTGTCTTATGACCGTAACACCTATACCAACACTTTGCTACGCAAAGCCGGTGTGGAAGTGATTACCATCAGCGCCAGTGAGTTAGGTCGCGGCCGTGGCGGTGGTCACTGCATGACCTGCCCAATTGTTCGTGATGCTGTTGACTACTAATTAACATTGTTGGCATACGCCAAGGGGGAAGGCCCTCTTGGCGGTTGCTGAAAACGGGAGAGAATTATGGCTTTTAATATGAAAAATAGGCATTTATTGAGCTTGGTAAACCACACCGAGCGTGAGATTAACTATTTATTGGACCTGTCTCGCGATTTGAAACGTGCCAAGTATGCCGGCACCGAACAGCAAAAGTTAAAAGGCAAAAACATTGCCTTGATCTTTGAAAAAACGTCTACCCGTACCCGTTGTGCCTTCGAAGTTGCCGCTTATGATCAAGGCGCGAACGTGACCTATATTGATCCTAATTCATCACAAATTGGCCACAAAGAAAGCATGAAAGACACCGCCCGCGTATTGGGCCGTATGTACGATGCGATTGAATACCGTGGTTTTTCACAGTCCATCGTCAATGAGCTGGCCGAATACGCTGGTGTGCCTGTATTCAACGGTTTGACCGATGAATTCCACCCCACCCAAATGTTGGCCGACGTATTGACCATGATTGAGCACAGCGACCAGCCCTTACACAAAATCAAATACGCTTATGTAGGCGATGCTTGTAACAATATGGGTAACTCTTTATTGTTAATTGGCGCCAAATTAGGCATGGACGTGCGCATTGGTGCGCCTAAATCGCGCTGGCCGTCAAAAGAATTGATCAAAATGTGTGAAGGCTTTGCCAAAGAATCAGGTGCGCGCATCACCATCACGGAAGATCCGAAAAAAGCCGTGGATGGCGTGGACTTTATCCACACCGACGTGTGGGTGTCTATGGGTGAACCCGTTGAAGCTTGGGGCGAGCGCATTAAAGAATTGTTGCCTTACCAAGTGAACGCTAAGTTGATGGCTGCGGCCAACAACCCACGCGTGAAATTCATGCACTGTCTGCCTGCATTCCACAACAGCGAAACCAAAGTGGGTAAAGAAGTGGCCGCTAAATATCCTAAATTGAAAAACGGGATTGAAGTGACTGAAGACGTGTTTGAGTCTCCTGCTAACTTGGCTTTTGAACAAGCTGAAAACCGGATGCACACCATTAAAGCGGTGATGTACGCCAGTTTAACTTAATCTCGTGATCAAAAGCATATTGGCGACAATATGCTTTTTTTAACCGCGAAAGGATGCTAAATGAGAATCGTGATTGCATTGGGCGGCAACGCCATGTTGCGCCGTGGCGAGCCGCTAACCGCAGACAACCAGCGCCAAAATATCCGCATTGCGGCCAAGCAAATTGCCAGCGTAATGGCCGGCAACCAAGTGGTGGTGGCCCACGGTAATGGCCCACAGGTGGGTTTATTGGCTTTACAGAATGCGGCCTATAAAGAAGTGCCCAGCTATCCGCTAGACGTTTTAGGGGCGGAGTCGCAGGGGATGATTGGCTACATGATCGAGCAAGAGTTAGGTAACTTGGTCAGCAAAGACGTGCTGTTTTCGACGCTCTTGACCCAGGTTGAGGTTGATCGTGAAGATCCTGCCTTCTTGAATCCGACCAAGCCGATTGGGCCCGTTTACGAAAAGGCCGTGGCCGAAAAATTGGCGGCAGAACGCGGTTGGCACATTGCCCCCGATGGCGACAAGTATCGCCAAGTCGTGGCCAGCCCGCGGCCGAAAGCCATCGTCAACATCAAGCCGATTAAATGGCTGGTAGAGCAAGGCTGTGTGGTGATTTGCGCCGGCGGCGGTGGGATTCCAACCTACCGCGATCCTAAAGGCTTGTTGCAGGGCGTGGAAGCGGTGATCGACAAAGACCTCTGCTCATCGCTCTTGGCCAGTGAAGTGAAGGCCGACCTATTCTTGATTGCGACCGACGTGAGCGGCGTGTTCTTGGATTGGGGTAAGCCTACGGAGAAAGCCATTGCCACCGTCAGCCCTGCTGAATTGAAAGGCATGGATTTTGCCGCCGGCTCTATGGGCCCGAAAGTGTTGGCCGCCTGTGAGTTTGTGGAAAACAGCGGTAACGATGCGGTGATTGGCTCTTTGGCCGATATTGAGGCCATCGTGGCCGGTACGGCAGGCACGCGCGTGAGCGCCAAGGCTAAGCTGACCTATCGTTAAGGGATTTCTCAAGTACGAAGCGGATCGAGGCCTACTCGATCCGTTTTTTTATGGGTTTTCTTGAATCATGTTTATAATGAGCGTTTTGAGCGTGGATGAGGTCGGTTGCGGTGAATCAAGTTGATGTGGTGGTGTTGGGCGCTGGTGCGGCGGGGATGATGTGTGCGGCTCAGGCGGGGCAAAAAGGTCTGTCGGTGCTGCTGCTGGACCACGCTAAAAAAATTGGCGAAAAAATCCGCATCTCAGGCGGTGGTCGCTGTAATTTTACCAACGATCACCTCGATGGCCACGATGGTTCAGCCTATTTTGTGTCCGAGCAGCCACGATTTGTGCGCCACGCCTTGGCTCAATATCCTGCCGCGGCGTTTCAGGCGCTGTTGGCTCAGCATGGTGTGGCCACCCATGAAAAGCATAAAGGCCAATGGTTTTGCGATGAATCTGCTCAGCTGGTCGTGGCCGTGCTACAGGCTGAGTGCGCTCAAGGTGGGGTGATGTGGCAAACTGAATGCAGCATCGACAGCGTCACGGCTCTGCCAGAGGGCGGGGCGATGCGTTTTGCCGTCAGCACCAGTAAAGGCCTGTGGCATAGCCGCTTTGTGGTGGTGGCCACCGGCGGTCTGGCCGTACCAGCCATCGGTGCCACGGGCTTGGGCTATGAGTTGGCCAAGCAGTTTGGCCACACCGTGGTGACGCCCGAAGCCGCTTTGGTACCGCTGCGTTTTGAGGGTTGGGAGGCGCAAGGCTTACATGATTTAGCGGGCGTGTCCCTGCCGGTAGAAATCAGTACCCAAGAGGGAAAGCAAAGAATCACGTTTGCCGAGGATTTGCTGTTTCGACACAAAGGCCTCAGCGGCCCGGCCATTTTACAAATTTCCAGCTATTGGCATAAAGGACAGCCGATCGCCATTGACTTATGCCCTGGCGTGGCCATGGCCGAGGCCTTGTGCGCGCACAAGCACGGCCAGAAAATTCAGCTAGACACCGCTGTGACGCAATTGGCTCCACAGCTGCCTAAGCGCCTGATCCAGCACTGGCTGGCCAGCCCCGACTATGTGGCCTACGGCAAGCATAAGTGGGCCGATGTGCCCAATCAGGTCTTGCAGGCCTTGGGCCAGAGCCTCAACGCATGGACGCTGTTGCCCAGCGGCAACGATGGCCATAAAAAGGCAGAAGTGACGCGCGGCGGTGTGTCGGTACGCGAACTGTCACCAAAAACCATGGCCAGTAAGCGCCAGCCAGGCCTATATTTTATTGGGGAAGTGGTGGACGTGACCGGGTGGCTCGGAGGCTATAATTTTCAATGGGCCTGGGCATCGGCGGTGTGTGCGGCCAAAGCCTTGAGTGAGGCGTAAACGGCAGACATAAAAATACCCTCGTGAGAGGGTATTTTATTGGGCGCGTACGCTAATTACTTAGAAAGAGCGTCTTTTGCTTTGTCAGCAGTCGCGTCGATTGACTCTTTAGCAGAGTCAGCGGCATCTTTAACAGAATCAACGGCATTGCTGGCAGCTTCTTTAGCAGCATCAACGGTGTTTTGCGCTTCAGTTTTAGCAGCTTCTGCATTTGCGTCAACGGCAGCTTCAGTTGCTTCTACAGCTTCTTCAGTTGCTTGAGTAGCTTCAGCGCCAGTTTCAGTTGCTTCAGGTGCAACTTCAGTTGCTTCTACAGCTTCAGGAGCAGCTTCTTCTGCAGTTTTGTCAGCTTGTGAACAAGCAGTTAATGCCAATGCGAACAATGCGGTAGCCAAGATTTTTTTCATGATGCACATTCCTTTAGTTGAATTAACGAACTGCCCAATGGACATTGGATAATGTGTGAATTAGGGCATAGAAGAATTATAAACTTTTTCTACACAAAAGCCACATTAACCGCCACTTGGACCCCCCTATCTTATGCTAAATAGGCAAATTTAGCGAATTTAGATGCCTGTTAAGATAGGTTTTTCTGACTTTTGCTCAAAGCTTGACTTTAAAGGTCCTACGAAAAAAATAAACGACGTCTATTTATGTGGCGTGCCCAGAGTAAAATAGCCCAGCCCGAGCCGCCTGAGGCGTAGATGCTGAGGGAATAACCGTCTGGTTTTGCTGGAGTTAAATAGGCCGATGGCGTATTTTGCGCTCAGTCAGGGCAGCTATATTTTTAGAGTTTGATTTAAAAATAAGTAAATTTTTTTTTGATTCAAAAAAGATGTAAAAAAAAGTGTATCTTTTTGTTGACAAGTCGAATCGAGACCTATAGAATTCGCTTTCTATTGATGAGCAAGGGTCGTTAGCTCAGCTGGTAGAGCAGCGGACTTTTAATCCGTTGGTCGATGGTTCGAATCCATCACGACCCACCAGAACATAGAAAAAGCCACTCAGATTACTGAGTGGCTTTTTCTATGG
>JAGNTR010000146.1 GCA_017987415.1 Neisseriaceae bacterium
TAGGCGGCTGCCCTTATGCTAAGGGCGCCAGCGGCAACGTGGCCACGGAAGACGTGGTGTATTTATTAAACGGTTTGGGCATCGACAGCGGCGTGGATTTGCCTTCGTTAGTCAGCACGGCACACTGGATCAGCCAAGCGCTGGGTCGAGCACCGGCCTCACACACGGCCAAAGCCCTGCTGGCTTAAGCCGGCTTGGGTAAGCAGCATCATAATAAAAGGCATGGCCATAAGCCGTCGCCTGACCTTAGTCCGTTGTGATGAACGGGTGTTATCTACAAAAGAGAACAGAAACAAGGAGTCACTATGAGTCAACTAAGCTATGTGAATGGTGCCAGCAGCACCCCTTTGATCGGGGTGACGGTGGGCCAATACTTTGATGAAGCCTGTGCGCGTTACGCCGAACATGAGGCTTTGGTGGTGCGCCATCAGAATGCCCGCTTGACCTATCGCGATCTGCAAGAGCAGGTCAATACCTTGGCCTGTGGCCTGCGTCGCCTAGGCTTAGTGGCCGGAGACCGCATTGGCATTTGGTCAACCAACTGCGTGGAATGGACGTTGATGCAGTTCGCCACCGCCAAGGCGGGGCTGATTTTGGTCAACATCAATCCTTCCTATCGCCGTACCGAACTTGAATACGCCATCAATAAGGTGACCTGTCGCGCCATCGTGATGGCCTCTGCGTTTAAAGACAGCAACTATAATGACATGATCTGTGATCTGGCTCCTGAATTGGCCGATGCAGGCTCTGGCCCGCTACAAGCACAGCGGCTGCCTTCGCTGGAGTATGTGATCAGCATCAATAACGAGCCACGCTCTGGTATGTTGAATTTTTCTGACTTGATGACTGCGCCCAGTGCCGAAGAGTTAGCCGCTTTGGCCGAAGTAGGCACGTCTTTACAGTTTGACGACCCGATCAACATCCAGTTTACTTCCGGCACCACCGGCAGCCCTAAGGGCGCCACGCTGTCGCACCACAATATTTTGAATAACGGCTTTTTTTGTGGCGAAGGCATTAAGCTGCAGGCGCAAGAGCGGGTGTGTATTCCGGTACCGTTATACCATTGCTTTGGCATGGTGATTGGTAATTTGGCCTGTATCACTCATGGTGCGACAATGGTGTATCCGGCCGCCGTCTTCGATGCGGCCCAGACCCTTAAAACGATTGAAGAGGAGCGGTGTCACGCAGCCTATGGTGTGCCCACCATGTTCATCGCCATGTTGGATCATCCTGACTTTGGTCAATACGATTTGAGCAGTTTACGCACCGGCGTGATGGCGGGCAGTCCTTGCCCGGTGGAGGTGATGCGTCAAGTCATCGATAAAATGTATATGCGCGAAGTGACGATTTGCTACGGCATGACCGAAACCTCGCCGGTGAGCTTTCAAAGCGCGACCGACGACCCCATCGACAAGCGCGTCAGCACCGTAGGCCGCGCCCACCCTCATTGCGAAATCAAAATTGTGGATGAGCTAGGCAAAATCGTGCCGCGTGGCGTGGTCGGCGAGCTATGTACCCGCTCTTATTCGGTGATGTTGGGCTATTGGGGCGATGAGAAAAAAACCGCTGAAGCCATTGACGCTGCAGGCTGGATGCACACCGAAGATTTGGCCGTGCTAGACGATGAAGGCTATTGCCAGATGGTCGGCCGCATCAAAGACTTGGTGATTCGCGGCGGTGAGAACCTCTATCCGCGCGAAATTGAAGAGTTCTTATACACCCATCCAGACATTTTGGATGTGCAGGTGATTGGCGTGCCCGACACCAAGTACGGTGAAGAGCTGTGTGCTTGGATTGTGGTGAAAGAAGGCCGCAGCCTGACCGCAGAAGACATTCGAGGCTTTTGTGATGGCCAGATTTCACGCCAAAAAGTGCCGCGCTACGTGAAGTTTGTGGTGGAGTTTCCGATGACGGTGACCGGTAAAATCAAGAAGTTTGAGATGCGCGAAATCATGCAGGCCGAACTAGAATAAGCGGTTCAGGCCAATCAGACAGGCCCTAAATCACGCGTTGACGTGGTTTAGGGCCTGTTTTTTATGGGGCTTAGGCTAGGCGTGGTTAAGGCAATAGACCAGCAGCGCCGCAGCCAAATAAATAGCCTAGAGGCCAGTGTTGTCGGCCACTGAGCACCATCGGCCAGTGCGGGATTGGCTTATGGCATGGCGAGGGTGCCGACGGCTGGGTTGCTGAATACGTCAAAAATCACGCCACAAGCCACACAGCCAGTTAAATGGGGCGTGAGGACGATTAAAGCGATGTGGCCATCTCGACATCGCATCTAAAAAAGAATAGTTATCATTATTGTTTTAATTGACCGTCGGTCGGTCGATGATTATAATGCGATTTTTATTTCCCTAACCTGTAGCGAGAATGTGCATGAATCCTGAAAAAAAACGGCCGGCGGTTGCTGCGGCGCATGAGGGTGGGCCTAGCCCCACGGTGTCGATCTGGGCGCAGGCGGCGATGGCCGTTTGCTGTTTGAGCGCATTGAGTCAGGCTCAGGCCGAGACGGTGGGCGACAGTGCGGCGATTGCGGACATTACGGTAGAAGGGCATGGCCAAGCGCCGCGCCAAGGGGCGGTTCGAGGCTGGGTGGCAGAAACCTCGACGGTCGGCAGCAAAGCGCCTACCGATATTTTGACGTCTTCGCAATCGATTTCGGTGGTGACCCGCCAGCAGATGGACTTACAGCAGGCCAACAGCACCAGCCAGGCGCTGCGCTATACGGCTGGCGCCACCAGTGAGAAATTCGGCGGCTTTGGCGACTACATTGACCTCACCAAAATTCGTGGCGCCGACGCTGATTATTATTTGGATGGCTTGAGGGTGATCAGCAACCCTGGCAGTTGGCTGCCGCAGGTGGACGCCTATGGTCTTGAACGGGTAGAGGTATTGCGCGGGCCGTCTTCTTCGGTTTATGGGCAGGGCACCGGCGGGGGCGTGATCAACCAGATCAGCCGTAAACCCAGCGCCGTCCAGTCGCAAGAATTAAGCCTTAGCTATGGTCGCTTTAATCGCAAACACCTCGGCCTAGACGCCACCGGGCCACTGAACGATGCCCAGACGCTGCTGTATCGGATCACCGCCTCAGGCTTAGACAGCAAGGGCCAAGTAGAAGACACGCGCCATAAGCGTCTGTATGTGGCGCCGGCCATTACCTGGCAGCCAAATGAACACACGGCGTGGACGGTAATGGGCAGCTACACGCAAGAGCCACATCTGCCCGATTACAACAGCCTCCCGGCTGCCGTTTTGGGCCTAGACAACAGTCAATTGCCAGAAATTAACCGCCGCCGTAATTTTTCTGATCGAGATTTTTCCGCCTCTAGCCGCAAACAGCGCTCGTTGAGCTCGCTGTTACAGCATGATTTTGCCGATGGTTGGCGCTTCACCAGCAATATGCGCTACATGACCATCGACACGGACTTACAGCGCTCAGTGGTGTACGGCTACCAAATGCAGGACGACAAGCTGATGCTGAAGGGGACGTATGAGGATTCGCCCGCCAGCGTGCGCGCCTTCTCGATGGACAACCATGTGAATGGTGAGGTGACCTTAGGCGCCACCACTCATGCGCTGCTGTTTGGCGTGGATTATGCGCGCGGAACGGTGAAAAACGCTCTGTACAGCGATGGGCCACACTTGTTTGATCCTTATGGGCCCAACTATCGGCCTGCGGTACGGCCTGACTTTGGCCCTAGCCGCCAAGCGCCGTGGGCGGTGCACCAAACGTTTAACCGCTTAGGCGCCTATGTACAGGATCAAATAGCCTATCGCCAATGGCGGCTGACTTTGGGCGGTCGCTTTGACCGTTCGCGCACCGATGACGAAACCAATAGCTATTCCTTGGTGAAAACCAAGACCAAACAGGACGACCATAAATGGAGCGGCCGTGCCGGCCTAAGCTATTTATTTGGCGATTCACTGGCGGCCTACGCCAGCTATGCCACTTCGTTTGACCCACTATTGGGCAGTGACTACAAAGGCTCGGCCTTTGTGCCGATTGAAGCCAAGCAACGTGAAGTAGGGCTGAAGTATCACCCTGAGGGCAGCAAAACCATGCTCAGCGCTGCTCTTTTTCAGCTCAATCAAACCAACGTCAAAACCAGCGACGCCGAACACCTAGGCTTTAATAAGCAAGCCGGTGAGGTGCGCACCCGCGGCCTTGACCTACAGGCCACGCTGGCTCTAACCCGTCAGCTAAACATGATGGCCAGTTATACCTATCTGGACAATGAGTTGATTAAAGACACCAAGTTTGAAGGCAATAGCCTGGTGCAAACGCCGCAGCACAGCGGTTCGGTGTGGCTGGATTATCGCATCGGCAGCGGCATGGCCCAAGGTTTACAAACCGGCGTGGGCATGCGCTATCTGGGCAGCAGCTACGGCGACCCGAGCAATCGTTTTAAAGTCCCTGCGGTTACGCTCTGGGATTTAGCGCTGAATTACGACCTAGGTCATGTGCGCACAGAGTGGGCCGGCGCCAGCGTGGCGTTGAACGTCAGCAACTTAACCAATAAAGACTATGTGGCTAGCTGTACCTCGGCCATGTATTGCTTCATTGGCCAAGACCGCACCGTCAGCGCTTCGCTGCGCTATCGGTGGTAGGGCCATGGCTGCTTCAACGTCTTTAATCAGCCGTCGGCAGCTGCTGCTGGGCTTGCTGGCCAGCGGCGTGCTGTTGGCGGCGCCTGGCTTTGAGCGCTCGAAAACGGCCGAGCGGACCGTGGTGGACATTGCTGGGCGTACGGTCAGCCTCACTCGGCCGATTAAACGCATTTTGCTCGGTGATGGCACCTTGGCCTATGCGATGGCGCTCTTGTGCCCAGAGGATCCGTTTGGCGCCGTGGTTGGCTGGGGCAGCAACTTTCGGGCCGCTGATTATGATGGCTATGAGGCTTATCGGCGGCGGTTTCCGCAGCTGGCCGATATTGTGCGTTTCCCGTCTACGTCTCGAGACGCCATTGGCAATGAGCTGGCCTTGTCCTTAGAGCCAGACGTGGTGGTGATGAACTTAAGTTCGCGTGGCGCCGTTGAGGCCTCAGGTTTGATGGCTTTATTGGCCAAGCTGGGGGTGGCGCTGGTGTTTGTGGATTTTAGCACGCAGATTTTTCACCACAGCGCCCGCAGCATTGAGATTCTGGGCACGTTGTTTGGCCGCAGTGAGCGGGCGAAGGCGTTTCTGCGCTTTCGAGCCGAGCAGCTGGCGCGCGTGTTTCAGCCTTTAAAAGGGATTCAGCATAGGCCGACGGTGATGTTAGAGCGTGCTGCGGGGCTGTACGAAGACTGTTGCCTGAGCTATGGCGAGGGCAATTTTGGCGCACTGGTGACGGCCGCTGGCGGAGACCATCTGGGCAGCCGCTTTATTCAGGGCACGTTTGGCACCCTGCATCCCGAGCAAGTCATCGCCTCTGAGCCTGATGTAGTCTTGGTCACCGGCGCCAATTGGTCGCTGTATGCCCCCACCGGTGACTGGGTAAACCTAGGGCCAGGCGCTGATCCGATTGAGGGTCAGGCGCGGCTACAGCGGCTGATGCAGCGCCCAGCCTATCGAACCCTACAGGCGGTTCAGAACGGGCGGGTACACGCCATTTGGCATCCGTTTTACGATAATCCCTATCATTTTGTGGCCTTGCAGCAGCTGGCGAAATGGCTGCATCCAGAACGATTTCAGGACTTAGACCCTGAAGCCACCTTTATTGAATTACACCAACGCTTTTTGCCGATTCCCTATCAACCGGGCTATTGGCTGAGCTTGAATGGAGCCTCTGTATGAGTGAATCTGAAACCACGGTGGCGACGCCTTCTTTAACGGCTGGCCGAACGCTGTATCAGCGTTTGGCCCAGCGCCGACTATGGCTGTTGGCGCTGATTGGTTTATTGACCGTGATCAGCTTTGGCTTGGACTTAAGCCTAGGTCAAGCCCGTTATCAGCCTTGGACGGTGCTGTCGGCGCTGTGGGATGCCAATGCAGCCCCTACGGTACAGGCCGTGCTGTGGGACATTCGTCTGCCGGTGGCGCTCACGGCCCTCATCGTGGGCGCTAGCCTGTCGGTGGCGGGGGTGGAGATGCAGACGGTGTTGGGCAATCCCTTGGCCAGTCCGTTTACCCTTGGTCTGTCTGCTGCGGCCAGCTTTGGCGCAGCGCTGGGCCTGGTGTTGGGCGTGAGCATTTTGCCTGCTGCGTGGGTGGCGTATGCGATTCCCGTTAACGCGTTTTTAATGTCGATGCTGGCGGCGTTGTTTATTCATTATTTGAGCCGCCGGCGGGGGGTGACAACGGAAATGGTGGTGTTATTGGGCACCACGCTGGTGTTTACCTTTACCGCCATGCTGGAGGCGTTACAGTATGTTGCGCCGGATCAGGCGCTGTCGGCGGTGGTGTTTTGGACCATGGGCAGTCTGGCCCGCACCAATTGGCCTAAGCTTGGGTTGATGAGCGTGGTGTTGCTGGCGGT